>JAFSZV010000023.1 GCA_017455565.1 Clostridia bacterium
CAGATGACCTTCGGCTTCTCCCGTGACGACGCCGGCAAGTTCCTGGGCGCTTACTACGACAAGAAGATCTACGAGAACGATCCCTTTGCCAAGCTGGATCAGACCGGCGTGGGCAAGCTGGTGGAGATGGCTGCCCGTCTGGGCCGCAAGACCCGTCCCGATCTGGGCCTGGGCATCTGCGGCGAGCACGGCGGCGATCCCGCTTCCGTGGAGTTCTGCCACCGGGTGGGTCTGGACTATGTGTCCTGCTCGCCCTTCCGTGTGCCCATCGCCCGTCTGGCCGCCGCGCAGGCTGCCATTAAGGAGAGCAAGGAGCCCAAGGCCGCTGCCGAGGAGATGAAGCGCGCCGCCGAGGAAGAGGTCAACGCCAAGGTCGAGGCCGCCAAGGCCGCGCTGAAGGAAGCCTCCGAAAAGCTGCAGTCCGCCGCCATCGACGCCAGCGTCGAGCTGAAGGACATCGCCCAGGCCGGGTTCAAGTCCCTGCTGGCCGGCTGGGAAGAGGCTAAGAAGACCTTCGGCGAACAGCGCAAGGATAAATAAAAACAGATTCTTGAGTGTGATGAAGGGGAGCTCCCAATAGGGAGCCCCCTTTTCCAAAAACCATATGAAGGACGGAATACAGGTATGGAAAAGTACATGTTAGAGCGAGACGGGCAGATTGATTTTTATCATACATTTTTGCCCCGCGTCGATCCCTCTTTAGATATTGATGAAGTACTTGCAGATAATAATGACGGAGTTATCAACGGCAATTTGCTTGAATTCAAATTGCATGTTACCGATTTGAATGCCGTTTTATTTCAGTGCATAAAATACCTGTCTGCCCTGCGCGTCAAAGGCAAGCCCGTTCCGGCCAACATCCTGATTATCGACGTAAACGCTGCCACGCTTTGGCTGTATCGTTCTGCGCTGTATTTGTCGGATATTGAAAAGCTGTATTCCGGCGGCGCTTCAAAGGACAACAGCGGCTTTATCGGCGGGGATGCCGAAACAGTCCTGCATTATGACAGGCCGCTTGACGCGGAAAGCATTGTTACCCTGCTCAAAGAATGCAACTATACCAAAATTCACGTTGACGAAAACTGTATTGTCGGCTGGGCTACGGCCTTTTACAAGTCGGTTCCCACGGCGCGGAAAGAGGACTTTCTCGGCGACGATACGGGCAAACATAAAACTATCGGTGAAATTAGAAAGCCCGTCCATTTTGCGCAATATATCTATCCATACACGGGACAGACGAACGTCAAGTTTCATTACTTGATGGACAAGCTAAACGATACCTTGCAAAAGAAAAATCTCGGTGCATTTTATACGCATCAGCTGTACGCCGAAAAGTCCCTTGAATTGGTACGTGCTGCGGTTGCCCGTGTCCCCGCTGGAAATGATTATATTATTTTAGACAGATGTGCCGGAACGGGGAACCTTGAAGCAGGTCTTACAGACGAAGAACTATCCCATTGCATTGTTTCAACGGTCGAATACTACGAATACAAAGTGCTTCAGGAATTGCTCGGCGCAAAGGTGCGGCATATCATCCCGCCGATTGAAACGGCGGAAACATTCAATGCCGGACTTGTCACAGGCGCGGACGCTTTGAGCAAGGAATATATCGAAAACCCGATTATCCGACAATACATTGATAACCCGGAATGCACAATCATTCTGTTTGAAAACCCGCCCTATGCTGAAACGACAAGTGTTGAACACCAGAAAAAAGGTATCGGCGCTAAATCTTCATCATGGAAACAAAGCTATGTTGTTGCTGAAATGAAAAAGGAAGTCAAGGGAACGGCGTCTAATGATTTGGGGAACGCTTTCATTTGGTCGGGCTTCAAGTATTATCTGCGCCAGCCTACGGACAGTTATATTGTCTATTCCCCTGTCAAGTATTGGAAAGCACAGCATTTGATTGATAAGGAATTTCTGGGCGGCTTCGCATTTAACAGGCGGCATTTCCATACAAATATTGATGCCTGTATAATGGTTGCGTTATGGTCGAATAAAGCCGCAAGTATTGAAAGAATAGCATTACAGGCATTTGACATTGACGAAAAAGACAAATGCTTTATTCCTTGCGGGGTTTTAGATGTCCGCCGTATCTATACGCTGTATAGCAAGGTGTATTATGACAAGCGTACTGAAAACAGCGATATTTCCGGGGCTGTTCTGCTTGGGTATGACGGCACGCCTGCAAGGGACGGCGTGAAAACATCATTAAAGCCGATTTATAATCAGAATATTATCGGTTATATGGTTATTGATGGCTCAAATTTTGACAATCCCGATTTAATGTCAGTGCTTATTCGTTGCGGATTGTACAAAGGACACGGCTATTATTTGCGTTCCGATAACTACCTTGAAAAGCTCCCCATGTTTTGTGCGTCGCGGTATATCACTTATAACAGGGCATGGACGGAACGCGCCCGGATCATGAAGTCAGCAGACGGCGCAGCAAAGTATAGTCAATTTATCCAAAATTCTGGGGGGGGCGCGCTCAATTTCTGTTAAAATGCCTACTTTTCACTTGTACAGAAATGCAAAACCATATGCGCACGTTCACGGGGAGCGACGGGCGGTTTTATCGCAATGAGCTTTGTCTTGACAGCACGAACGGCGAAACTATCGCCCTCCGTGATATAAAGGGGCTAGCCCTCGGCGACAAAGAACAGGCCATTTTGAAGCAATGGGAAACGGTTATACAATGGGCAAAGAAAGCAGAAAACTATAACCCGGCTTTGACGTATGGCGTTTATCAGATATTTGCCGAACTGGATACATCACACGTTGACGAAACGACAGGTAACACGATTTGGGATAATGTCGAATTGCATACCGCCCTTGCAGGCTTGAAAACACTCGTTAAGGATTATTACAACTCAGAAATCGTCCCCGTGCTTTTCGAATATGAGTTCTTAAAGTAACCCCCCGAAAGGAGCCGTTTATGAAGCAGACCACGCTTTGCTATATCGAAAAGGACGGGTGCTATCTCATGCTCCACCGGGTGAAAAAGGAGCACGACGAAAACCGGGACAAATGGATCGGCATCGGCGGCAAGTTCCAGGAGGGCGAAAGCCCCGAGGACTGCCTCTTGCGGGAAACGAAGGAGGAGACCGGCCTCACCCTGACGGATTACCGCTATCGCGGGCTGGTGACCTTCGTTTCCGACGAATGGGGCACGGAACAGATGCACCTGTTCACCGCCGGGGGCTTTTCCGGCGACTTGCGGGAATGCGACGAGGGCGTGCTGGAATGGGTGCCCCGGGAAACGCTGCTGTCGCTGCCCATGTGGGAGGGCGACCGCATCTTTCTCGACCTGCTGGAGCGGAACGAGCCCTTTTTCTCGCTCAAGCTGGTTTACCGAGGCGAGACGCTGGAGCGCGCCGTTTTGAACGGAAAGCCCGTCAAATGACGAAAAAACCGCGGACATCCGCGGTTTTTGCTTTGTTTTTCGCTTTTCCGGGGCTCAGTCGGCGCCGTTGATCAGCCGTTGATATTCGTCGGCGGCCCGGTCGTATTCCCCGTCGTCCTCGATGGAATAAATGTTGTAACTGGTTCCGTCGCTTTCATAGCGCAAAATTTCCGCCGCGCCGCCCCGGTCGGGCGGGATCAGGGCCACATATTCCCTGCCCTCAAAGGGGAAAACGCCCACTACCTCGCATTTCAGCGGTGCGCCGCCCTCTACCTCCAGCGTGATGAATTGCCGGTCTTCCATATCGATTTGCCGCCTTTCCTTGTGCGTTTCTGTTATGATTGTATCATTTGCGGCGGCAAGATGCAAGAGCAGGCAAAAACTTCCGGTTTTGCATTGACAGAGCCAAAAAATCGCGGTATCATGTCCTTGTCAGAGATACATTTATGCACAAATCAAATACATTTGTCTTTTATGGGAGGACAACTTATGGAACGACTCATGGACGCCATCGTCAAGCCCACCGCCGGCCCCGGTCTGGAGCTGCGGCGTGTTCCCGTGCCGGTGCCCGGCCCCGGCGAAGTGCTCATCAAGATCCACAAGACCGCCATCTGCGGCACCGACGTGCACATCTACAACTGGGATCCCTGGGCGCGGATCCATATCACCCATCCGCCCATGACCATCGGCCATGAATATGTAGGCGAAATCGCTCAGCTTGGCGAGGGCGTCACGGGGCTCACCGTGGGCCAGCGGGTCTCCGGCGAGGGCCATATCACCTGCCACCGCTGCCGCAACTGCCACACCGGCAACATTCAGTGGTGCAAAAACACCACCAGCGTGGGCGTTGACCGGGACGGCGCTTTTGCCGAATATCTCTGCATCCCCCAGACCAACGTCATCCCCATCGACGAGAGCCTGGACGAGGACGTGGTGGCCTTCTTCGACGCCTTCGGCAACGCCACCCACACCGCGCTGATGTGGGATCTGGTGGGCGAAGACGTGCTCATCACCGGCGCCGGCCCCATCGGCATCATTGCCGCCGGCATCTGCAAATACGCCGGCGCGCGCCGGGTCATCATCACCGACCTCAATGATTACCGCCTGGGCCTGGCCCGCAAGATGGGCGTGGACGCCGCCGTCAACACCGGACGCGAGGATCTGCTTCAGGTGATGAAGGAACAGGGCCTGAAGGAGGGCTTTGACGTGGGTCTGGAAATGAGCGGAAACGGCGCCGCCTTCCGCCAGATGTGCTCCGTGATGCGCAACGGCGGCAGGATCTCGCTGCTGGGTCTGGGCAACAAACCCATCGAGGTGGACATGAACGACATCATCTGCAAGGGTCTGTGCCTCCAGGGCATCTATGGCCGCAAGATGGACAACTGGCACAAAATGAGTTATATGGTGCAGGGCGGCCTGGATCTCACCCCCGTCATCACGCATCGCTTCCATTATACCGAGTTTGAAAAGGGCTTTGCCGCCATGAACAGCGGCGAGTCGGGAAAAGTCGTTCTCGATTGGACAAAATAAGGAGGAACCGCTATGAAAACCGCATTGAAAGCCTTTGAACAGGAGCTTGACGCCATCCGCGAGGCAGGAACCTGGCGGGAAGAGCGCGTCATCACCACCCCCCAGCGTTCGGTGATCGACACCACGCAAAAAGCGCATGTGGTCAATATGTGCGCCAACAACTATCTGGGTCTGTCCAACAACCCCGAGCTGATCGCCGCCGCCAAGGAAAGCTATGATCGCTGGGGCTTCGGTCTGTCTTCCGTCCGCTTTATCTGCGGCACCCAGCGGATCCACAAGGAGTTGGAAAAGCGCATCGCCGCCTTTGCGGGCGCCGACGACGCCATTCTGTATTCCTCCTGCTTCGACGCCAACGGCGGCCTGTTCGAGACACTGCTGGGAGCCGAGGACGCCGTGATTTCCGACGAGCTCAACCACGCCTCCATCATCGATGGCGTCCGCCTGTGCAAGGCCAAACGCTATCGCTATAAAAACAACGACATGGCCGATCTGCGCCGCCAGTTGGAGGACGCCCGCGCCACCGGCTGCAAGAAGATCCTCATCGCCACCGACGGCGTCTTTTCCATGGACGGCTATATCGCCAACATGAAGGCCATCTGCGATCTGGCCGACGAGTTCGACGCGCTGACCATGGTGGACGACAGTCACGCCGTAGGCTTTATGGGCGAGCACGGCCGGGGCACCTGCGAGTATTGCGGCGTTCTGGGCCGGGTGGACATCATCACCGGCACCTTCGGCAAGGCCATGGGCGGCGCCTCCGGCGGCTATACCGCAGCGCGGCAGCCCATCGTGGATCTGCTCCGCCAAAAGAGCCGCCCCTATCTGTTCTCCAACACGCTGGCGCCCGCCATCTGCGCCGCCACCATGAAGACCATCGACCTTCTGGAGCGCTCCACCGCCCTGCGGGACAAGGTGCATGAAAACGCCGCCTATTTCCGCGCCGGCATGGAGAAGCTGGGCTTCGATCTGCTGCCCGGCGAGCATCCCATCGTCCCCGTGATGCTTTATGATCCCAAGGTGGCGCATGCGTTCGCCAACCGGATGCTGGAGAAGGGCGTTTACGTCATCGCCTTCTGCTATCCCGTGGTGCCGCGCGGCAAGGACCGCATCCGCACGCAGATCTCCGCCGGTCACACCAAAGAGGATCTGGATTTCGCCATCCGGTGCTTCGGCGAGGTCAAGCGGGAAATGGGCCTGTAAACACATCTGAAAAGCGAGAAATCGCCCTATACCATGTTTGGGGCGATTTCTTTTTGTAGTATTTTATGATAATATTACGAATTGCAATTACTTTTCTCCCAGACAGAAGGGCAGCGCCAGCTTGAGCGCCTCGTTGAAAAACACCCAGTTGTGCATATGCCCCGGCAGCTCCCGACTTTCGATGGGCCAGCCCAGCGCCGCCATTTGCCGCGGGAAGCGGCGGTTGGTGTCCCGGAAGATATCCTCGCTGCCCCAGCAGGTAAAGACGCGGGGGCAGACGTCCGTTTCCGCCGCCGCCTTTGCCAACGAAAGCAGGTCGTTTTCCGGCAGACGGCTGCCGTCGGGGCCGAAGGCTGCAAGAAAATCGGCGGCCAGCTTATCGCCGAAGATCCGGCGAAAGGCGTCGCCCTCCTCTCCCGAGCGCCAGGCGGGGCGGAGATAATCGGCAAGATCGAGACAGCAGGGGGAAAAAGCCGCGCAGGCGGCATAGCGATCCGGGAAGGTCAGCGCCGCTTTGAGCGCGCCGAAGCCGCCCATGGAGGCGCCTAAAATCACGGTATCCTCCGGCGCGGAGGACACCCGGAACAGGTCGGATACCAGCGCAGGCAGTTCCCGGGTGAGATAGGTAAAATACTCGTTGCCGCAGGCCATGTCGGTGTAAAAGCTCCGCTGCCCGTCGGGCAGAACGAACAGACAATGATAGCTCCGGCATAGGTCCGGCAAAACGGTGTAGTGCAAAAAATCGTCGTATCGTCCCTGAAGCCCGTGGAGCAGATAGGCCACCTTGCGCGGAGGGGCCGCGCCGCAGTCGTCGGCGGCCACGAAGGCCGCGCCGGTCTCCATGTCCAGCGTCCGGGAATACAGCTTGCCTTGCAGGATCATAACACGCGCCCCTTTTTCGAAGTTTTGCCTTTACTATACCATGGATGAGGAGGAAAGAAAAGTCCGCCGCGGGAAGGCGCCGTGTCCGCCTTTAAGAGAAGAGTTCAGCAAGAACGAAAAGTCTGTATTTGTGCGGCTTTTGAAGATAAGGCAAGACGTTATATGTCCGCATATTTCTGATAGACGGTAGAATTCTTTATATCTTTGTGCTACACTTGTTTTAATCTTCTTAAGGCAGGTGTAAAGGTGAAGAAAAACGCAATGCGCTCCATTTTTCTGCTGTTCCTTCTTTGTAGTATCGTGGAGTATTTTGAATTTCTGCTCATCAAAACAGACCAGACATTTTTGGCGGAAAATGTACTGTGCAAATTGTTTATCCTCGTACTGATTTTTCTTGTACTTAGGCATCGACAGGAGTCTCCACAGCGTATTGGTTTTAGAAAAGAGGGATTTTTCAAGGGAGCAATTCTGGGCCTTTCACTGGGCATAAGTTCTTTTGCAATTTCTTATGCTGTGGAATACATTGTGCTGCGCAGCATGGGACAAACGCCGTCCCTGAAATTCTTCGTCTCAAATTTCGCACTTCAAAATCAAAATATCACAGGGGTGTCCTTAGCGGCTGTAGGTATCTGTATTGCCGGCAATGTGCTGAATGTGCTGGCAGAGGAGGGGCTGTTCCGGGGACTGTTCTTGCATTTAGGAAAAACGGCGTTTACCCAACGAAGCAGCAACTTGTTCCAAGCTCTGCTTTTTGGCGTCTGGCACATCGTTATGGTGGTTGGTTGGGTGCTTGACGGCAGTATGGGTGTTCCGGCGGCTATCGCAATGGCGGCAGGTTATGTGTTGCTGGCGGGAATTCTGGGGTACGAATGGGGCTTGTGCGCGCAGCTTACCGGAACTTTATGGGCAGGCATATTTGAGCATTTTTTTAATAACTTTCTGACAAACGCTCTGCACATGGTCACAGCATCGGGCATTGACGAATTGCAGATTTTGCGCATCGTGTTGTCCAATATTCTTTCCCTGACATTTGTATTACTGCTGACAAAACGACACAAGGCAAAAGCGGCGGCGCGGTAGAAATGGGCGGCGCTGCCGCAGGCATCCGGCGAAATAGGGGGTTGACAATTTCGGGCTTTGCCGTTATTGTATTAGTAGCGGCATATGCCGCTGCACAACTGCATAAGTTGTATCGTGTTCCGCGTAAAGGCTGCCCCTTCGGGCAGGCGCAGGAATTAGGAAATCCGGTGGAAGTCCGGAGCTTGAACCGTAGCTGTATGCACAGGAGCCCCTCGTCCGCGGCGTGAGCCGGCCACTGGGAGACCGGGAAGGTAGGAGGAGGGGTGCAGGCGCTTTCGCCCCAATGTGCGAGCCAGAATGTCGACGATGCGCGAGCGCCGCAGGGAAGCTGCGGCATTTGGTAACGAGAAGATCGGTCGTGACGGAAGCCCGTCACGATTTTCTTTTGCCCGCCGCCGACGCTTGAGACCGCTTTCCATACTTCTCATATTTTTCCTCAAAGGGCAGGCGTCAGACTTGGGCAAGACCGGTCTGACGTCTGCCTTTTTCGGGCAAAGCTCATGGAAACGGAGGTCGCAATGAAAGGAAAAGATATTTCTCGGATCTGCGCCGTCCTGCTGGCGGCGGCAGTCTGTCTGGGCGCGCTGCCCGCCGCGGCGGAGACCGACGCGGCTCTGTCCGCGGCGCAGGATTTGGCGTCGATCTACGGCGCGCAGCCTGCCGGAGCCGGCAGCGAATGGCCGGTGATCGCGCTGGTACGGGGCGGGTTTTCCGCGCCGGAGGGCTGGCTGGAGGGGTATTACGCCTCGCTGGAAAAGCAGATCATCCAAAAAGAAGGGGTTATCAACCCCCGCCGCATCACCGATCAGGACCGGGTGATCCTTGCGGTGACGGCGATGGGAAAAGACGCCCGCAAAGTGGCGGGCTATGATTTGACGGCCCCGCTGGGGGATTTTGACCGGGCGATCTCCACAGGACTGAACGGCGCGGTGTGGGCCCTCAAGGCACTGGACTGCGGCAATTATCCCGTCCCCGCCGCCCCCGCAGGGAAAACCCAGACCACCCGCGACGGGCTCATCGCCCACATCCTGACAAAAGAAATGTCCGGCGGCGGCTTTGCCCAGACGGGTACTTACGCCGATTCCGACATGACGGCCATGACGCTGCAGGCCCTTGCCCCCTATCGGGAGCGGGCCGACGTGGGGGTCGCCGTGGAGCGGGGGATCGCCGTCCTTTCCGCCATGCAGCGGCCTGACGGCGGCTATGCCACTTGGGGCAACGACACCTGTGAATCTACCGCGCAGGTGCTTGTGGCCATGGCTACGTTGGACATCCCCCTCACCGACAGGCGCTTCGTCAAAAACGGAAGCACCGTGCTCGACGGGCTTTTGCGCTATTACCGCCCCGGCGAGGGCTTTCTCCACATGGACGGCGAGGGTATGACGGTGGACGGCATGGCTACCGGGCAGGCCTTTTACGCGCTGGCCGCCTTGCTGCGGCAGGAGCGGGGCCAGACGGCGCTCTATCAGATGACCGACGTGTTTGACGCGGAAACGGAGCCGCTCTTTTCCGACCTTGCGGGACAGCCCTGCCGCGCCGCCGTGGAAGCGCTGGCTGAGGCAGGCATCGTCAACGGCATGGGCGACGGAACCTTTGCCCCGCAAAAGACCATGACCCGGGCGGAGCTCTGTGCCATCATCGTCCGCGGCGTGGGCCGTTCGCCCGCGAGCGGGACGCCGTTTTCCGACGTGCCCGGAAGCAAATGGTACACCCCGTGGATCGCGGCGGCCTTTGACGCCGGCATCGTCCAGGGCGTGGGCGGCAGCCGGTTCATCCCCGAAAGCACCATCTCCCGGCAGGAGGCCGCCGTGATGGTGCGCCGCGCCGCGCGGATTTTGGGCTTTGAGGGCACGCCGCCCCGGACGGACATTCTTTCCGCCCGCCCCGACGGCGATTCCGTGGCAAAATGGGCCCGGGAGGACGTGGCCTTCTGTCTGGAAAACGGCCTCTGGCCCATGGAGGGCGAGGCGCTGGAGCCCGCCCGGCCCGTTTTGCGGGGTGAGCTGGCCCAGATGCTCTATGGCCTGCTTGTGCGGGCGGGGAGGATGGAAGCATGAAAAAGCACGGAAAAGCAATTGTGGCCGCCGCGCTGATCCTGGCGGCGCTGGCGGCGACCTTTTATTTTGGCGGCAACGCCCCGGGGCTCAAAGGCTGGGAAACAGGGAAAGAGACGCAAAAGCCCGTGATGTCGGATCAGAAGCCGGCAGACCCCGCAGATTCGGATTCGACGGCCGAGGCCGCTCCTCCGCCCGGCCCGGAGGAGGAACCCATTCCCATTCCCGATCCTTCCGCCGATCCGGAATCGGCACAGACCGATCCCGCCCCTGTGATCGAACCCGCCCCCGTGCAGTCTGCGGAGCCGACGCCGGAAGAGCCGGCCCAGCCGGAGGATACTTCCCCCGCGCCTGTGCCGGAGACTGCTGCGGAGAAAACGACCTGCACCATCTCCATTTCCTGCGCCACCCTGCTGGAGCATTTGGACGCGCTGGGCGAAGACAAGGCCGGACTGGTGCCCGCCGACGGATGGATCCTGCCCCCCACCGAGGTGGAGTTTGACGAGGGAGACAGCGTGTTCGACCTGCTCAAGCGGGTAACAAGGGAAAAGAGAATTCATCTGGAGTTTGCCGAAACGCCTCTCTACGGCTCGGTGTATATCGAAGGGATCTCCAATCTGTATGAGTTCGATTGCGGCGAGCAGTCGGGCTGGATGTACGCCGTGAACGATTGGTTCCCCAACTATGGGTGCAGCAAATATCCGGTGGAAAACGGCGATGTGATCCGCTGGGTTTACACCTGCGACCTGGGGGCCGACGTGGGGGGAAGCTGGAACGGCGGAGCGTAAAACGAGAAAAACAGACTGCCGCGCAGGGCTCTGCGCGGCATTTTTACAGGATCCTCCATTTTTGAAAGGCAGGAGCTGAAAAAAGAAAATAAATTGAAAATTTTTACAAATCGACTTTATTTTTCTAAAAATTCGTGTTATATCTTAGATTGAAATTAAATTTTGATAAATAAAGGAGACGAGGGGGCGCAGCCCGGTGGGAAGATTTACGGTACAGCACATAAGAGGCGGATATCAATTCGGCCTGCGGGCAGGAAACGGGCAAAACGTCGCGTCCAGCCGCGTGTTTTTCACGCTGGACGATTGTTTGCGCGCCGTCGAATGGGTCCGGAAAAACGCCGGCGCGCCAGTGACAGAGAGGATGAGGGCCCTTGGAGAGGCATCCGCGGACGCCGGCGCCCGCTATGTGATCTATCGCTGCGGCGGCGGGCGGATGGGTTTTCGCCTGCTGGATGAGCAGGGGGAAATGGTCCTGCTCTCCGAAGGCTATACCGCCAAGCGGTCCTGCCGGATGGGCATTGCCAGCATCGGGCGCAACGCCCCCGACGCCCCCGTGGCGGTGGGCCGGTAAAATTGAAAAACCAAGCCCCGCGCCTTTGGCGCGGGGCATTTTGCTTGAAGCGATAATTTCGTCAAAAGAAACGTCAACGGTTGAAATGCCGCAGCAGGGCGTGCCGCTCGTTCCAGATCGTGGGGTCGAGCTCGATCATGGAATAGCAGCCGTGGAGCAGATAAAAGCGGGAAGCGGTTTCGATGGGCAGGCCCAGCAGATGGGCCATGGCAAAGCACAGCGGCCCGTTGTGGGAAAAGATGGCGCAGTCCTCCCCTTTTTCTGCAAGGGCGTCCAGCACGGCGGCCACCCGGGGCGCCAGCCCGGTGTCGAAGGGCTCGCCCTCCAGGGGGCAGACGTGCACCCAGTCCTTTTCCAACTGTGCCAGATAGGTCGGATCAAAGGCCGAAATATCGGCCTCCGACATGGATTCCAGCCGCCCCATGTCCTGCTCCCGCAGGTCGGGGATCACCGTCAGCGGCACGTCGCGCCCCGCCAAGGCGATGCGGGCGGTGTCGGCTGCCCGGGAGAGCGGGCTGGTGTAGGCGGCGGCCAGCGGGATGTCCCGCAGCTTTTCCCCCACCTGGGCGGCCTGCTTCCGCCCCAGCGCCGTAAGGGGCAGGTCGGAGATGCCGTACCACAGGTGTTTCACATTTCCTTCGGATTGTCCGTGGCGGACAAGATAGAGCTTCATAGGCGTCCCTTCCCGCGGGCAAAAGGCCCGCGATTTCTAATTCAGCGAAACTGCAAGGGTTTTTTCTGTCACGGTCTCCACCCGCTCCCGCAGCAGCGGGCAGGAGGTCAGGGCCGGGTCGCGGCGCAGCAGCGCCTGGGCGCTGTCCCGGGCGGCCTCCAGCACGTTGAGGTCGGAGGCCAGATCGGCGATGGCGAAGGCCGGAAGGCCGTGCTGCCGCCGCCCGAAAAAGTCCCCCGGCCCCCGCAGGCGCAGGTCGGCCTCGGCGATGGCGAAGCCGTCCCGCTCCCGGCACAGGGTGCGCAGGCGCTCCAGCGCAGGGCCGGAGCTGGAGCGGTGCATCAAAAAGCAATAGCTCTGGCGGCTGCCGCGGCCCACGCGGCCCCGGAGCTGGTGGAGCTGACTCAGGCCGAAGAAATCGGCGTTTTCCACCACCATCACCGTGGCGCCGGGCACGTCCACCCCCACCTCGATCACGGTGGTGGACACCAGAATATCCAGCTCCCGGTTGACAAAGGCCGTCATCACCGCCTCTTTTTCGGCGGCCTTCAGCCGCCCGTGCATCAGCCCGGTCCGCAGGCCGGGCAGCGCCGTTTCCAGCGATTTTGCATAGGTGGCGGCGGCCTTTTTTTCCTCGTCGGGGTCGTCTTCCGCCCCGTCGATCAGGGGACAGACAATATAAATTTGCCCGCCCGCCTGCACCTGCTTGCGCAAAAAGCCGTAAAGGTCCAGCCGCTTTTCCTCGGGGACGGCATAGGTGAGGATCTCCTGCCGCCCGGGGGGCAGCTCGTCCAGCACGGAAACATCCAGATCGCCGTAAAGGATCAGGGTCAGCGTCCGGGGAATGGGGGTGGCCGACATGGCCAGCAGATGGGCCGAAAGGGCCTTTTCCCCCAGCGCCGCCCGCTGGCGCACCCCAAAGCGGTGCTGCTCGTCCACCACCATCAAGGCGGCATGGGGCAGGGCCACGTCGCTTTGGATAAGGGCGTGGGTGCCGCAGAGGATCATGGGCTCGCCCTCCTCCAGCTTTTTCAGAATACGTCTGCGCTGGGCGGCGGGGGTGCTGCCGCACAAAAGTTCCGTTTCGATGTCGAAGGGGGCGGCAAAGCGGGAGAAGGAGGCGTGATGTTGGCGGGCCAAAAGCTCGGTGGGGGCCATGACCACGGCCTGCTTCCCGCTTTTGCAGGCCAGCCAGGCGCAGGCGGCAGCCACCAGCGTCTTACCCGCGCCCACGTCGCCCTGCAACAGCCGGTTCATACGGATCCCGGAGCAAAGGTCGGCAAAGCACTCCTCCACCGCCCGCCGCTGGGCCTTCGTGGGGGCAAAGGGCAGGCTGCCGAAAAAGACCTCGGGGTCGGCCCGCTCCAAAACGGCGCCGGGCAGGCGCGCGCTCTGGGCCCGCAGCCGCTGCCCCGCCAGGCAAAAGGTAAACAGCTCTTCAAAGATCAGCCGCCGCCGCGCCTTGCGCACATCCTCCGGCGACGCGGGGAAATGGATCAGCGAAAAGGCCTCCTCCGGCGGGCAGAGGCGGTATTGCTCCACCAGCGCCGGGGGCAACGGTTCTAGAAAAGCGCCCGCCGTCCGGGCGAGGGCCTGGCGCGTCAGCTTGCGGAGCGCGTGCTGGCTGAGGCCCTCGGTGAGGCGGTACAGCGGCATCATCCCGCCGCCGCCCTCCGCCCCGTCGCCGGCGGGGGCGATTTCGGGGTTGGCCATGGTGCGCATCCCGCCGTAAAACACCGTCTTCCCGAAAAAGAGATAATCCCGGCCTGCCTCCAGCCGGAGATAGGGGTTATTGAAAAAGGTGAGGCTCAGCTTGCCGGTGCCGTCGAACACGGCGGTGCGGGAAAGGCACTTGCCGCCGGGCTTGCGAAAGACTTCCGGCGGACGGGCCACCGTGCCCCGCACGCAGGCAGCTTCCCCATCCTCCAGCCGGGCGATGGGGGTGATCCGGCTCCAGTCTTCATAATCCCGGGGGAAATGGGACAGCAGATCCCCCACCGAAAAAAGGCCCAGCTTTTGGAGCTGGGCCTGCCGCCGCGGGCCGACGCCGGAGAGGGCCGAAAGGGGCGCGCCGCCGCGGGAAAGGGCGGGCTCGCTCATACTCTGGGACGGTAGAGCGAGATCACCAGCCCCAGGATGGTGCATTCCCGCCCGTCGATGGAGTCAAAGGCGGGGTTCTCGGGCAGGAGCCACACCCCGTCTTTGGCGAGGCGCAGCCGCTTCACCGTGGCCTCGTCGCCCAAAAGGGCCACCACGATCTGGCCGGAGATGGCGGTGTTCTGCCGCCGCACCAGCACGATGTCGCCGTCGAGGATGCCGGCGCCGATCATACTTTCGCCCCGCACCTGCAGGGCGAACATTTCCCCCTGCTCGGGCCCGTCGTAGGGGACATAGCCCAGCGTGTCCTCCTGGGCCAGGATGGGCAGGCCCGCCGTGACCGTGCCCAAAACGGGCACCGAGCGGAAGGCCGTCCCGCTGCCGCCGCGGACCGAGATGGCCCGGGTCTTGTGCTCGCCCTTTTCCAGATAGCCCCCGTCCTGCAGGATCTTGAGATGGCTGTGGACGGTGGAAGGAGAGCGCAGGCCCACGGCGTCGCAGATCTCGCGCACCGTGGGGGGATAGCCGTTTTCCCGGGTAAAGGCGGTGACGTAGTCCAGGATACGCTGCCGCATGGGACTGAGCTTGTTCATCAAAACACCTCCGAAGGGAGATTTTTTCTTGACAACAGTATAGCACACCCGCGCCCAAAAATCAAACATTTGTTTGATAAAATTGAAAAAATATTTGAAACCGCAAGATTTTGTGGCAAAATATGGGCAAAAAACACAAGATATAGTGTTTTGAAACTTTGTTGCTTTTCCACAAAAAAATTTCGAAATTTTTGTGAAAAACCCTTGACTTTTTGCCCCCCGGCTGATATGATGATAAAGCGCCTTGAAAGGCGTAACTATGCCTGTTTGCGGAAAACAGGCCGCGATGAAGCCGGAGATTGCCGCGAAAGCGGGTAACTTCGGTGGAGTAAGTCCGACAATCGGGCGGCACCGAAAGTCGCGTTCCTATCGTCCTGCCACACAAGGCGGGCCGGAACGGAGGTCTTCCCTTTGCGGTAAGACAATAGGAATGCAAAAAAGCGGAAGCGTCCCCTTTGAAACTGCGGAACTGCCGGCCATGGGCCGGTAAGCCCGGTGGGAACCAACCTCCGTTTGCCATGCCGGAATGATAAGATCGCCGGTTTCCTTTATGCCCAAAAGGCGATACACACGGCGGCGTGGCAAGACTTTCAAGCCGTACAATGTCGATCCTTCCGCACAGATCAAAACATTGTATGAAAAGGAGAAATCACCCATGGCAGACATGCAGAACATGCGCATCCGGCTGAAAGCCTATGACCACACCGTCATCGACCAGGCCTCCCAGAAGATCGTGGAAACCGCCAAGCGCACCGGCGCCGCCGTTTCCGGTCCCATCCCCCTGCCCACCGAGAAAAAGGTGGTCACCATCCTGCGCTCGCCCCATGTCAACAAGGACAGCCGCGAGCAGTTCGAGCGCCGCACCCACAAGCGCCTGATCGACATCAAGAATCCCGCTCAGAAGACCGTTGAGGCCCTGATGAATCTGGATCTTCCCGCCGGCGTCGAGATCGAGATCAAGCTCTAAACCCCGCGCACATTTTTATTATTTAATTGTCAGCACCCTTGTCCCCCGGGTTCGGGGAACAGGTTATGTTGAGAAGCGAAGGCGGGGCGCCGTTACCGCTCCGTACTACTGACCAACCACTAACACTGCAAGGAGGAAATAACGTGCAGAAAGCAATCATCGGTAAGAAGATCGGCATGACCCAGATCTTCGACGAAAAGGGGAACGTCATCCCCGTCACGGTCGTTGAGGCCGGCCCCTGCACCGTGGTGCAGAAGAAGACCGCGGAAAACGACGGCTACGTTTCTGTCCAGCTTGGCTTTGAGGATCTGACCGACCGCAAGACCAACAAGCCCATGAAGGGTCACTTTGCCAAGGCCGGCGTCTCCGCCAAGAAGTATCTGAAGGAGTTCCGTCTGGACAAGGCCAGCGAAATGAACGTGGGCGACGTTATCAAGGCCGACGTCTTTGCTGCCGGCGACAAGATCGACGTCATCGGCACCAGCAAGGGCAAGGGCTATGCCGGCGTGGTCAAGCGTTGGAACGCGCACGTCCAGTGCCACAGCCACGGCGTGGGCCCCGTACACCGCTCCGTCGGCTCCATGGGCGCCAATACCGACCCCTCCCGCGTCATGCCCGGCAAGAAGATGGCCGGTCATCTGGGCGCCGAGCGGGTCACCGTTCAGAACCTTGAAGTCGTCAAGGTCGATCCCGAGGCCAACATGATCGCCATTCGCGGCGCGGTCCCCGGCCCCAAGGGCTCGGTCGTGTTCATCAAGAACACCGTCAAGCACATCAAGGTCAAGCAGGCCGGCGCCGACATCAGCAAGAACCCGCAGAAGGCATCCGGCAGAAACCCGCAGAAGGCTTCTGCAAGAGGCTAACGGGGAGGAGGAAAGACAATGGCTAAGACGAATGTAGTAGATATGACCGGCAAGGTCGTTGGCGAGATCGAACTGAACGACAGCGTCTTCGGCATCGAGCCCAACACCGCCGTCATGCACGCCGACGTAAAGAATTATCTGGCCAATCAGCGGCAGGGCACGCAGTCCACGCTGACCCGCGCCGAGGTTTCCGGCGGCGGCAGAAAGCCCCGCCGCCAGAAGGGCTCCGGTATGGCCCGCCAGGGCAGCACCCGCGCTCCTCAGTGGACCCACGGCGGCATCGCGCTGGGCCCCAAGCCCCGGGATTACAGTTATCGCCTCAATAAGAAGACCAAGCAGCTCGCCATCCGCAGCGCACTGAGCGCCAAGCTGGCCGCCGGTCAGATGGTCGTGGTGGACAGCATCGCGCTGCCCGAGATCAAGACCCGCAGCATGGTCAACTTCCTCAAGGCCGTTGGCGCCGAGGGCAAGGCCCTGGTCATGACCAACGATGTGGAGAAGAACGTCGTTCTCTCCGCCCGCAACATCCCCGGCGTCAAGACCACCTTCTCCGGCATCATCTGCGTTTACGACATCCTGAAGGCCGACAAGTTCATCGTGGACAAGGCGGCTGTGGAAAAGCTGCAGGAGGTATATGCCAAATGAAAACCGCTTACGACATCATCATCCGCCCGGTGATCACCGAGAAGTCTATGGAGGCCGTTGGAGATAAAAAGTACGTCTTTGAAGTCGCCACCGATGCCAACAAGGTCGAGATCCGCAAGGCCATCGAAGAGATCTTCGGCGTAAAGGTCATGAGCGTCAACACCATCAACGTCAGCGGCAAGGCCGTCCGCGGCCGCACCGGCAAGATGGGACGCAAGCCCGACCGCAAGAAAGCGATCATCCGCCTGACGGAGGATTCCAAGACCATCGAACTGTTCGAGGGCATGGTCTAATCGGGATCTTCCCGGCGAGAGCGGGAAACCCCGCTTGGGATCGCGCAGCGAACATCGCTGCCGAACGTATGCCGCCCAAGGCGGCGCAAAACGAAACAAGATTAAGGAGTGAATACACCTATGGCGATCAAAAGCTTTAAGCCCACGACGCCGTCCCGCCGCAACATGACGGTGACCGACTATTGTGGACTGAGCAAGGTCAAGCCTGAGAAGAGCCTTCTGGAGCCTCTCAAGAAGACCGCCGGCCGCAACAGCTACGGCCGCATCACCGTCCGTCATCACGGCGGCGGCAACAAGCAGAAATACCGCGTGATCGACTTCAAGCGCGACAAAGTGGATATGCCCGCTACCGTCCTGACGCTGGAGTACGATCCCAACCGCACCGCCCACATCGCGCTGGTGCGGTATGAGGATGGCGAGAAGCGCTACATCCTGGCTCCTCTGGGCCTGAAGGTGGGCGACGTCATCCTTTCCGGCGAGGGCGCCGACATCAAGCCCGGCAACTGCCTGCCCATCGCCAACATCCCCCTGGGCACCATGATCCACAACATCGAGCTCATCCCCGGCCGCGGCGGCCAGCTGGTCCGCTCTGCGGGCGGCGCCGCGCAGCTCATGGCCAAGGAAGGCGCTTCCGCGCAGGTGCGTCTGCCCTCCGGAGAAGTCCGTTACATCAAGATGGGCTGCCGCGCCACCATTGGTCAGGTGGGTAACATCGATCAGGAAAACCAGAACCTGGGCAAGGCCGGCAAGACCCGTCATCTGGGCGTCCGTCCCACCGTCCGCGGCTCTGTCATGAACCCGGTTGACCATCCCCACGGCGGCGGCGAGGGCAAATCCCCCATCGGCCGTCCCGGCCCTGTTACCCCCTGGGGTAAGCCCGCGCTGGGTTACAAGACCCGCAAGAAGAATCACCGCACCGACAAGCAGATCGTCAAGCGTCGCAACGGTAAATAATTGAAAGGAGCACAATAATATGGGCAGAAGTGTGAAAAAGGGCCCCTTTGTGGCTCCCGAGCTGCTGAAGAGGGTCCACCAGCTCAATGAGTCTGGTGAGAAGAAGGTCCTGAAGACCTGGTCCCGCGCCTCCACCATTTTCCCGGAGTTCGTGGGCCATACCATCGCCGTCCACGACGGCAGAAAGCATATCCCTGTCTACATCACCGAGGATATGGTCGGACACAAGCTGGGCGAGTTTGCTCCTACGCGGACCTTCCGGGGTCACGCCGGCAGCAAGACCACGAAATAAGGGAGGAAACGAAATATGGAAGCGAAAGCATCTGTCAAGTACATTCGTATGTCCCCCCGCAAGGTTCAGATCGTCTGCGATCTGATCCGCGGCAAGGACGTTTCCTCCGCTGCCGCCATTCTGATGAACACCCGCAAGGCCGCCAGCGAGCCGCTGATGAAGCTGCTGAAGAGCTGCGCCGCCAACGCGGAAAACAACTTGGAGATGGATCCCGAGAAGCTCTATGTCGCCAAGGTCTGGTGCTGCCCCGGCCCCATCCTCAAGAGAATGATGCCCCGCGCCCGCGGCGGCGCCGCCGGCATCAAGAAGAGAACCTGCCACATCAACATGGTTCTCGCCGAGAAAGAATAAGTCAGGAGGGAAACTATGGGACAGAAAGTTAATCCCCACGGCCTTCGCGTGGGCGTCATCAACGGTTGGGACTCCCGTTGGTTTGCCAAGGACCAGCTCGTCGGCGACCTGTTGGTGGAGGATCACAAGATCCGCGAGTATCTGAAGAAGAACCTGTATCAGGCAGGCATCCCCAAGATCGAGATCGAGCGCGACAGCGCCAAGGTCCGCATCTTTATCCACTGCGCCAAGCCCGGCATGATCGTCGGCAAGGGCGGCGCCGAGATCGAGAAGCTGCAGGAGACCGTTTCCAAGATGATCGGCAAGCCCGTGGCCATCTCCATCGTCGAGGTCCGCTCCCCCGATCTCAACGCGCAGCTCGTGGCGGAGAACATCGCCGCGCAGATCGAAAAGCGCATCTCGCACCGCCGCGCCATGAAGATGTCCATGCAGCGCGCCATGAAACTGGGAGCCAAGGGCATCAAGTGCCGCTGCTCCGGCCGTCTGGGCGGACGCGAGATCGCCGGCGTCGAAGAGTATCACGAGGGCACCATCCCCCTGCAGACTCTCCGCGCCGACATCGACTACGGCTTTGCCGAGGCGAAGACCACCTACGGCCGCATCGGCTGCAAGGTCTGGCTGTATAAGGGCGAAGTCCTCACCGGCGGCCCCCGCTCCACCCCCGTGGAAGCGCCCCGCCGTGACCGCCGCGACCGCCGTGACGGCGACCGCCGGCCCCGCCGTGACGGCGACCGTGGCGACCGCCGCAACAACAATCGCTTCGGCGACCGCAAACCCTATTCCGGCGCCCCCCGCAACGGGCAGGGCGGCCGTCCCTATCAGCAGCGTCCCGCCCAGGCGCCCGCTGCTCCCAAGACGGAAGGAGGAGCAGAATAATGTTAATGCCCAAGAGAGTCAAATACCGCAGAGTCCACCGCGGCCGCATGAAGGGCAAAGCCACCCGCGGCAACGTGGTGAACTACGGTGAGTTCGGCCTGATGGCCACCGAGCCCGCGTGGATCACCAGCAATCAGATCGAGGCGGCCCGTGTCGCCATGACCCGTTATACCAAGCGCGGCGGCCAGGTCTGGATCAAGATCTTCCCCGACAAGCCCGTTACCGAAAAGCCCGCCGAGACCCGAATGGGCTCCGGTAAAGGCTCCCCTGAGTACTGGGTGGCCGTGGTCAAGCCCGGCCGCGTCATGTTCGAGATCGCCGGCGTTTCCGAGGAAGCCGCGAGAGAGGCTCTGCGCCTCGCCAGCTACAAGCTGCCCGTCAAGTGCAAGATTGTCAAGCGCGAGGACACTGTTACCGAGAATGGTGGTGAAGCGTAATGAAGATCAAGGAAGCTCGTGAGATGTCCGCGGATCAGCTCAACGCCAAGCTGGTGGAACTGAAAAAGGACCTGTTCAATCTGCGTCTTCAGCACGCCACCAACCAGTTGGACAATCCCGGCAAGATCGCCGATGTCAAGCACGACATCGCCAGAGTCAAGACCGTGCTGCGCGAGCTTGAGCTCGCCGCCAAGTAAGCGGTAAGGAGGAACTGAACAATGAGTGAAAGAGCTTTCCGCAAGCAAAGGATCGGCATGGTCGTCTCTGACAAGATGGATAAGACCGTTGTGGTCGCCATCGAAGACCGTGTGCAGCATCCCCTTTATAAGAAGATCCAGAAGAGGACCTATAAGCTGAAGGCCCACGACGAGAACAACGAGTGCGGCACCGGCGACAAGGTCCGTGTGATGGAGACCCGCCCCCTCTCCCGCGATAAGAGATGGCGCGTGGTGGAAATCATCGAAAAAGCGAAGTAAGGAGGGACCGTCATGGTACAAGCTGAAACTTATCTGCGCGTCGCCGACAATACCGGCGCGAAAGAACTCAAGTGCATCCGCGTTCTGGGCGGTTCCGTCCGCAGATACGGCAACATCGGCGATGTGATCGTCGCTTCTGTCCGCAAGGCTGCCCCCGGCGGCCAGGTCAAGAAGGGCGACGTCGTCAAGGCCGTGATCGTGCGCACCCGCAAGGGCCTGCGCCGCAACGACGGCAGCTACGTCCGTTTCGACGAGAACGCGGCCGTCATCATCAAAGACGACAAGACCCCTCAGGGCACCCGTATCTTTGGACCGGTTGCCCGCGAGCTCCGCGAGAGAGATTACACCAAGATCCTCTCCCTGGCTCCCGAAGTACTGTAAGGAGGACGCTGACTTATGAACACATTGCATGTGAAGACCGGCGACACCGTAGTGGTACTTTCCGGCAAGGATAAGGGCAAGCAGGGCAAGATCATCTCTGCCTCTCCCAAGAAGGGCACCGTCCTCGTGGAGGGCGTCGCCGTCACCGCCCATCATCAGAAGCCCCGCAGACAGGGCGAGACCGGCGGCATCGTCGAAAGAGAGACCCCCATCCGCGCCTGCAAAGTCATGCGCGTGTGCCCCAAGTGTGGCAAGCCCACCAGACCGGCCCACAAGATTGCCGACGGCAAAAAGACCACCGTCTGCAAGAAGTGCGGCGCGGAGATCTAAGGACGAGGAGGAGTAAAACATGGCCAAGGAAAAGAATATGGAAGGCTCCGTCAAGCCGGAAGGTTACACCCCCCGCCTGAAGACCAAATACACCGAGGAAGTCGCTCCCGCTCTGATGAAGAAGTTTGAGTACAAGAGCGTCATGCAGATCCCCAAGCTGAACAAGATCACCGTTAACATCGGTTGCGGCGAAGCCCGCGACAACAGCAAGGTGCTGGACGCCGTGGTTGCCGACCTGACCAAGATCACCGGCCAGAAGCCCATCGTCACCAAGGCGAAGAAGAGCGTTGCGAACTTCAAGCTCCGCGAGGGCATGAATATCGGCGCCAAGGTCACCCTGCGGGGCGACCGGATGTGGGAGTTTTTGGATCGTCTGTTCTCTGTGGCGCTGCCCCGTGTCCGCGACTTCCGCGGCATCAACCCCAACGGCTTCGACGGCCGCGGCAACTATGCCATGGGCGTGAAGGAGCAGTTGATCTTCCCCGAGATCGAGTATGACAAGATCGACAAGATCCGCGGTATGGACATCGTCTTTACCACCACCGCCAATACCGACGAAGAAGCCCGCGAGCTGCTGACGCTGCTGGGCGCTCCGTTCTCTAAGTAAGGGGAGGAACAACAATGGCTAAAAAATCTATGATCCTGAAGCAGCAGCGCGGCGGCAAGTTCGCCACCCGCAACTACAACCGCTGCAAGATCTGCGGCCGCCCCCACGCCTATCTCCGCGATTTCGGCATCTGCCGTATCTGCTTCCGCGAGCTGGCGTATAAGGGCGAGATCCCCGGCGTCCGCAAGGCTTCCTGGTAAATTTCCGCTTATGCTTCAGATTTGCCGGGTCGCCGTACCTTTGTACTGCCGCCCCGTCAAATCTTTGCCGAAGCGCAAATTTCCACAGGAATCCCGCTTTGAGGAAGATCCTCATGCAAATCCGTATCCCGGCCGCAGGCGCGGCTTAAGAATAGTGGAGAGGGCTGCGGCAAAATCAGACGCCGGCAGCCGGCCAATCGGGGCGCCGACAGGCCGTTTCCCGGCGTGGAAAGACCGCAAATCAAAGCCGCTCTCTAACTTCTAAAAGGAGGAAAACTTATGCACATCACCGACCCCATCGCGGATATGCTCACTCGTATCCGCAACGCGGGGACCGCCCGTCACGCAACGGTGGACGTTCCCGCTTCCGGCATGAAAAAGGCCATCGCCCAGATCCTGCTGGAGGAAGGCTACATCAAGGCCTATGACATGATCGACGAGGGCGTTCAGGGCACCATCCGCATCACCCTGAAGTACAACGCCAACAAAGAGAAGGCCATCACCGGCCTGCGCCGTGTTTCCAAGCCCGGTCTGCGCGTCTATGCCGGCGCCGACGAGCTGCCCCGCGTCCTGAAGGGCCTGGGCATCGCCATCGTTTCCACCAGCAAGGGCATCATGACCGACAAGAAGGCTCGCGAGATGCACGTGGGCGGCGAAGTTCTGGCTTTTGTTTGGTAAGGAGGTAACGAGCAATGTCTAGAATCGGAAGAATGCCGATTACCGTCCCTGCCGGCGTCGAAGTCAAGGTCAACGCTAATCAGGTGACCGTAAAAGGCCCCAAGGGTGAGATCACCCAAACCATGCACCCCGATATGATCATCGAGCAGGAGGGCAACGTCATCCACGTCAAGCGCCCCTCTGAGGATAAGCTGCACAAGTCCCTTCACGGCCTGACCCGCACCCTCATCCACAACATGGTGGTGGGCGTTACCGAGGGCTACAAGAAGGAGCTGGAGGTCAACGGCGTGGGTTACCGCGTGTCCAAGGACGGCACCAATCTGGTTATGAATATCGGATATTCCCATCCGGTGATCATGCCTGAGAAGAACGGTATCACCATTGAAGTCCCCTCCCCTAACAAGATCATTGTGCAGGGCATCGACAAGCAGAGCGTCGGCCAGTTTGCGGCCGAGGTCCGCGAGAAGCGTCCCCCCGAGCCTTACAAGGGCAAGGGCATCCGCTATGCCGGCGAGTTTGTCCGTCATAAAGAGGGCAAGACCGGCGCCAAGAAGAAATAAGGGAGGTGCACTTAGATGGTTAAGCAGTTTGATTCCAACGCCCAGCGTCTTAAGCGCCACAAGAGAGTGCGCGCCCACATTTCCGGCACCCCGGAGCGCCCCCGTCTGGACGTGTTCCGCAGCGCCAAGAACATCTACGCCCAGGTCATCGACGACGTCAACGGCGTCACGCTGGCCGCTGCCGGCTCCAACGAAAAGGATTTCGGCGTTTACGGCGGCAATGTTGAGGCCGCCAAGAAGGTGGGCGAGCTCATCGCACAGCGGGCGAAAGCCAAGGGCATCGAAGAAGTGGTCTTTGACCGCGGCGGCTATCTCTATCACGGCCGCGTGCAGGCTCTGGCCGAAGCCGCCCGCGAAGGCGGACTGAAGTTTTAAGGGAGGACATACACTATGGCTAAATTGATCGACGCCAGCACCCTGGAGCTGAGCGAGAAGGTCGTTTCCCTCAACCGTGTCAGCAAGACGGTCAAGGGCGGCCGCATCATGAAATTCTCCGCGCTCGTGGTGGTTGGCAACGGCGACGGCATCGTCGGGTTCGGCCTGGGCAAGTCCTCTGAAGTCCCCGACGCCATCCGCAAGGGCATCGAAGATGCAAAGAAAAACCTGGTCAAGATCTCGCTCACCGGCACCACCATCCCCCACGAGGTCATCGGAAAGTTCGGCGCCGGCCGCGTGCTGCTCAAGCCCGCTGCCCCCGGTACCGGCGTGATCGCCGGCGGCCCTGTCCGTGCCGTGGTGGAAATGGCCGGCATCCGCGACATCCGCACCAAGTGCCTGCGTTCCAACAACCCCCAGAACGTGGTCGCCGCCACGATGGAGGGCCTGAAGTCCCTGCGCGACGCCCAGCAGGTCGCTGTGGTCCGCGGCAAGGACGCCAGCGAGCTGTAAGGAGGACACACCATGAAGACTTATAAAATCACCCTGGTGAAGAGCCTGAACGGCCGCTTTAAGAAGCACATCGCCACGGCGCAGTCTCTGGGCCTGACCAAGATCGGCGACACCACCGTTCAGCCCGATAACGAGTGCACCCGCGGCAAGATCACCCAGATCAGCTATCTGATCCGTGTGGAAGAAATGAACTAAGGAGGTTACCGGATATGAAACTGCATGAATTACAGCCCGCTCCCGGTAGCACCACAGTCGGCAAGCGCAAGGGCCGCGGCATCGGCACCGGCAACGGCAAGACCGCCGGCCGTGGCCACAAGGGCCAGTGGGCCCGCTCCGGCGGCGGCGTCCGTCCCGGTTTTGAGGGCGGCCAGATGCCTCTGACCCGCCGTCTGCCCATGCGCGGATTCCACAATGTGTTTGCCAAGAAATACGCTGCGCTGAACGTCAGCGCCCTGAACTGCCTGGAAGACGGCGCCGAAGTTTCCTTCGAGACCCTGCTGGCACGCGGCATGGTGGAGAAGAAGTACGACGGTATCCGCATCCTGGGCAACGGCGAGCTGCAGAAGAAGCTGACGGTCAAGGCCGCCGGCATCACCGCCGCCGCCAAAGAAAAGATCGAAGCCGCAGGAGGAAAGGCGGAGGTGATCTAAGTGATTGAAACTGTCAGAAACGCGTGGAAGATCCCCGATCTGCGGAAAAAGCTGCTCTTCGTGCTCTTCGCCATTGTTGTGTTCCGTTTCGGTCATGCCATCTACGTCCCCTATGTGGACACCGCCGCGCTGGCTGCCAGCTTTGCCGCGCGGAACAGTGCCAACCTGCTGGGTTATTTCAACGTCTTGTCCGGCGGCGGTCTGGCGACAGCCTCGATCTTTGCGCTGAGCATCTATCCCTATATCAACAGCTCCATTATTGTCCAGCTCCTTCAGGTGTCCATCCCGGCGCTGGAGCGCATGGCCAAGGATGAGGGCGAAGAGGGCAAGAAGAAGCTGCAGCGCATCACCCGTTACGGCACGCTGGTGCTGGCCGTGCTCATGGCAACGGGCTATTATATCATGATCCGCTCTATGGGTGTGCTCACCCGCAGCGACATCTGGGCGGCCATCGTCATCATCACCACCTTTGTGGCGGGCGCCATGTTCGTGGTGTGGCTGGGCGACCAGATCACCGAGAAGGGCATCGGCAACGGCATCTCCGTGATCCTGCTTGCCGGTATCGTTTCGCAGGGCTATGGCGCGCTGATGAAGGTCATCTCCATGCCCTGGTGGGCGGCTATCATCGTGCTCATCGTCTGTATCCTGATCATCGCCTTCATCATTTATATCACCGAGGGCGAGCGCCGCATCCCCGTCCAGTACGCCAAGCGCGTGGTGGGCCGGAAGCAGTACGGCGGCCAGAGCAGCAACCTGCCCATGAAGGTCAACATGTCCGGTGTCATGCCCGTCATCTTCGCCTCTACCATCTGCGGCGTCCCCGCGACACTGATCGGCTTCTTTGGCAACGCGCAGACCAGCAAAATGGTGGGCGAGAAGGGCTGGTTCACCCAGGGCTCGGTGGTTTATATCATCGTTTACGTTCTGCTGATCTTCGCTTTTGCCTATTTCTACTCCGCCATCCAGTTCAATCCCATCGAGGTGGCCAACAACCTGAAGAAGAACGGCGGATTTATCCCCGGTTTCCGTCCCGGCAAGCCCACCTCCGACTTCATTGCCAAGGTGCTCAATAAGATTACCATGATGGGCGCCATCTTCCTGGCCATCATCGCCGGCTTGCCGCTGATCCTTTCCAACGTGCCCGGCCTGCTGGGCTTGGCCATCGGCGGCACCTCCACCATGATTATGGTGGGCGTGGTGCTCGAGACCATCCGCGCCATCGAGTCCGAGATGATGATGCGTCACTACAAGGGCTTTTTGGAATAAGAGAAAGGCTGGCCTTATGAAGTTGGTTTTAATGGGTGCCCCCGGAGCAGGAAAAGGCACACAGGCAGATTTCATCAAAGCCGCGCTGAAGGTCCCCGTGATCTCCACGGGGAACCTTCTGCGCGAAGCCATCGCCCGGAAAACTGCGCTCGGGCAGAAGGCCAAAGAATATATGGACGGCGGCAAGCTGGTGCCCGATGAGCTCATTATCGGGCTGGTAAAGGAAAAGCTGCAGAGCCCCGACTGCGCGAGCGGCGCCATCTTCGACGGCTTCCCCCGCACAGTCGCCCAGGCCGAAGCGCTTGACGCCTTTGCCGCGCCGGATCTTGCTCTTTCCATTGAGGTGCAGGATGAGGCCATCGTTCACCGCATGGCCGGCCGCCGCACCTGCCCCCGCTGCGGAAGCACCTACCACGTTGCCGGCAACCCCCCGCGCGTGGAGGGAAAATGCGATAAATGCGGGGAAACGCTGGGCATCCGGAAGGACGACGCGCCTGCCGTGGTGCT
This sequence comes from Clostridia bacterium, assembly GCA_017455565.1. Taxonomy (GTDB): domain Bacteria; phylum Bacillota; class Clostridia; order Oscillospirales; family Butyricicoccaceae; genus UBA4644. The sequence continues at coordinate 27,099 of JAFSZV010000023.1, forward strand.
GCAGCGCCTTGAGGTTTATCACGCCCAGACCGAACCGGTAAAGGAGTATTACGCCCGGCAGGATAAGCTGCGGGAGGTCTCCGGCGTCGGCAGTGTGGAAGAAATCCGGCAGCGGATCTTCCAGACGATAGATGTGGCGCTATGATAAAAATCAAATCGCCCCATGAGATCAAACTCATGGCGGAGGCGGGGCAGATCGCCGAGCTGGCGCGGCGCGCCTGCGGCGATCTGGTCGCGCCGGGCATCACCACCCGAGAGCTTGACCATGTGGCCAAAAAAGTGATCACGGGCTTTGGCGCGAAGCCGTCGTTCCTTGGTTACGGCGGATTCCCCGGGTCGGTCTGCTGCTCTGTGAACGACGAGGTCATTCACGGCATTCCAAGCAGCAGAAAGATCAAGGAGGGCGACATCGTCAAGATTGACGTGGGTGCGCTTTACATGGGCTACCATGGCGACTGCGCGGCTACTTATGCTGCAGGCGCCATTCCGGAAAGCACGGAAAAGCTCATCCAGGTGACCAGGCAGAGCTTCTATGAGGGCATCAAGTATGCTCGTGAGGGCTACAGGATCTCCGATATTTCCAAGGCCGTGGAGGACTATACCGCCGCCAACGGGTTCTTTCAGGTTCGCGACTACGTCGGTCACGGCGTGGGCAGCGAGTTGCACGAAGAGCCCGAGGTGCCCAACTTCCTGGCCCCCGGCAGGGCCGGTCACGGTCCGCGCCTGGTGGCGGGGATGACCATCGCCGTCGAGCCGATGGTTTGTATGGGGACCTGGCAGGTAAACACCATGCCAGACGGCTGGACAGTCAAAACGGCGGACGGAAGTCTGTCGGCGCATTACGAAAATACCATCCTCATCACCAAAGATGAGCCGATCATCCTGACCGCCGACAAAGACGGCAGGCATGCATAAACCGAGGAGGCAACTGTATGGCGAAAGAAGACATGATCGAAGTAGAAGGTACCGTTATAGAGGCGCTGCCCAATGCGATGTTTAAGGTGGAGATCATGGGGGGGCATGTGATCAATGCGCATATCTCCGGTAAGCTTCGCATGAATTTCATCAAAATCCTGCCCGGCGACAAGGTGACCGTTCAGATGTCGCCTTACGATCTGGAACGCGGCAGGATCACCTGGCGCTCCAAGTAACAGCGAAAGCAGAAAAGTAGGAGGAACTTTACCATGAAAGTAAAACCGTCCGTCAAACCCATCTGCGAAAAGTGCAAGATCATCCGCAGAAAAGGCCGCGTCATGGTCATCTGCGAGAATCCCAAGCATAAGCAGAAGCAGGGCTAATTGAACACAGGAGGTAAATGAAATGGCTCGTATTGCCGGTGTTGACCTTCCCCGCGAAAAGCGCGTGGAAATCGGCCTGACCTATATCTACGGGATCGGCCGCAAGCTCAGCAACGATATCCTGAAAAAGACCGGGATCAATCCCGATACTCGCGTCAAGGACCTGACCGAGGATGAAGCCGCCAAGCTCCGCGAAGCCATCGAGCATGAATATGTGGTCGAGGGCGACCTGCGCCGCGACGTGGCCCTGAACATCAAGCGTCTGGTGGAGATCGGCTCTTACCGCGGCCTGCGTCACCGCAAGGGCCTGCCCGTCCGGGGCCAGCGCACCAAGACCAACGCCCGCACCCGCAAGGGTCCCAAGAAGACCATTGCCAACAAGAAGAAGTAAGGAGGGAGAAGCATTATGGCAAAAGCACAGGCAAAGAAGACCGCTGTCCGCACCAAGCGGCGCGAGCGCAAGAATATTGAAAAGGGCCAGGTCCATATCCGCTCTTCCTTCAATAACACCATCGTCACCATCACCGATCTGGCCGGCAACGCCATTTCCTGGGCGTCCGCCGGCGGGCTGGGCTTCCGCGGCAGCAGAAAGTCCACTCCTTTTGCGGCGCAGACCGCTGCCGAAACCGCTTCCAAGGCCGCGATGGAGCACGGCCTGAAGACCGTTGAGGTCTATGTCCGTGGCCCCGGCGCCGGCCGTGAGGCCGCGATCCGCGCCCTTCAGGCCGCCGGTCTTGAGGTCGTCAGTATCAAGGACGTGACCCCCATCCCCCACAACGGATGCCGGCCTCCGAAGCGCCGCCGCGTATAACAAAGGGAGGTAACAAGTTATGGCTAAAAATACGCAACCCATTGCCAAGCGCGCCAAGGCGCTGGGCATCAGCCCCGCCGCGATGGGCTATTTCAAGAAGGAAACCAACCGCAACATGAATACCCGTACCCGCCGCAAAAAGTCTGAGTACGGCACCCAGCTGCAAGAGAAGCAGAAGGTCAAGTTCATCTACGGCGTTTTGGAGAAGCAGTTCCACGGCTATTATGAGAAGGCCGTCCGGATGCCCGGCAAGGCCGGCGACAACCTGCTTATCCAGCTGGAATGCCGTCTGGACAACGTGATCTTCCGCCTGGGTCTGGCCGCCACCCGCCGCGAGGCGCGTCAGATGGTCAGCCACGGCCACTTCACCGTGGACGGCAAGAACGTCAACATCCCCAGCTTTCAGGTCAGGCCCGGCATGGTCATCGCCCTGAAGGAGAGCTCCCGCTCCATCGCCCGCTTCGCCCAGAATCTGGAGCGCAATTCCTTCCACACCGTCCCCCGGTGGCTTGATTTCAACGCCGAAACCATGGTTGGCCAGGTCCTTGCCGTGCCCACGAGAGAAGAGATCGATCTGCCCGTCGAGGAGCATCTCATCGTCGAGTTGTACTCCAAGTAATCGATCCCTCGCAGCATTGGCTTTTATTGGCTTAAGCAGCGACTTTTAACATAGGAGGGTACCGAATGATCGCAATTGAAAAGCCCAGTATTGAATGTGTCGAAGCCCTGGAAGACGGCTCCTATGGCAAGTTCGTCGTAGAACCGCTTGAGATCGGTTATGGCACTACCCTCGGCAATTCCCTGCGCCGCATCCTGCTGTCGTCCCTTCCCGGAACGGCCGCCACGTCCATCAAAATCGAAGGCGTCCAGCACGAGTTTTCCACCGTACCCGGCGTCAAGGAAGACGTGACCGAGATCGTCCTCAACGTGAAGGGGATCATCGCCAAGCTGCACAGCCCCGGCGAAAAGACGGTGAGCATCGAGGCAATGGGAGCCGGTGAAGTCACCGCCGGCGACATCCGCTGTGACAGCGAGATCGAGATCCTCAACCCGGAGCTGCATATCGTCACCCTGATGGAAGACGCCAAGTTCAACATGGAGCTGACCTTCAGCCACGGCCGGGGCTATACCCCCGCCGAGAAGAACAAGCCCGCGCAGTCTGTCATCGGTGTGATCCCGGTGGATTCGATCTATACGCCCATCCATAAGGTCAATTATGTGGTGGAGAACACTCGCGTCGGCAACATGACCAACTTCGACAAGCTGACGCTGGAGGTCTTTACCGACAAGACCATCGCCGCCCGCGACGCCATCAGCCTCGCCGCCAAGATCCTCACCGACCATCTGAGCCTGTTTGTGGATCTGTCCGACGAGATCGGCACCCGCGCCACCGTGGTGGAAAAGAACGAGACCCCGCAGGATAAGGTTCTGGAGATGACCATCGAAGAGCTGGATCTCTCCGTGCGCTCCTTCAACTGTCTGAAACGTGCCGGCATCAACACAGTGGCAGACCTGGTGAACACCACCGAGGAAGACATGATGAAGGTCCGGAACCTGGGCCGGAAATCTTATGAAGAGGTCGTCAAAAAGATGGCCGACATGGGGCTTTCCCTGTCCAAAGAGAGCGACAACTGATTTTCAAACTCTATCAAAGGCTGGGCGGCGCTGCACGGCAGCGCCCACGCCCGACCGAACCCGATAATAGGAGGTAACACACATGCCCGGAACTCGCAAGCTCGGCAGACCGACCGATCATCGCCGCGCCATGCTGCGCGCCATGGTCACCTATCTGCTGGAGAACGGCAAGATCGAGACCACCGTTACCCGCGCAAAAGAAGTGCGTCCCCTTGCTGAAAAAATGATTACCCTCGGCAAGAAGGGCGACCTGAATGCCAAGCGTGCCGCGATGACCTTTATCACCAAGGAAGACGTGGTTAAGAAGGTCTTTGACGAGATCGCGCCCAAGTATGCGGAGCGCAACGGCGGCTATGTCCGCATCACCCGCATCGGCCCCCGCCGGGGCGACGGCGCCGAAATGGCCGTTATCGAGCTGGTCTGATCTGATTTAAGATCCAAATCAAAAAGGCATTGCTGCACAAATGATGCTGTGCAGCAATGCCTTTCGTTTTTTATTTGCGGTGGAGGTAGAAATTTCCAGAACTTTGTGCTAAAATAAATCAAATAAACCAGCATCCGTGGAGGCGCGAAAATGAACATTGTAATAAAAAAGATGGAAACCGATCTGGAAATAAAGGGGAAAGCATATGTTCACTGGAAGTCATGGCGGGAAGCCTATTCCGGGATCGTTGAGCAGCGTTATCTTGATCAGCGGACCCTTGTGCAGTGCGAGGAAATGGCCCGCCGCTCGACGGAGAACACCCTGATCGCCAAGCGAGAGGACCGTGTTGTCGGCTTTGTTCAGTATGGAGAAAACCACGATGGAGATTTGCAAAATACCGGTGAGATTGTCGCCCTGTATGTTTTGGCGGATTATTATGGGCGCGGAATAGGAGACCGTTTGATGCAAGCGGCCTTTTGTCAGTTAAAAATGTATCCGAAAATCGCGCTCTGGGTATTGAAGGACAATGAGCGGGCGGTTTTATTTTACAAACGATACGGATTTCAATTTGATGGACATCAGGGCGCAACGCAAATCGGCGCGACGGCGGTAAGAATGATATTAAAGCGATAACGGTTGAAGCGTCTTTGGCGGACAAAAAAGCAGGCGTTCGCCTGCTTTTTCTTCGCTTGCCGGCGGTGATCCGGCGTTATTTTTTCGGCACATGCCGGTCCAAAAACACGTCCAGCGCGGCGGTGACCTTGGACTCATCCACCAGATAGCTCATGCCGTGGGTGGCGTCGGGCACGGTGACCAGCGTCTTTTCGCCCGCCGCGGCGTCATAATTTTCCCGGGACATGGAACAGGGGACGAAGGTGTCGGCCTCGCCGTGGATCAAAAGGACGGGCAGCGCGGTTTTTGCCAGCGCCTTGCGGGCGTCGGCGCCATCGATGGAAAAGCCCGCAGCTAGGCGGCAGCACAAATCGGCGCCCCACAGCAGAAGCCGCGGATGGGGAAGAAAGCCGCGCATCACCGAGGTAAAGATCTCTCGGGGCGAGGTGTAGCCGCAATCGGCCACAATGCAGCGCACGGAGGCGGGCAGAGGCAGATCGGCAGTCATAAGCACCGTGGCGGCCCCCATAGACATCCCCTCCAAAACAATGGGATGCTCCGGCCCGAACTGCCTGGCGACCCAATCGGCCCAGGATTGCACGTCCCGCCGCTCTTTTACGCCCATGGTGAGCCATTTTCCGCCGCTTTTCAGATGGGCCCGCTGGTCGATCACCAAAAGCTGGAAGCCCCGCGCAAACAGCGGGCGCATGGCGCAACTGAAATCCGCCGCCCCGCTGCTGTGATAGCCGTGGCACAAAATTGCCGTGCCCCGGGGATGCTCCTGCCGGATGAGCGTGGCGTGGAGCCGCAGCCCGTCGAAGCTGTTGATAAAGATATCCTCGTGCCTTTGGGCGGGATACCATTCTCGCGCCTGCCGGATAGCGGGGAGATAGCCTGCCATGGGTGTCCCCTCCAGCATGCGGAGGGTGGAGGAGGGATCGTCGCGCCTGCGGCGCAGAAAGGCAAACAGTAGCCCCAGGCAAAGCAGGAAATACAGGGCCAAAAGACCCAGGATCACAAAAAACGCGGTTTTCATCGTCACACTCCCAATGCAAATCCGCCGCCGCGGAACATTTTTCAACGGATCTTGTTCGGATCGATATATTGCGGATCATAGCACACCCGGGCGTAGGGCTGCTGCAAAAGCTGGCGGGAACGTTCCATGCCCGTGCGGCGGTCGACGCTGTAGCGGACAACCCGGTTGTTGCGGTACCAGACGTCGTTTTCCCGGGAAAAATACTCCTCCTCGCAACAGACGTGCCACACGTGATCGGGCTGGGCCGAGCAGCGCAGCTCGCCCCGCAGGTATTCCCCGTCGCTGTGCACCAGGATCTGCCAGGTGTCCGGGGTGCCGTTATACAGGCGATAATCCAAATAATTGTAAAGGATCGACGTCCCCACGCCGAAAGGCACCTGCCGACCGAAATCGGGGAACAGGTCGTAATCGTCGTGGTGGTGGCGTTCGGCCACCGTCAGGTCGGAATGCAGCGCCATCCAGTGGAGCAGGTTGGTGAACTGGCACATGCCGCCGCCCACGCTTTCGCCTGGGATGCCGTTGTGCAGCACCATCCCAGGCAAAAAGCCCCGCTTCGCGGTGCACCGCCCCACCAGCCGCCAGAAGGAAAAGGTCTCGCCTGGACGGATCAGGATCCCGTTGACATGCGGCGCGGCAAGACCCAGCGAAACCGCCTTATTGTTTTGCAGCCGCATATCTACCTGCCCCAGCGTCCGGCGGATGAGGGAATTGTGCCGGCAGACCAAAACCGGAAGGGGCTCCTCCTGCTTCTGCGCGGCGAAGCGCGCGCCGGAAAGAGCGTCCTTCAGCTTGCGCTGTGCGATGTTTTTCTCCACCGCGATGCGATAGGCCGCGGGCGACAGTTGGGAAAGCCGTTTCATAGCGAGCCCTCCAATAAACAGTGAAAGCTTTCGGGATCGGCGGCCGCAAAGGACAGCGCTTCGCCCGTGGACGGCTGAAGCAGCGACAGGGCGCAGGAATGCAGAGCAAAGCCCGTCATCCCCTCGATCTCGCGTCCGTACATGAAATCGCCGCACAGCGGAAACCCCAGATGGCTCATGTGGCAGCGGATCTGATGGGTGCGGCCGGTTTCCAGCCGCAGCTCCAGCAGGGTGCGGCCGTTTTGCTCCCCCAGCACGCGAAACCGGGTGACGGCCCGCCGGCCGTCCTCCCGCACGCAGCGGCGGATGCCGAAGCCCTCGGCCCTTCCGATGGGCAGGTCCACCGTGCCTTCTGGGGGCAGGCCCATCCCCTCGGCCACCGCATGATAGACTCTTCGGATGCTGCCGGCGGCAAGCTGATCCTCCAGCCGCTGGGCGGCAAGCTTGTTTTTGGCGCAGGTCATCAGCCCCGAGGTGCCCCGGTCCAGCCGGTTGATGGCCCGAAAGGTGGGATTTTGTCCCGCCCGGGACAGATGCCACACCACCCGGTTGCCCAGGGTATCGCCGTCCCGGTGGCCAGGGCTGGGATGGACGGCAAGCCCTGCGGGCTTGTTGAGGATGAGCAGGTCGCCGTCCTCATACACGATGTCCAGCGCCCCCGCCGCAGGCGGCACGCGGCGCGTTTTCCCCGAATCGGGCTCCCGCAGGATGGAAAGCTCCTGCCCCGCCGCGACGCGCTGCCGCACGGTGACGCGGCGGCCGTCCAGCAGGATGCCCGCCTCCGAAGTCTTCAATTGCCGCAGCAGGTTGGTGGACAGGCGGAACTCCCGCCGCAGCAACGACAAAACCTCCAGCCCAGCGTCCTCCGCCCGGCAGCGATAGGTCAAACGGTCGATGCGCGCTCCCCCCTTCTTCTAAGAGTTTATCATAGCATGCCGCGCCCCCGCTTGCAAGTCATAAGATTGTGAACGACTTCTGAATTTCGCGCGCCGGGGGTTGAGTCTGAAAAAAAGTTGTGATATTATATAAAAGGAAAAGAGAGACGGAGAAGATCCTTGTGCAAAATTGCCTTTTGACCGCAAAAGAAGCCGCAGGATCAAAGCGCGAACGCCGCGCCGTCTGAGAAAGGGGGAATGCGGAAGATCGGCGGAAAAGATGTGTTTTCGCAGAAAAGACATGGTAAAATCGTGCCGTTAAAGATTTCACATTTTACCTGAGAAAGGATACGCATGAACATTTTACGGTTCCTCACCCCCAAGCAGGAAGTGATCTATCTGTATGAGGACTATACGCTGGAGCAGGCGCTCCGGGTAATGGAACGGGCCCGCTACAGCGCCGTCCCCGTGGTACGCCGCACAGGCGAATATGTGGGCACCGTCACCGAGGGCGATCTTCTCTGGGCGGTACGCCGCTTGGAAAACGGCTTTGCCGACGCGCCGCGCACGCCGCTTCGCGGCATCCCCCACCATCGTGACAACCGCCCGCTGCGGGCGTCGATGGACATCGCTTCACTTCTTGAGACCTCTATGGAGCAGAACTTCGCCCCCGTTGTCGACGATCGGGGCATGTTCATCGGCATCATCACCCGCCGCAGGGTCATGAAATATCTGCGGCAGCAGCTTGAGGAGGCGGGCATCCGCCCGCCCGTGGAAGAAAAATCCGCTCACATCCACGCCTCCTGAACGGACAATTGCCACCGCCCGCTTTGCGCGGGCGGCGTTTTTTGCTGAAATTGACTTTTTTTGAAGGCTGTGGTAAGTTTTTTCTTATACCGCGTCTTGTCACGGCGCGGCACACATAGGATAGACTGAACACGGGAGGGACGATATGCGCGATTCAAAAACCAAAGGCGGCAGGCTGATCCGGCGGCTCAAGCTGAATATTCGCCGAAACAAGAAGACGTTCATCCTCTATTCCGTGCTGCGGGTGCTAGTGATCCTCGCCATGATCCGCAGCCTGCTCATCGGAAATTACGAGGGCGTCATGCTGTGTCTTTTGTCGCTGGCGCTGTTTTTGCTGCCCAGCTTCGTGATGCAGCGGTTCCGCGTGCAGATCCCGCCGCTATTTGAAGGGCTGATCTATATTTTCATCTTTGCTTCCGAAATTTTGGGAGAGCTGGATCATTATTTCGTCCGGGTCCCCGGATGGGACACTATGCTCCACACCGTCAACGGCTTTCTTTGCGCGGCGGTGGGGTTTTCCATGGTCTATCTGCTCAACCGTCACAGCCGGGACATCCGCCTGTCGCCGCTCTATCTGGCACTGGTGGCCTTTTGCTTTTCCATGACCATCGGGGTTTTGTGGGAGTTTTTTGAATGCGCCATGGACCGGTTTCTCCACATGGATATGCAGAAGGATTTTATCCTCCGCTCCTTCAGCACGGCGACGTTCGACCCCGCCGGAACGGGCCGCCGGATATGGGTGAAGGACATCGTTCAAACGGTGATCCGGACGGCATCGGGACGGGAATATGTCATCGAGGGCGGTTATCTGGACGTGGGCCTGCTGGACACCATGAAGGATCTGTTCGTCAATTTCATCGGCGCGGCGGTTTTCAGCGTCATCGGCTATTTTTACGCCCTGCGGGGCGACGACCGGAGCAAGCGCCGCTCCATCGCCCGGGGCCTGATGCTCACGCCGAAGGACGACGGACAGGACCGACCGGACTGAAAACGCCGCCCGCAAAAGCGGGCGGCGGATCTCGTTTATTCGGCTTTATTGGGATAGCTTCGCGGGCCGTAGATGGCGGTCCCCACCCGCACGATGGTGGCGCCCTCGGCGATGGCGGCCAGATAGCTGTCCGTCATCCCCATGGAGAGGATCTCCATCCGGGCGTTTTCATAATGCCGCCCGGCGGCTTTTTCCAAAAGCTCCCGCAGCATGGCAAACCAGCGGCGGCTTTCGGGCCCGTTGTCAAAGGCGGGAGGAATGGCCATCAGCCCCCGGACAAACACATGCTTTAGCCCGGCGGCCCGCTCCATCAGCGGCCACAGCTCCTCGGCGGCGGCGCCGGTTTTGGTAACCTCGCCGCCCACGTTGAGCTCAAACAGGATCTCCTGTCGCAGGCCCTGCCTTCCGGCCTCTTTGTCCACAGCCTCCAGCAGGTGCAGGCTGTCCACGCTCTCGATCACCGCGGCGCGGCCCACCACCTTTTTCACCTTGTTGGTCTGCAGGTGGCCGATGAAATGGGCGGGCTTCTGCAAGTACGCTCCGGCGTCAAAGTGCTCCACCAGCTCCTGCATGTGGTTTTCCCCGAACAGATCCACCGGCAGGGCGGCGCTTTGCCGGACGGTGTCGCAGGAGCGGGTCTTGCAGACGGCACACAGCAGCACGTCCCCGGGGTCGCGGCCGGCGCTTCTGGCCGCCGCGGCCATCTTCTCCCGCACCTTTGCCACGTTTTCCGCCATGCGGGCGGCGTCATAGGCCAACGCCATATTACAGATCCAGATAGACGGCGCGCTGGCCGCCCACATATTTGGGGCGGGTGCGGGCGCACAGGATGCTGGCCTCGCCGATCTGCTTGAGGCTGAGGCGCACGGGAACGGCCACCCGACGCAGATGCATCCCGATGAGCGTCCCGCCGATATCCAGACCGGCGTCTGCCACGATGCTCTCCACCGCCACAGGATTCTTGAAGTTGGCATAGGCCGTCACGGCAAAGGAGCCGCCGGCGTGGGGCTGCGGCACCACGTTGACGATCTCCCAGCCCTTGTCCTCGGCCAGCTCACGCTCCACGATAAGCGAGCGGTTGAGATGCTCGCAGCACTGAACGGCCAGCCAGATGCCCTTTTCCTGCAAAACGGGATACATGCCCCCGAAGGCGGCCTGCGCGGCCTCCATACTGGAGCCCTTCCCGATGCGTTGTCCCACCATCTCGCTGGAGGAACAGCCCACCACCAGCACCTGGCCCGCCTTGAGTTTTGCCTGCTCCAGCAGCTCGGTCACGGCCTGTCGGGCCTGCGCGGCGATCGCTTCATACATATGTCATCGACCTTTCCAAAAATATTGTTCCAGTTGTGTGATCCCCGACAGGGCCTTGTAAAGGGCGACGGACAAAACAATGCCCAGCACCCCCTGGACCAGATTGGCGGGGATGCTGGCTACGGCGGCCTCGAACCGCCCCAGCAGAAACGCCTTGTAAAGGAAATATCCCGCCGCCATAAACAGCTCCGCCGTGAGCGCCGCCAGCCCCAGCCGAAGCACCGGAGGCCGTTTGCTTTGCAGGGCCTTTTTCGCCAGCAGCGCGGCGATGAGGGCCGAGCCGCCCTTGATGAAAAAGGTGCCGGGGACGTAATGAAGATAGCCCGCCAGCAGGTCGGCCAGCGCCGAGCCCAGCCCTCCGGCCAAAAGGCCGTAGCCGGGGCCCAGGACAAAGGCCCCCAGCAGCACCATTCCGTCCCCCAGATTGGTATAGCCCGCCACAGTGGGGACCCGGATCACCATGGTCGCCACGCAGGTCAGCGCGGCAAAGACCGCCGCCAAAATCGTGCGGTGCAGCTTATCTGTGGTCATACGCTCCCCCCTTTTTTCTTCCTCTTTTATCATAAGGCTTTCTGACCCCGCCGCAAGAGCCAATTTATAAAATATTCACCGGGTCAGTTTCGCCTCTCCCCTGCGCCGTTTCGCAAGCGCGCCCGGTAAAATGGGATTGCAATTGCTTTCCGCTTTGTTATATAATAAAAACAACGATAAAAAAGGAGGCGAACGGCATGAGCATACTCAAGAACATTCTCACGAACGGCGTCAGCGAAGGCATCGGCAAGGGGATCCAGAACGCCGTAGGGAAAGCGGTGGAGGGCGCCGTCAGGCCTGCCGCCGACAAGCTGGCCGGTCAGGCGGCCGAGCATCTCAACCAGACGTCCCAGGCGCTGAACGAGAGCACCCAGACCATGCGGGAAGGGCAGGCGGCGGTTGCCGAAACAGCCCAGGCCGCACCGTCCGCGCCCGGCTCGGGAGCGGCGGCGCTGGAATCCGCTCTGTCCGGCTGGGCCAGCGCCATGCAGGGCGCGGCCACCAAGGTCGCCATGGGCGTAAAGCAGTGTCCCGTCTGCGGGACGGGCGCCCCTGCCGACCAGAAATTCTGCCCCCAGTGCGGCGCCAAGCTGCCGGAGCAGACCGTGGGCGAGGACTATGTTTGCCCCCAGTGCGGCAAGCAGAATCTCATCGGTGCCGCTTTCTGCGGCGAATGCGGGGCCGCTCTGCCCGCCACAGCGGCAGAACAGGCCGCGGCAGAGGCCAAATGGGACCGGCTGCTGCCCGATTATCCCAGGTGGACCCAGGGCGGCGTTTCCCGCATCGAGGAGGACGGCGGAATGAACGGCTATCCCGTGGTGCGGCTGCGGGTAGAGGGGACAGATCACACCGCCATCCGGAATTACATCCAAACCTTGCTGAACGCAGGCTTCACCGCCTTCGACGGCCCCGGCGGCGACCGATATTTTAAGGTGATCGACGGCGTGTGCCGCTGCTTTGACCAGACCGAAGCCTTCAGCAGCGGCGGAATGACGGTGGCCTTTTACGTGGCCGATCTGGACGCGCGCTATCGGGCCAAGCAGCAGGAAAGAGCCGTTAAAAAAACCGCCGGCGACACCGCCGATCTGGCCAAAGACGCGGCAAAGGAAGCCGCCAAAGCTGCAAAGAGCCTGTTCAAAAAATTCTTCTGAAAAAGAATAACTAAAAACCAGAGCCGCGAGGGAGGCGCTTCGTAAGGAAGTGCCTCCTTTTGGTTTTGAAGAGACCATCCCAAAATTTGTGTAAACCTCCAATGTGGTGTAGAATAGGAGCACCACATTGGAGGTTTAACTATGAGCAGCAGAAAGAATCGCAGCCCGGAAGAGCAGGCCCGGCGGGCAAAGATCCGGGAACTCCTGCAGG
>JAFSZV010000024.1 GCA_017455565.1 Clostridia bacterium
CCTTATTGAATGTTTCGGCGTACTCCGTGGAAAAATCCTTGCACACAGCATAGAAATTTGGCTTTGTGTCACCAATGAGACCGATCCAGTTATCAACGGCAAAAGACGCAATATTGAATAACGAGTCCGGAGCTTTCAGCATCTTGTCAATCGTTTTTGATCCACGGTGAGGCGTTCCAATTGTTGTAATGCTTGCGATATATTCACCCATACCTAAAGATGATGCGGCCATGCGTGCCTCCAAGCCGCCTTTGGAATGTGCGATAATATTGAGTTTATCAGAGTTTGTTTCATCAAGTATCTGACGGATCCTCGCTTTGATTGTTTTGGCATTGTCCTCAATCCGAGCCCAGCAGTCTTGCTGCCCATAGAACAAAACCGCCCCGGTACTGGCAAGCGCTGCCGGTATCCGGCCCCAGTACAAGGGCCACTTCAAATCTCTGAAACCAACACCATGAACCATCAAAATAGGATATTTTGTGCTGCGATCTTTGTTTTCCATATCATTGCTCCTATCTTGAAATGATAAGTAAACACAAATGAAGAATGCATACGCATCTGCGGCATATCCATCATAACACAAAATGAAAAGAACGGCAATTTCTATCAAAATTACCGTTCTTTGATGGCGGAGGGTGCAGGATTCGAACCCGCGTGGGCTTGCGCCCTAACGGTTTTCAAGACCGCCCCGTTATGACCGCTTCGGTAACCCTCCGGATATCCCCACACAAGCATTTGCTTTTGCGGGGGCCCCTTTTTTATTTGATACGCTCCGGTCGCGGCAATCCTGCCGCTTCCTTCGCGGACGCCGGACTCCCGGCGCGGCACAGAAGTGCCGTCGGGCTTCGCCCGGTTTGCCCCGCAAAGTCTTGCGGCTTTGCGGGGGCCCCTGTTCTTTTGTTACGCTCCGGGCGCGGCACGTCTGCCGCTTCCTTCGCGGACGCCGGACTCCCGGCGCGGCACAGAAGTGCCGTCGGGCTTCGCCCGGTTTGCCCCGCAAAGTCTTGCGGCTTTGCGGGAATTTTGATTTTATTTTGTTATATTTTCAAATAATATAACTTTTTGTAATCACTTTTCCGGCTTGAGAACCTCGATGCCGCCCAGATATTTCTGCAACACGCCGGGGATCTTCACCGAGCCGTCGGCAAGCTGGTTCTGCTCCACCAGCGCGGGCAGGATGCGGGAGGTGGCCAGACCCGAGCCGTTGAGGGTGTGGACGAACTCGGGCTTGCCGGTGGCCTCGCGCTTGAAGCGGATGTTGCCGCGGCGGGCCTGATAATCCCGGGCATTGGACACCGAAGAGACCTCCTTATACCCGTTCATGGAAGGGATCTGGATCTCGATGTCGTAGGTACGGGCCATCGCGGTCGTGCAATCCCCGGCGGCCAGCTTGACGGTGCGGAAGTGGAAGCCCAGCCCGCGCACCAGCGCCTCGGCCTTGGTCACCAGCTCCTCGAAGGCCTCGTCGGACTTCTCCGGCAGGGTGAACTGGAACATCTCCACCTTGTTGAACTGGTGGCCCCGCACCATACCCCGCTCGTCAGCCCGGTAAGAGCCGGCTTCCCGGCGGAAGCAGGGGGTATAGGCGAACATCTTGGCTGGCAGGTCGCTCTCGCGGAGCATCTCGTCCCGGAAATAGGAAGCCAGCGCCGCCTCGGCGGTGGGCAGCATATAGTGAACGCGACCCTCGTCGGTGGGGTTGGCGATTTTATAAACCTCGTCGGCAAACTTGGGGAACTGTCCCGCCGTCAGCCCGCACTGGTATTCCAGCATATGCGGCGGCAGGATAAAGGTATACCCGTCCTTGATGTGGGTGTCGATGAAATAATTGAGCAGCGCCCACTCCAACCGGGCGCCCATGCCCTTATAGAGCCAGAATCCGTTGCCTCCCAGTTTGACGCCCCGCTCATAGTCGATCAGGCCCAGCGAAGTACACAGATCCACATGGTTTTTCGGCTCGAAATCGAACGTGTGGGGCTCGCCGAAATATTTCAGCGGCTCGTTGTTTTCCTTGCCGCCGGGCTTCAGGTCGGGGTCGGGCAGGTTGGGCAGCGCCAGCATCAGCTCCCGGTATTCGGCCTCCACCGCGGCGATCTTCGCGTCGTTTTCCTTGATGGTTTCCTTGAGGGCGTTCATCTCGGCAAAAACGGGCGCCACATCCTGTCCGGCCTTTTTCATGGCGGGGATCTGCTTGGACACGGCGTTCTGGCGGGATTTCAGCTCGTCGGTGGCGCTGATGAGGGCGCGGCGGGCGCCGTCCAGCTCCAGAATGCGGGCGATCTCATCCCTGGCATCCCGGCCCTTGCGGGCCAGGAGCTCGACGATCTCGTCGGGCTGTTCTTTGATCCGTTTGATATCCAACATGGTTGGTTCCTCCTGAGCCGCTCGGGCTCTTTTATCAATTTGATGTTTTTATGTGCTTTAACGCTTCGCAGACAGCCTCTAAATCGTCATTCCCGTAATATTCCACAACGATTCTCCCCTTTTTGGGGCCGGGCTGAATACGCACCTTGTGCCCTGTGAGCGACGCCATCACCCGCTCCAGTTCGGCAACATAAATGTCCCGGGATCGGGGTTCGGCATCCCTGGGCTGACGCAGCAGCCGCTTGACCAGCGCTTCGGTCTGGCGCACAGAAAGCTGTTCCTCCATGATTTGTCTGGCGGCCTGCTCCATCCGCGCCGCATCCTCCAGCGGCAGCAGGGCGCGGGCGTGTCCGGCAGAAAGCTGCTTGTCCCGCAACAGCCGCGCCACCGGTTCGGGCAGCGCCAAAAGCCGCAGGGCGTTTGCCACGGCAGGGCGGGAGATGCCCACCCGCTGGGCGGCCTGCTCCTGGGTCAGTCCCAGCTCCTGGGTCAGACGCCGGTAACCCTCTGCCTCCTCCATGGGATTCAGGTCTTCCCGCTGCAAATTCTCGATGAGGGCAAGGGCATAGGCGGCGTCCTCATCTACGTCCAGCACCATGGCCGGAACCTCATGCAGTCCCGCCATGCGGGCGGCCCGCCAGCGGCGCTCACCGGCGATGATTTGATAGGTGTCCCCCGTTTTCCGCAGGGTGATGGGGGTGATGACGCCGTTTTCCCGGATGCTCTCGGCCAACTCAGCCAGCGCCTCCGGGTCGAAATCCCGCCGGGGCTGGCGGGGATTGGGCTCGATCTCGGAAAGACGGATGCCGACGGCCTGCTTTTCCGGCTGCTGCTCTTCGCCAAAGAGGGCTTCCAGCCCCCGGCCCAGACCCTTTGCCTTTGCCATGCTCAGTTCCCTCCTTGCCTGAGAAACTCCTCCGCCACCGCCTGATAAGCCGCCGCTCCACGGGAGGTGCGGTCATAGGCGATAATGGGCATCCCGTGGCTGGGCGCTTCGGAAAGGCGCACATTGCGGGGGATGACGGTCTTATAAACCTTACGGCCAAAGTATTTTTTCACTTCCTCGGCCACCTGGATGGTAAGATTGGTGCGGCTGTCGTACATGGTGAGGACAATCCCCTGAATATCGATGGCCGGATTGATGGCCCGTTTGACGGTGCGGATGCTGGAAACAAGCTGGCTCAGGCCCTCCAGCGCATAGTATTCGCACTGCATGGGCACCAGAACGGTGTCGCAGGCGGCCAGCGCGTTGACGGTGAGCAGGCCCAAACTGGGCGGGCAGTCAATGAAAATATAATCAAAGCCCTCTTTCACGCTGTCCAGCGCCCGCTTGAGACGGCGTTCCCGCTGGGAAAGATCATTGATCTCCAACTCGGCGGCGGCCAGGCGGATATCCGCAGGCAAAACGGTGCAGTAGCGGGTCTTTACTAGGCAATCGGCGGCCTCGGCCTCGCCCAGCAGACATTCGTAGGTGGTTTTCCCCGCTTCGGCGGCCACGCCCACGCCCGAGCTGGCGTTGCCCTGGGGGTCCAGATCGCAGAGCAGGACTTTTTTGCCCGCCGCGGCCACGCAGCAAGCCAGATTAACAGCGGTGGTGGTCTTCCCTACGCCGCCCTTTTGATTGGCCACGGCCACGATCTTTGCCATGGACTCCCCCCCTTCCGTTGCTTACTTCCTTATTATATCGGCCTGTTAGCGGAAATGCAAGAAAAAAAGCGCGCGACGCGCGCTTTTTTCTTTGAAGCTGGCGAAAACGTGTTTTTTGTTTGCCGGGCGATTGTTTCCCGTGAAACGGTTTTCAGGGCAATAACGGCAATGTTTCACGTGAAACATCATCCCGCCGCTTCCCGGCGCATACCCCCGGCTCCCTCCACCCGAACGGTAAGGATGAGGACAGAGCCCTCCTGCCGACGGGAGCAGTCGGCGGAAATCCCTGCTTCCCGCAGCAGGCGCACCGCCCGTTCCACCGTGTTGCATAGCAGACGCACGTCTTTTATCATGCCCTGCCGGCGGGGATGGGGCTTTTCCGCCAGCATTTTTTCCACCAGCGCCTCGGCCTGGGCCACCGTCATCTGCTTTTTGCCCATTTGCCCTACTGCGGCCAACTGTCGCTGTTCGTCCTCCAGCCGCAAAAGTGCCCGGGCGTGCCGCTCGCTGAGGCTGTAAAGCCGCACTGTTTCGGTGACACGTGGACTCAGTCGTAAAAGGCGGAGCTTGTTCGCCACGGCGCTCTGGGTCTTGCCCACCCGTTCGGCGGCCTCCTGCTGGGTCATATGATACTCCTGGCACAGCCGTTGCAGCGACGCCGCCTCTTCAAAGCAGTCCAAATCCTTCCGCTGCAGATTTTCCAGCAGCGCCATCAAGGCACTGTCCCGGTCTGAGACCTTGACCACATAACAGGGAACGGCGCTGAGTCCCGCAATGGACGCCGCCCGCAGTCGCCGCTCGCCCGCGATCAGCTCATAGCCGTCGGGAGTCTCCCGCACGGTAAGCGGCGTGATGACGCCATAGCGGCGAATGCTCTCGGCCAAATCCTGCAGGGCCTGGATGTCAAATTGCTTGCGGGGCTGGTTAGGATTCTTCCGGATCTGCCGGATTGAGATGCGGCGAAATTCCTTTGAGGGCGGCTTGGCCCCCTTGCTTGGGATCCACGACATAGGCGCACTTCCTTTCCCTTTTTCCCTATTTTACCATCGGGAAAGGGAAAATTCTGCCGAACACCGCCGCTTACGGTTGGGAAATGTGCTTTTTTCTTCAATTTTCCGATTTTCCGGATGTTTCCGGTTTTTTTGCCTCTCGAGCTCTTGTTTTTATATCGTTTTGATTCAATTCGTCTTTCCAGCCAACGGAGCATGGAAAGACGGCCTAGGTATCCATGGCCGCGTTTCTGTTCGACGGCCGCCGGGGCCGTTTTCCCGAGGGCGCGCCCCTCATCCGGCGGCTGCGCCGCCACCTTCCCCCAAGGGAGAAGGCAAGGGGGTTTTCTTCAAATCTCTCTCAAAAAAGCCGGGTCAACATAAAACGCGCCGCTGTCGCGGCGCGTTTTGCGGCTGTCAAAGCCCCTGGTATTGGGCTTTTTCGGTTGTTTCTTCCCGTATGCGCTTATTTCTTCAGCAGGTCGCGGATCTCGGTGAGCAGTTCAAGCTGGGGATCGGGCTTCTCGGGCTCGGCGGGGGCCTCTTCCTTCTTTTTCTTCATTTTGTTGAGGGCCTTGACCACGGCAAAGACCACCAGGCCCACCAGAATAAAGTCGATGATGGTTCCCACAAAGGTGCCGAAGCCGAGGGTGATGGCCTCCTTGACCACCTCGCCGTTGGCGTCGGTCTCGGCGGCGCGGACCACCACGTTGAGCGCCGTCATATCCCGTGCGCCGAAGATCCAGCCCAGGAAGGGCATAAACACATCGTTCACCAGGCTGGTGGTAATTTTGCCGAAGGCAGTGGCGATGATGACGCCGATGGCCATGTCCATCACGTTGCCGCGGGCGATGAATTCCTTGAACTCCGCAAACATCTTTTTCATTGCGATCCCTCCATTTTGTATCAGGTTAGTTTTATTATATCGCTTTTTTTACAAAAAGCAACCGTTTCGCCATTCCCAAACGGAAAAACTTGTGGTAAGATAAGATAGAGTATTGTACGCAAAGGAGGGGTCTTATGCCGTCTACCATTGCGGCCTGCAGCAGCGGCCCGATGCCCTGCGCCATCGCCGTTCTGCGGCTTTCTGGGCCGGAGGCGTTTTCCCTTGCCGACCGGGTCTTTTTCCCCGCCAAAGGCCCCGCGCTGAGCGCCGGGCGGCCCCGGGTCATGCGCTACGGCCGCCTGACGGCGAAGGACGGCGCCCTGCTGGACCTGTGTCTGGCGGCCTGCTTCCCCGCCCAGGGCTCCTATACCGGCGAGGATCTGGTGGAGTTTTATCCCCACGGATCGCAGGCGGTAGCGGCGGCGCTACTGGAGCACTGCTACGCGCTGGGGGCCGTGCCCGCGCCGCCGGGGGAGTTCACCCGCCGGGCCTTTCTGGCGGGAAAACTAGATCTCACCGAGGCCGAGGCGGTGGCCGACCTGATCCACGCCCAGAGCGAGCTGGGGGCAAAGGCCGCCGCGGCACAGCTCTCGGGTAGCGTGGGCGGCAGGATCCGGGCCGTGCGAGAGGCTGTTTTGGCCCTTCTGGCCCATTTTTACGCCGTCTGCGATTATACCGACGAGGATCTCGCCCCCTTTGACTATGAAAATGCCTGCTCTGTGCTGCGGGACGCCATGGCGCGGCTCACCGCCCTGTATCAGGGCTTTCAGCGGGGCCGTCTGGTGCGCGAGGGCGTGCCGGTGGCCATCATCGGTCGCCCCAACAGCGGTAAAAGCACCCTGTTCAACGCCCTTGCCGGGGCCGAGCGGGCCATCGTCACCGACGAGGCGGGCACCACCCGCGACGTGCTGGAGCAGGTAATCTCCTGCGGCGGCGCGCCCATTCGCATTTTGGACACGGCGGGTCTGCGGGAGAGCGATTCCAAGGCCGAGCGCATCGGCGTGGAACGGGCAAAAGAAGCCGCGAAGCAGGCCGCCGCCGTGGTCTGCGTGATCGATGGCTCCGCTCCCCTCTCGGACGAGGACCGGGAGGCGCTGGCGCTGGCGGCCCAAAGCCCCCGCTCGGCGCTGGTGGTCAACAAGGCTGACCTGTTCGGCGCTTCGGCCCTTTCGGCGGAGGCCGTTTTGCGCGAATATCCCCTGACGACAGCCTTCACGCTGTCCGCCGCAAGCGGACAGGTGGAGCCGCTTTCCGCCTGGCTGGCGAAGCTGGCGCCCGCGCCGCAGGAGGTGCTGGTGACCTCGGCGCGGCAGGCCCGTCTGCTGGAGCAGGCATCCGACGATCTGCACTGCGCGCTAGAGAGCGCCGAAAGCGGCATGACGGCCGACGCTTTCCTCTCCGACGCCGAGCGGGCCGTCAACACCCTGGGACAAATCACCGGCGAGACGGCCTCGGCCGACCTTGCCCACGAGATCTTCGGACGCTTCTGTGTCGGAAAATAAGGAGGACGCTTATGCGATTGCCAAAAGGAACCACGGCAGCCTATCTGCTTGCCATCATCATCGGCGCGGCCTGTCTGTACTTCGGCCTTCGCGCCGCCATAACCACCAAGACGGCGCTGCTGCTCCTGTTTGGCGCGGTGATGGTTCTGGGCGGGGTTTTCGGCCTGACCGACCTGTCGAAAAAACGCCGTCAGGCGGCGGAAAAGAGAACGGCGGAAAAGGAGGAGAATCCCCGATGAACGAAAATATCAAAGCGGTTTGGAAGTATTACGCCGTCGCCTTTTTGGGGATCTTTCTTTTGTGGACGGGGCGGCAGGCCACGCTGCGGGGCTATCCCTCGTGGGCGTGCAACACGCTGTTCGTGCTGGGGGCCGCGGGCCTGTTTCTGGGAGCGGTCTTTGTGACGATCTGGAACATCCGCCGGGGCCGCGACGAGCGGGCACAGGAAGCGGAAGATGCGAAAAAACCGTCGAAAAAGAAAAAAGAGTGATTACGAGTTGTAATTTTTATTAAAAATATTTCTAAAAGGACTTGAAATTTCCTTATGTTAGACTTTTTTGCGGGACAATTTGACGTGGCGGTGGTAGGCGCCGGACACGCCGGCATCGAGGCGGCGCTGGCCTGCGCCCGCCTTGGCTGCCGCACGCTCTGCCTCTGCACCTCGCTGGACGGGGTGGGCAATATGCCCTGCAATCCCTCCATCGGCGGGACGGCAAAGGGCCAGCTCGTGCGGGAGATCGACGCTCTGGGCGGCGAGATGGCCCGGGCCGCCGACGCCACCTGTCTGCAATTCCGGATGCTCAACCGGGGCAAAGGCCCGGCGGTGTTTTCTCCCCGGGCGCAATCCGATCGGATGGCTTATCGGGCCTATATGCGCCGGGTACTGGAATCCTGCGACGGGCTCTTTCTGACCCAGGGCGAATGCGCGCAGGTTCTCACCGACGACCATCACACCGTCACCGGCATCCGATTGGTGGGCGGCGCCCGCTACGATTGCCGGGCCGTGATCTTGGCCACCGGCACCTTTCTGGGGGCCAAGACCTTTACCGGCGAGGTGGTGCGGCACATGGGCCCCGACGGGATGTATTCCGCCGACCACCTCACCGAAAATCTCCGGAAGATGGGGCTTCCCCTGCGCCGCTTCAAGACCGGGACCCCCGCCCGCGTTTCGGGCAAAAGTCTGGATTTTTCCAAAATGGAACCCCAGCGGGGGGACGAGGGCGAGGCCGGATTTGCCTTTGACCGCACCGAGCCCGCCCGGGGAAACAGCCTTTGCTGGCTCACCTATACCAACGAAAAGACCCATGCCGTCATCCGGGCGTCGCTGGACCGCTCGCCCCTGTTCAGCGGCGAGATCACCGGCACCGGGCCCCGCTACTGTCCGTCTATCGAGGACAAGGTGGTGCGCTTTGCCGAGAAAGAGCGGCACCAGCTCTTTTTAGAGCCCTGCGGTCAGGACGGCGACGAATATTACGTGCAGGGCATGAGCTCCTCCCTTCCCGAGGACGTGCAGCGGGCCTTTCTCCGCACCATCCCCGGGCTGGAGCACGTCCATCTTCTCCGCCCGGGCTACGCCATCGAATACGACTGCATCGACCCCCTGCGGCTGGATCACCGGCTGGCGGTGCGGGGCTTCGACGGGCTCTTCTGCGCGGGACAGCTCTGCGGCAGCTCTGGCTATGAAGAGGCCGCCGCCCAGGGGCTGATCGCCGGCATTAACGCCGCCCGGCTGGTGCAGGGCAAGCCGCCCTTTACCCTTGCCCGGCGGGACGGATACATCGGCACCCTCATCGACGATCTGGTGACCCGGGGCACCAACGAGCCCTATCGGATGATGACCTCCCGCAGCGAATACCGCCTGATCTGCAGGCAGGACAACGCCGATCTTCGCCTGATGCCCTACGGACACGCCGTGGGCCTGATCTCCGACGAGCGCCTTGCTGCCATGGAGACCCGTCAGGCCGCCGTAAAGGCGGAGATCCGCCGTCTGCAAAAGACCGGCGTTCCCCCCACGCAGGCGGTCAACGCCCTTTTGACGCGATGCGGCACCGCGCCGCTGACCCTTTCCGGCGCGCCGCTGGCCGAGCTGCTGCGGCGGCCCCAGCTGGATTACGCCGCTCTCGCCCCCATCGACCCCGGTCGGCCCGACCTCCCCGACGCCGTCACCCGGCAGGTGGAGATCGAGATCAAATACGAGGGCTATATCCGGCGTCAGCTCACGGAGATCGAGGAGCAGCGCCGTCTGGAGGACGCCCCGCTGCCTTCGGACATCGATTATCTTTCCATCCGCACCCTGCGCACCGAGGCCCGGCAAAAGCTGGACGCCGTCCGGCCGGAGACCCTGGGTCAGGCGGGGCGCATCAGCGGCGTTTCCCCTGCCGACGTGGGGGCGCTGATGGTGTGGCTTTCCCACAACCGCGAATAAACTGCCCGCCCCCGGGCCGGCGAAAGGAAAAAAATATGACGTTTTCCAAAATTGTAACAGAGGGCTGCGCCCAGTGGGGCCTGTCCGTCACCGACGAGGCCATTTTCCGCATGGAGAAGTTTTCCGACGCCCTCATCGAAAAAAACCGGGTGATGAACCTTACCGCCGTTACCGAGCCGGAGGAAATCGCCCTGCGGCATATGCTGGACTGCCTGTTTTTGCTGACCTGCGCCGATTTTTCCGGCAAACGCGTTCTGGACGTGGGCTGCGGCGCGGGCTTTCCCACCATGCCGCTGAAGTGCTATGACCCCGCGCTGGACATCACCCCGCTGGACAGCACCGCCAAGCGCATCCGCTTTCTGGAGGGCTGCTGCGCCGAGCTGGACATCCCCGTCACCGCCGTCACCGCCCGCGCCGAGGAATATGTGCGGCAAAAAGGCGTGCGGGAGCGCTTTGATCTGGTGATTTCCCGCGCTGTGGCGCCTCTCAATGTGCTGGCAGAGCTTTGCCTGCCCTATCTCAAGCCCGGCGGACTCTTTCTGCCCATGAAGAGCATGAGCCCCGCGTCGCTGGAGGAGATTGAGCGCGGGCGCCCGGCGCTGCGGGCGCTGGGCGCCGCCATCGAGGGCTCCCGCTCCTATTCCATCCGGGGCATGGAGCATGAACATCAGGTGCTCCTCATTCGCAAGACCGCCCCCACTCCGGGAGAATATCCCCGCCGCTTTGCCAAAATCACGGCAAATCCGCTGTAGTTTTGATAATAAATCGTAATCATTTTAACAAATAATGCAATTTGTATTTATTTTTTGCTAAAAAAGAGCTTCCCCGCAAGGGGAAGTTCTTCTCTTGTCCGCGCTTGCCGCAGGCGCTTGCGGCGGAAGTGTTCCGTTGAAACGGTTCCGTGCGGTGCAGTATCCCGCTGGCCGCCCCCACGCCGGAAAGACGCGGCGGCAAATTGAAAACGTTTACAGACCCAAAATATAATCCGCCGGCTTTTCTTTGCAAAGTTTTTTGATCATCGGGTCAATCAAAGACGCCGCATAATAATTGATCCCGCAAAGGTCCATCCCGCCGCACTTGAAATCAACGTAAACACCGCGGCGGTTTCAGTTTCGCTCCAGCGGGAGGATGATCTCCCGCCGCACCTTCAGGAAATAATAGGTGCTGATGGCGCAGCTCATAAGCTCGGCGATGGGGAAGGACCACCAGACGGCGCCCAGCACGCCGGTCTTGCTCAGCAGCCACGCGGCGGGGATGAGCGCCACAAGCTGGCGGGCAATGGAAACAAACATGCTGTACGTCCCCTTGCCCAGCGCCTGGAAGGTGGAACCGCAGATGATGCAGTAGCCCGCCAGCAGAAAAGAAAAGCTGATGGTGCGAAGGGCAGCCTTGCCGATGCTCATCATCTCGGGGCTGGCCTTGAAGAGGCTCAGGAAAAATCCCGGGAAGATCTGCATCAGCAAAAAGCCCGCCGCCATGATGGAGATGGCGTAGATCATGGCGATCCTGATGGTGGCGCGCATCCGGTCAGACCGGCGGGCGCCGTAGTTATAGGCCACAATGGGCACCATGGCGTTGTTGAGGCCGAATACCGGCATGAAAATGAAGCTCTGGAGCTTGAAATAGGCGCCAAACACGGCGATGGCCGTTTTGGTAAAGACGCCAAGGATGCGATTCATGCAATAGGTCATCACTGAGCCGATGGCGCCCATGATGATGGAGGGCACGCCCACGCTGAGGATCGCGCCGATGACCCGGCTCTCGGGCCGGAAGCCCCGCAGGGTCAGGCAAATCTCGCGGTTGCGGCGGAAGTGCAGCAGGCCGGCGGTAAGGGCGCTGACGGCCTGTCCGATGACAGTGGCGACAGCCGCGCCGGCCACGCCCATCTTGGGCAGACCCAGCAGGCCGAAGATCAGGATGGGATCAAGCATGATATTGGTAACGGCGCCCGCCATCTGGCCGATCATGGAAAGATGGGTCTTGCCGGTGGATTGAAGCATCCGCTCAAAAAACACCGCCGTAAAGACAAAGGGGCAGATACAGGTGACGATGCGCAGATAGGTGACGCCGTCGGCAATGATGTGGGCCTCGCCGATCTGCGAGCGCATAAAGGCAGGCACGGCGAAGATCCCCGCCAGAACAAAGAGCCCGGCGGCGCACATCTCGAGAAACAGGCCCTGCCGGGCGCTCTCGTCCACCATTTTCTGATTCTTTTCCCCCAGCGAGCGGGAGAGCAGGGCATTGATGCCCACCCCCAACCCCACGGAAAAGGCGATCATCAGGTTCTGCATGGGGAAGCCCAGGGAAACGGCGGTGAGGGCGTCCTCGCTGAGCCGGGCCACAAAGATGCTGTCCACCACGTTGTAAAGCGCCTGCACCATCATCGAGAGCATCATGGGGATGGCCATTTTAAAGAGCAGCGGGCGGATGGGCTCGGTGCCCATGCGGTTTTCCCGCGGGGCGGTTTGATTATCCATGTTCGATTCCTCTTTTTCGGTTTTTCTCGTTTTCTATTGACAACTTAATCATTATACAGATAATAAAAAAAGAAGTCAAATTTCAAAAAGGGTGTCGTTATGGAAGAGGCTCTCCGCTTGCTGCAAAACCGGTTTTCCGAGCTGGCTGCCCGCGCCGCCCGGCAAAACCGCTATACCTTTACCGCCTTTTTGACCCCGGCGGAGCAGGACGCGCTTTTGCGGATGGAGCGGTCGCTGGAAGCCCCCGCCGCCCTGTCCGGCGGCTTCGAGGGGGCCGAGCGTCGGCTGGCCTGCTTCGGGGACGAGGCGGCGCTGGGCTATCCCCCCGTCTTCCCCCTCTGCTGCCTGCGCATCGCTCCGGCGGCGCACAAGTTTGCCACCGGCATCGGGCACCGGGATTTTCTCGGTGCGCTGATGGCGCTGGGGGTCAAGCGGGAAACGTTGGGCGACATTCTGGTGCAAGACCGGACGGGCTGGCTCTTTTGCCTAGAAGAGATCGCCCCCTGGATCTGCGAGAATCTCACCTCGGTGGGCCGCACCACCGTGGTCTGCGCTCCTTCGGCCCCGCCGGAGGCGGCCCTCCGTCTGCCCGAGCCGCAGGAGGTCGTGGTGTCGTCGGAGCGGCTGGACGGGCTGATCTCTGCCGTGTGGGCGCTGTCTCGCAGCCGGAGCAAGGAATATTTTGACCGGGAGCTGGTGTTTGTCAACGGCCGCCTGGCTGACAGCCCCAGCCGCGTCCCCCAACAGGGCGATGTGATCTCGGTGCGTGGGCTGGGGCGTTTCCGCTACGAGGGCCTATCCCGCGAGACCCGCAAAGGCCGTCTGCGGGTGACTGTGCGGATCTGGTGAGGCAGAAGTTATGATTACGGGGAGTTTTCCACATTTTCCACCGTTTTTTCCACAATTTAAGGGTGTTTTTCAAAAGAAACCCATATATCTTGTGGTTAACCGAATTTTTGAAGGCAAATATGGCAAAAAATCGTAAACTGACTGTTAACGTTTTTCCTCGCTTCCCCCGCAAGTCCTCCAAAAAAACTTGAATACAAGTGGCAATAATTATATAAATATCGCTGTTTGCAATAAAAAGGCTCCCTGTACAAAGGGAGCTGAGGCTACAGGGCTGGCTGGGGGATGCCCTCAACCCCCCTGCCACGGCTGCACTGCCTCCCCTTACACTGGGGAGGCTCTTTTCTTTTTGACCTGCGCTGTTTTTCCGTGATACAGCGCCGCCGCCAGCCCGTCGGGGCTGCGGAAAAACCAGATCTGGAAGGGGATCGATACCAAAAAGGTCATGGTGTCGGCAATGGGCTGGCAGAGCTGCACGCCCAAAAGCCCCAAGACCCGGGGCAAGATCAGAATAAGCGGCACATAAAAGACCCCCTGCCGGCAGCTTGCCAGAAAGGCGGCGCTGCCCGACCGCCCCAGACATTGGAGCATCTGGTTGACATAGGTGGAATAGCCCAGAAGCGGCAGCACCACGCACAGCATCCGCAGCGCCCGGGCCCCCGTCCGGATGACCTCGGGGTCGTCCCGCCGAAAGAGGGCCAGAAGCTGGGGCGCAAAAGCCGCGATGCCCACCGCCGCCAAACAGGCCACCGCCGTCCCCAAAAGGGTTGTGAAGCGGAAGGCCTCCCTTACCCGGCGGGGGATGCCCGCGCCGTAGTTGTACCCCGCCACCGGCTGAAAGCCCTGCCCGATGCCCACCAAAATCGAGCGGACGAAGAGATAGATCCGGTTTGCGATGCTCATGGCGGCCACAGCCGCGTCGCCGAAGCCCGCCGCCGCCACGTTGAGCAGTGCCGTGGACAGGCTGGCGAAGCCCTGCCGGAACAGCGTGGGCGCGCCCACGCGGAGGATGGTGAGATAGTCCGCCGCCCGGCGGCTGACATAGTGCCGCGAAAGGCGCAGCGTGCTTTGTTTCTTCAAAAAGAAATACAGCAGCACGGAAAAGCTGACGCACTGGCTAATGACGGTGGCCAGCGCCGCGCCGCCCGTCCCCATACCCAGGGTAAAGATCAAAAGCGGGTCCAGCGCCACATTGAGCAGGTTGCCGCAGGTGATGCCGATGGCCGAAAGGGCAGCCCGCCCCTCGCTTTTCATGGACACGTTAAAGACGAAAGAGGCGCACATGATGGGCGCGCCCGCCAGAATATACCGGGCGTAAGCGCAGGAATAGGGCAGAATGGTGGCGGTAGAGCCCAAAAGCCGCATGAGCGGCCGCAAAAACAGCAGGCCGAAGGCCCCCAGAAGTCCGCCCAGCACCAGCGCCATGGCCAGCGCCGAGGACACATAGCGGCAGGCGCTCTCGCTGTCCTTTTCTCCCAGCTTGCGGGAGATCATGCTCCCCGCCCCCATGCCTATGGAAAAACCAACCGCCTGGATCAGGCTCTGGAGGGAAAAGACCACCCCCACCGCCGCCGAGGCGCTGGTGCCGAGCTGCGAGACAAAATAGGTGTCGGTGATGTTGTAAACCGAGGAGACCATCATCCCCGCCACGGTGGGCAGGGCCAGCGACGTTACCAGCCGGGGGATGGGCGTCCCGGTCATGCGGGCGTGCTGCTCCCGCTCCGTCAAAACAGCCATGCTTTTCCTCTCTTTTCCGGTCAAAGCGTTTGCAAAAACGCGGCAAAGCCCCGGCGCACCGCCGGGACGTCGTATGCGATCAGCGCGTCAAAGGGCGCCGTTTCCATCATATGCCGCACCAGGCGGGTCCCCAGATAATAGCCGGTGTCCGGCCGGCCGCAATAAAGCGCCCAATCGCCGAAATACCGCTGCGTTCCCCGCGTCATGACAGGCAGATCGGCCTGAAAATCCCGGGCGATCTGCTTTGCATTCTCAGCGCACCAGTTCTTCCAGCCGTTTTTGTCCTGATGATAATACGCCGGGCCGCCCGCAAGCTCCTGCTCAAAGACCATGGCGATCCCCTCGGTGAAAAGCTGCCAGAGAAAGGCGTCGGCGGGACGGTCAAGCTGCCGCCGGAGCACGCCGTACTGTTCCTGATAGACATGACCCAGCTCGTGAAGGACCAGGCCGTTCATATCGTCCACGCTGTCCCATCCCAGCTCCACGATCTTTTCAAGCCCCATTAAAATGGTGGTTTTGCCGTTTACCGGCGTCACCCAGCCCGCGCCGTTTCCAAGGCCGAGATAGAGGATGATATCCGCATCCGCGCTTTTGCCGAAGCGGGCGGCAATGCGGGCATCCAGCCCCTCCGTCACGGCGCGGAGCGAGGCCGCGGCCCGGGCGCGGCAGGCCTCGTCCGCCCAAGCCCCGTTCAGCAGGGGCACAAAATCTCCCTCCCAGGAAAGGCCCTCCGCCAGCACTTCCCGCAGATCCGCTTCGCAAAGCGCCCGCACGCCGGGGGCAAGATCGTCGATATACCTTTCCCAGGCGGGCATGGAAAAGCCGCCCCGGGAAAAGACCGCCGCCAGCCCCTTTGTCCCCTCGATCACCCGAATCATACGCGCCCTCTTATTCCGCGAACAGATCGTTGAGCAGCCGCACCATAAAAAAGGTCATGCCCAAAAAGAGCGGCCACAGCAAAAAGGCGGGAAAGATCTTAAGGGTCGCCCCGCCCGATTCAAAGCCGGGAGCAAGCTCCAGATAGATCAGATGCCAGCCCACATCGGCGGGCAGGGCCGCCAAAAAGAGCCCGGTGATCATGCGGCGCAGGCCCTTTCTGGTGCGTCCGCCCGGGCTGAGCAGGCAGGCGGCGAGATAGACCGCCGCCACCGCTGCCATCAGCAAAGCAAAGGTTTTGCCTCCCGCCACAGTGCGGTAGAGATAAAACGCCGTAATCATCGAATTCCTCCCGTTTTGACAGAAGGCCCGCCCTTTTGGGCGGGCCTTTGGATTATGCTTCGGTTTCCGGTGCGGCTTCTTCCGCCGGCGCGGCGCCGGGCTCGTCGCTCAGCTCGTCGTCCCGGGCGGTGCAGGTCATGCTGATGACGCGAGTGTCCCCATCCATGCGGATGAGGCGCACGCCCTGAGAGGCGCGTCCGCACACGCGGATGTCCTCTATGCTCATGCGGATGACCACGCCGCCGTCGTTGATGAGCAGCAGATCGTCGTCCGTGGTGACGCAGCGGATGCCCACCAGCTCACCGGTCTTGTCGGTGAGGTTGTGGGCGGTCATGCCGCCGCCGCCCCGGTGATGCGCGGTGTATTCCTCGGGCCGGGTCAGTTTGCCATAGCCGTTTTCGGTGACGGTGAGGAAATAACTGTCGGGATATTCCTTGGCGGCGCCGATCACCTGATCGCCGTCCCGCAGACGGATGCCCCGCACGCCGGAGGCCTCGCGGCCCATGGTGCGGACCTCGTCTTCGGGGAAGCGGATGGCGCTGCCCTGCCGGGTGGCGATGACGATGTTGTCGCGGCCCGAGGTCAAAAGCACCTTTTCCAGCACGTCGCCCTCGTCCAGCGTGATGGCCCGGACGCCGGCCTTGCGCTCGGTGTTGACCACGCTGAGCAGCATGCGCTTCACCGTCCCGTTGCGGGTGACGAAGAAGACACAGCTCTCGCCGTCGATCTCCCGCACGGGGATCATGGCGGTCACCCGCTCGTCCCCGGAAATTTGCAGCAGGTTGACGATGTTGGTGCCCTTGGCGGCGCCGGCGCTGCTCTCGGGCACGCGATAGCCCTTCATTTTATAGACCCGGCCGTAGTTGGTAAAGAACAGGATGTTGTCGTGGGTCGAGGCGGTGAAGATGGTGTCTACCACGTCCTCTTCCCGGGTCTTGATGCCGATCTTTCCCCGGCCGCCCCGCTTCTGGGCGGTATAGGCGGCGGAAGCCATGCGCTTGATGTAGCCCCGGCTGGTAAGGGTAAAGATGTTGAGCTCCTCGGCGATCAGGTCCTCAAAGTCGATCTCGTCCTCCACGTCCTGGATCTCGGTGCGGCGGTCGTCGCCGTATTTGTCGGCGATGGCCAAAAGCTCCTCCTTGAGGATCTGACGCACCAGCGCCGGGTCGGAGAGGATCCTTTCGTAATAGGCGATCTTTTCCTCCAGCTCCCGGTATTCGGCCTCCAGCTTTTCCCGGTCAAGGCCCTGCAGCCGCTTGAGCTGCATGTCCAGAATGGCCTGGGCCTGCACCTCGTCCAGAGAAAACCGCTCCATCAGGCGCTCCTTGGCGTCGTCGTAGCTGGTGCGGATGATGTGAATGACCTCGTCGATGTTGTCCTGGGCGATGAGCAGGCCCTCCAGCAGATGGGCGCGCTCCTGCGCCTTTTTCAGATCGTAACGGGTGCGGCGGACGATGAGCTCCTCCTGGAAGGCGACGTATTCATCCAGAATGTGCCGCAGAGACAAAATTTTCGGCTGCTTCTGGTCGTTGACCAGCGCCAGCATGATGATGGAGAAATTGGATTGCAGCGCCGTCTGGGTAAAGAGTTTGTTGAGCACCACCTGGGCGTTGACGTCCTTCTTCAGCTCGATGACGATCCGCATACCGTTGCGGTCGGTCTCGTCCCGCAGGTCGGAGATGCCCTCCAGCCGCTTGTCCTTCACCTGCTCGGCGATGGTCTTGATGAGCTGGCGCTTATTGACCTGATAAGGCAGCTCGGTGACGATGATGCGGGTGCGGTGATCCCGGCCGTATTCCTCCAGCTCGGTGCGGGCCCTGACGGTGACCTTGCCCCGGCCGGTGGCATAGGCCTGCCGGATGCCCGCCCGACCCATGATGATGCCCTTCGTGGGGAAATCGGGGCCTTTGATGTGCCCCATCAGGTCGTCCAGCGTGGCGTCGGGGTTGTCCAGCACGCAGACGCAGGCGCCGATTACCTCCCGCAGGTTGTGGGGCGGGATATTGGTGGCCATGCCCACGGCGATGCCGGAGGAGCCGTTGACCAGCAGATTGGGAAAACGGGAGGGCAGGACCCGTGGCTCCTTGCGGCTCTCGTCGAAGTTGGGATCCCAGTCCACGGTTTCCTTGTCGATGTCCCGCAGCATCTCGTTGGAGATCTTGGACATGCGGGCCTCGGTATACCGGTAAGCCGCCGGGGGGTCGCCGTCCACCGAGCCGAAGTTGCCGTGGCCGTCCACCAGAACATAGCGCATGGAAAAATCCTGCGCCAGACGCACCATGGCATCGTAAACGGAGGCGTCGCCGTGGGGATGGTAATGGCCCAGCACGTCGCCCACGCAGGTGGCCGACTTTTTGAAGGGTTTATCCGATGTGAGGCCGCCCTCGTACATGGTGTAAAGGATGCGGCGGTGCACCGGCTTGAGGCCGTCCCGCACGTCGGGCAGGGCGCGGCCCACAATGACGCTCATGGCATATTCGATATACGAACGCTGCATCTCTCCCACCAACTCGGATTCGGTGATGATCTGATTGGGAAACGCGATATCCTCGGGCTTATAATCTCTGTTGTGTGCCATATGTACTCTCCTTAATTTCTTTTTTCACGGCGCTCGCGAAAAAAGAAATCATATATCAATATTCACCGCATACTGGGCGTTTTTCTCGATCCATTCCTTCCGGGGCTCCACCTCTTCGCCCATCAAAACGGTGAAAATCTGGTCGGCGGCCACGGCGTCATCGATGGTGATGCGGCGCAGGGTGCGCTTGACAGGATCCATAGTGGTCTCCCACAGCTCGTGAGGATCCATTTCACCCAGGCCCTTAAAGCGGCTGATGTCTACCTTGACATTGGGGTTGTCTCCCCGCAGTTCGGCAGAGATCTTATCCCGCTCGTCGTCGGAATAGGCCACCCGCACCGTCCGGCCGCGGGTGAGCTTATACAGCGGCGGCACGGCAGAATAAACGTAGCCCCGCTCGATAAGCGGCCGCATATAGCGGAAGAAGAAGGTGAGCAGCAGCGTGCGGATATGGGCGCCGTCTACATCGGCATCGGCCATGATGATGATTTTGTGATACCGCAGCTTTTCCACGTTGAACTCGTCACCGATGCCGGCGCCCAGCGCCACGATAAGGGGTGAGAGCTTGTCGTTGCCGTAGATCTTATCGGCCCGGGCCTTTTCCACATTGAGCATTTTGCCCCACATGGAAAGGATGGCCTGAAACCGGCTGTCCCGGCCCTGAACGGCCGAGCCGCCTGCCGAATCGCCCTCCACGATATAGATCTCGCACAGGGCGGGATCCCGCTCGTTGCAGTCCTGCAGTTTTTCGGGCATCTGTCCCGATTCCAGCCCCGTCTTGCGGCGCACTGATTCTCTTGCCTTTTTGGCGGCCTCTCTGGCCCGGGAGGCCATGAGCGCCTTGTCCAGGATCATCCGCCCCACGGCGGGATTTTCCTCCAAAAAGGCGTCCAGCTTGTCGGAAATGATGTTGTTCACCAGGGTGCGGATCTCGCTGTTTCCCAGCTTCTGCTTGGTCTGGCCCTCGAACTGGGCGTCGGGCAGCTTCACCGAGATGACGCAGGCCAGCCCCTCCCGCACGTCCTCGCCCGAGACCTTTTCCTCGTCCTTGAGCAGCTTGACCTTGTGGCCGTAGTTGTTGAGGACGGTGGTGAGCGCCCGGCGGAATCCCTCCTCGTGCATACCGCCCTCGGGCGTGTGCACATTGTTGGCGAAGGAAAGGGTCATTTCACTGAAGCCGTCGTTATACTGCATGGCGATCTCGGCGACGGAATCGTCCTTGCTGCCGGAAAAATAGAGAACGTTTTCATGGATGAGGGTCTTGTTTTTGTTGAGCCACGTCACAAACTCCCGGATGCCGCCCTCGTAGCACATGGAATCCTGTCGCTGGTTTTCGGGCAGGTCTTTGGAACTCTCCCGCTCGTCGCGGATGGTGATGCGCAGCCCGGCGTTCAAAAAGGCCTCTTCCCGCATACGGGTATGGAGGGTGTCGTAGGAATACTGAAGCTCCTCGAACATCTCGGGGTCGGGCTTGAAGCAGACGGTGGTGCCGGTGTGATCGGTCTTGCCCACTACCTTCATCTCCTGGGTCACATGGCCCCGGGCAAAGCGCATTTCATAGATCTTCCCGTCCCGGTGAACCTGCACCCACAGCCATTCGCTGAGGGCGTTGACCACGCTGGCGCCCACGCCGTGCAGACCGCCGGAAACCTTATAACCGCCGCCGCCGAATTTGCCGCCGGCGTGCAGAACGGTATACACCACCTCCAGCGCGGGCTTACCCGTCTGAGCCTGAATGTCCACGGGGATGCCGCGGCCGTTGTCGGTGACGGTGATGGTGTTGCCCTCGTTAATGGTAACGGTGATCTCGGTGCAGTAACCCGCCAGCGCCTCATCGATGGCGTTGTCCACGATTTCATAGACCAAATGGTGCAGGCCGGAGGAGCTGGTGGAACCGATATACATGCCCGGCCGCTTGCGGACGGCCTCCAGTCCTTCCAAAACCTGAATTTCGGAAGCGTCGTACTGGTTTTCTACTTTCGTCATGACCTCTTCTTGCATAGGAACCTCCCTTCCCGCCTATTTCGCGGGAAGTTTTTATCTTGATTTACGTTTTCTCTTGTTTTAACTGCAGTATATCCCGCCGCGGCGGAACTGTCTTAGGAACAATTCCAAAAAACAGTTCACTCAAAAAGCTCGATCTGGGAAAGAGCGTCGGCCCCCTCCTCCAGCCGCTTGAGCAACGTCCTGCTGCTGATTTGGGAAATATAGACTACAAAATCCGTTCCCTCTTTGCACACCACCGCCGATTTCGGAAGATCGTCGGTGATCACCAGCACCTTGCCCGCCTTTTCCGCGGCGGAAAGATAATTGCGCGTATGGCGGCTCCAGGTGGCGGTGTCCATATCAAAAACCGAAATGATATCCTTTTCCGAAACAATCACGTCCCGGCCAAGATGTAAAAACATGGTTTTCCCCGCTTTCTCACAGGCGCAACAGGTTGGCGCCGGAAAATTCCCGCCTTTCCTCACAACAGGTGATGATGCTCTGCCCGCCCATGGCGTGGCCCGCCACAAAAGCCTGCCGCGGCCCGTCCAGCTCGGAGAGCACGTCGTCTAAAAGCAGGACGGGATATTCTCCTCCGTCCCGGAAAAACAGCTCCCGCTGGCCGAATTTCAGCGCCAGCGCCGCCGAGCGGCTCTGCCCCTGGGAGGCATAGGCCCGGGCGTGGCGGCCATTGAGGGTGATCTCCAACTCGTCCTTGTGCAGGCCGGAAAGGCAACTCCCCGCCTGCACCTCGGCCGCGCGGTGGCTTTCCAGGTGGTCCAGAAGCTGCCCGCGAAGGGTTTCGGCGTCGGCAAAGGGATCGGTGACGGTCTTGACCGTACGATATTCCAGCGTCAGCGTCTCTTTCCCGTCGGAAATGGCGGCGTGGAGCGCCGCGCATTCCTCCGCAAGGCCGCGGCAAAACTTCGCCCGGTAACCGATGAGCAGGGCCCCGAGAGAGGCGAGCTGATCGTCAAAAGCGGCCACAAGCTGGGGCGCGGGGCGGGGATCCTCCTGCTTGAGCAGGCGGCTCTTGCTCTCCAAAAGGTGCAGATAGCGGACCAAAAGCTCCTCATAGCGGGGCCGAAGCTGGGAGATGGCGGCGTCAAGAAACTCTCTCCGTCCGGCGGCGGGACCTTTGATGAGAGCCAGATCCTCCGGCGAAAAAAGCACGCACCGCAGATGTTCGCTGAGCTCGGTTTGCCGGCGCTTTTTGATTCCATTGACCCAGGCGGTGCTTTTCCCGGCGGCGGGCAACTCCAGCGCCAGCTCGTATTCCCGGCCATAAGAAAAAACCGTCCCTTTAATCAGCGCCAGCGGCGTGTCCCACCGGACCACCTCCTGCTTGCGGGAGGCCCGCCAGGAACGGATGCCCGTCAGCATCCAGACGGCCTCCAGCAGATTGGTCTTTCCGAGACCGTTGTCGCCGCAGAGGATGTTTACCCCGTCGTCAAAGGGGAAAAACGCTTCGCGGTAGCTGCGGAAATTCCGCAGGGAGACAGACTCTAAAATCATTCCTTACACGCTCATCAATCCTGCCCACCAATTATCAAACTCAATCAGCTTCAGTGTAATAAAAAGCAGATTGACGACAATGAAGGCCCTTGATTTTAGCGAAATATCCTTTTTAATCATTCCGATTATTTTCCGTATTACGGCGTAAACATTGGCAATAAACAAAAGGAATTTCGACCATGGTACTATAGGGCCAAAAGTATTGTGCAGTATTTCTGACCACCCGTAGAAACCGTAATGCTGAATGCTTAATAATATCTTTTCTTTTAATGAAAAATAGGGTGAATCTGAAATCTCTTCAAAGCACACAACGCCAGATTGCAAGGTAATAAGGATAAAAACAATCGTCAATACATCGATGATCCATATTATCTTTTGGGTTTTATTCATTGATTACCGTTTCCCTTCCAATAAGTCAAAAACTCCGCTCTCGCAGCTTGGGCTGTCTTGCTTGCAATATATCTTGTATCATTGCCCGTGGAGCAAAGGCCGGCGTATTTCAAAAGGCTGTCCAATTTGATATATTCCGTCGAGACGGACACGTCCAACGGCTTCATCTTATTCGCCCGCCTTCAGCCGCACTGGCAGCACCAGATAGATATAGCGGCTGCCCTCCACGGGTCGCATGGTGCAGGGAGAAAGGCTGCTTTTGAGGCCTAAAATGAACTCCTCATCCTGGCAGGCCCGCAGCGCGTCCAGCAGATAGCGGTTGTTGAAGCCGATCTCCACCTCGGCGCCGCAGTCGGGAATGTCGCATTCGTCGTAACTGCGGCCCAGTGCCGTGATACAGGACATCCGGAGCTTATCGTGGTCGAAGGAGCAGCGGACGGGGTTTTTCAACCGCTCGGAAATAATCAGGCTGACCCGTTCCACGGCGGCGATGAGCTCACTGCGGGAAAGGCGGATATTGATGGGCTGCTCGGTGGGGATGGTGGCCTGCCAGTTGAGAAATTCGCCCTCCAGCAAACGGGTAGTCATTCGGGTGTTTCCAAAGAAAAACAGAGCGTGTTTTCTCTGGGGGCAGACGGTGCAGACGTCTTTTTCCCCGTCGGGAAGGATGCGGTACAGATCTTTCAGCGCCTCGCCGGGCACCACGAAGCTAAAGCGTTCGTCCTCTCGGGCAGCGATCTCCTCCTGCCGGACGGCAAGACGATAGCCGTCCACACTTACCATGCGGAACAGGCGGTCTTCCACCTCCATCAGCGAACCGGTGATAATGGGCTTGTTCTCATTTTCGCCCACGGCAAAGATAGTGCCCGAGATCATTTCTTTCAAAAGAGAAGCTGGAAGAGAAAAGGTTTCTTCCTCGTCAACCTGAGGCATTTCGGGGAATTCCTCGGGATCAGAGGCAATCAGATTGAATTCCGACGCGCCGCCGCGAATGGTGACCATCAGCCGGTCGTCCACGGCAAGTTCTACCGTGTCGGAGGGCAGACGGCGCACGATATCGGAAAGGATCCGGGCGTTGAGGACGATTCGTCCTGCTTTTTTTATGTCGGCGGGAATGGTCATCTGGATAGCGGTCTTGTAATTAAAGCCGCTGAGAAGGACCCCGTCGGGCTGCGTTTCGATCAGCAGACCTTCCAGAATGGAAGAGGTGGCTTTGGAACTGACGGCATGACTGCAGACGGAGACGGCTTCGGAGAGCGCGGGTTTTTCACAAGTGAAGCGCATTTTTGCAAAACTCCTTTCCTTCCTTAGGTAGGAAATTCAACGTATTCGTAATATTATAGGCTGTGGATTCGGTGGAAAACGGCAGCAGGGCCGGAAGAAAGAGAAAAGACCCGTCCACAGCCGGTTGTGGAAAAAGCGGAAAAAACGAGGGTTTTTTCACAGGGGCCGGTTGTCCACAGGGAAGGATTATTTTTCCACAGGGGTTTGTGGGGTCATTTACTCTGGATATTTTTCATCAGGTCGGCCACGGTATCTTTTAGCGTTTCGTTTTCCATCATCGACTGGGTGAGCTTGTCGATGCTGTACATCACGGAGGTGTGGTGCATGTTCAGTACCTTTCCGATTTCGGGAAGGCTCATTCCGGTGAGCTGCCGCATGAGATGGGCCGCCACCTGCCGGGCCATCACCACGTCCTGGGTGCGGCCCTTTCCGGTGATCTGGTCGGCGGGGACGTTGTAGAAGGATGAGACTTCTTGCAAAATCAGATCGGAGGTGGGATGCAGCCCGGGGCGTTCTTTAAAAATGTCCTTAATGGCTTCCTGTGCCAGATCCATATCGATGCTGCGGTCCATGATCTTGTGGAGCGCAGCAATCTTTTTGATAGCGCCCTCCAGCTCGCGGACGTTGTTGGTGATGTTTTCGGCCACATAGGCCACCACCTTCTGGGGCAGCTCGATCTCCATCTGGGCGGCCTTTGCCTTGACCATGGCCATCCTGGTCTCTAAATCCGGTGACTGGATGTCGGCCAGAAGGCCGCTTTCAAAACGGGTCTGCAGGCGGGCGTTGAGGGTGGCGATCTCCTTGGGCGGACGGTCAGAGGTGAGGACGATCTGCTTCCCCGCCTGATAGAGAGTCTCGAAGGTGTTGAAAAATTCTTCCTGCATCTGGACCTTTCCGGAAAGAAACTGGATATCATCCACCAGCAAAAGGTCGGCCTGCCGGTATTTCTGGCGGAACTCGGAAAAACCGATTTGCAACGCTTCTACCAGCTCGTTCATGAAGTCTTCGCTTTTGATGTAGACGATCTTGAAGCCGGGATGTTCCCGCCGGATATAGCCGGCGATGGCAAAAAGCAGGTGGGTCTTTCCCAAACCCGAGCCGCCGTAGATAAACAGCGGGTTATACAGGCGGGCGGGCTGCTTCGCCACGGCCAGCGCCGCCGCGTGGGCGAACTTGTTGCTGTTGCCCACGATAAAGCGCTCGAAGGTATAGCCGCCGTAAACGCTGGAGGTGCTTTGCAGGCGCCAGACGTCGGCCTCCGGGCCAAAGACGTAAAGCGGCCGGGTAGGCGCACCCAGCAGGAAAGTCAGGATCTCGGAAGCATTGTCGGTGTAGCGCAGGGTCAGCGTGTCGCGAAACAGCTCGCTGGCCGCCTTGATAACGAACAGGCCATCCTGAATGGCAAGCGGTTCGGCATTGGTGAACCAGGGATCCACCAGCGCTTCGGCATAATCTTCATGGAGCTGCTGGATCATGGTCTCGAGCAGCGTCTCGGGTGTATACATCACGGTTACGATCCCCTTTATCTGTAAAGTGAGAAACGAAAAAGGCGCACGAAAAAACACCGTTTCGAGCGGTTATGATTTATTCTAACATAAAGAAGAAAAATTGTCCATAAAAAAAAGGTTTAAATTATATATATAATAAAATAAATAGTAGCAATCAATAAACCAATAAAAAACAACGGCGGAAAAACGCCGGCCCCGCGGCCCGGAAAAGAAAAAAATTCAAAAAGTTCAAAAAAAACTTGTGTTTTTTTCAAAAAAGGGCTGTAAATTTGAAAAAGGTCTGCTATAATAACAAAGATTAAAACCGCAAAAGAAAAATTTATCATAAGGAGAGAAGTATATGCACAAGTACGTTTACCTGTTCACCGAAGGCAACGCCAAGATGCGGGAGCTGCTGGGCGGCAAGGGCGCCAATCTGGCCGAGATGACCCACATCGGCCTGCCCGTCCCTCAGGGCTTTACCATCAGCACCGAGGCCTGCACCCAGTATTATGAAGACGGCCGCCGGATCAACGACGAGATCCAGGGCCAGATCATGGAGTACATCGAGAAGATGGAAGAGATCACCGGCAAGAAGTTCGGTGACAGAGAGAATCCCCTTCTCGTATCGGTTCGCTCGGGCGCTCGCGCTTCGCTGCCCGGTATGATGGATACCATTCTCAACCTCGGTCTTATCGAAGTTGTAGTTGCAGGTATCGCAGA
>JAFSZV010000025.1 GCA_017455565.1 Clostridia bacterium
AACATTCGTTGGTACTGTTTGTGCTGGTATTGCCAGCTCTGATCAGAGTGAAGGATTAGATTTGTCCTGTCTGGAATCGTTTTAAAGGCTTTCTCCAGCAAGGCATTCATTTTTTTAGGTATGCGTTTTCGGCTCTCAACCGCTGTACTTCTGTCAGCAGGTCTTCTTCAACCTCCGGCTTAAGATTCTTTGAAGGACGTCCTTTACTGCCTCGGCCTCGGCGCTCTATGTACAGGCCTTCCAGGCCTTCTTCAAGATAAATCCGCTCCCACTGCCTTATTCGTTCATGCCCGCTGATTTCAAATTACCTTGCTGCTTCTTCATAGCTTAGCCTCTCGCGTTGCATCGTCTCTACGACCTTCTGCTTGAATTCCCCTGTGTATTTCTTGTTCGGTATTCCTTTTGGCATAATACTACACCCCACTTGTTTTTCAGTATATCATACTGTCTAACAAATGGGGTGCTGTTCATTTGCGGCCGCGCCTGTTTCATATCCTTTTTAGCCGGTTATTGTCCGCCTCAAAGCACCTTCTTTACGGCGCTGCCCCAAAGGCGGGCTTTTCTTTTTTCCAAAAATGTGCTATACTGACATCAGACTTCATGACCCGATAAGGAGATTTGACCGGATATGAATGAAACGCTGCTTGCGCTGGCCCGCCGCGCCGAGGAAGCCTGCGCCCTCCGCTTTGCCGAGATCGACCGGGTGGCGCTGGTCAACACCGAAAAGGTGCTGGCCGCCTTTGCCGAGGAGCGGGTGCAGACCGGCGACTTTGCCGGGACCACCGGCTACGGCTACGACGATGTGGGGCGGGACAAATTAGAGCGCATCTATGCCCGGGTGTTCGGCGCGGAAAAGGCGCTGGTGCGCACGGCCTTTGTCAACGGCACCCACGCCATCGCCTGCGCCATGTTCGCCTGCCTTTCCCCGGGGCAGACCATGGTCAGCGTCACCGGCGGAGTCTACGACACGCTGGAAACGGTGGCCGGCCTGCGGGGCAAAGTGCCGGGGAGCTTTGCCGATTACGGCATGGGCTTCCGGCAGGTGCCGCTGAAAAATGGCGAGCCCGACCTGCCCGCCATTCGGGAGGCGGTGAAGGCCCCCGATGTGGCGGCGGTGTTCATTCAGCGCTCCCGGGGCTACGGCATCCGCAAGACCCTTTCGCCCGAAGAGATCGGGACGCTGTGCCGGGAGATTCGCACCCTGCGGCCCGGAATCGTGATTTTTGTGGACAACAGCTACGGCGAGTTCGTCTGCAAAACCGAGCCTGTGGCGCTGGGCGCCGACCTGATGGCGGCCTCGCTCATCAAAAACCCCGGCGGCGGTCTGGCCCCCTGCGGCGGCTATATCGCCGGGCGGGCCGAGTTGGTGGACCGGGCGGCCGCTCGCATGACCCTTCCGGGCATCGGCGGCGAGTGCGGCGCCACGCTGGGGGTCAACCGTTCGCTGTATCAGGGCTTTTTCCTGGCGCCCCATGTGACGGCCCAGGCTGTCAAGACCGGGGCTTTCTGCGCCGCCGTGATGGAGGAGTTAGGCTACGCTGTCTCGCCCACGGCGAGCGAACCTCGCTATGATATCATTCAGACCATTGATTTCGGTGCGCCCGACGTGCTGATCCGTTTTTGCGAGGGCATCCAGAGCGCCTCGCCGGTGGACAGCTTTGCCGCCCCCGTGCCTGGAGATATGCCGGGGTATGAGGATCCCGTCATCATGGCGGCGGGCGCCTTTATCCAGGGCTCGTCCATCGAGCTGAGCTGCGACGCCCCCATGCGTCCGCCCTTTACTTGCTATCTGCAGGGCGGCTTGACCTATGAGGCGGGCAAGCTGGGCATCCTGCGCGCCGCCGAAAGGATGATGGAAACATGATCGTTTTGGGACTGGATCCGGGCTATGCCATCGTGGGCTACGGCGTGATCGAGAGCGTCAACGGCAGGCATAAAATGCTGGGCTACGGCGCCATCACCACCCCCGCCGGAGTGGAAATGCCCCGCCGCCTGCTGGAGATCGCCCTGGATCTGCGGACGCTGCTGGACACCGTAAAACCCGACGCGGTGGCGGTGGAGGAGCTGTTTTTCAACACCAACATCACCACGGGCATCCAGGTGGCCCAGGCCCGGGGCGTGATTTTGACGGCCTGCGCCGAGCGGGGGCTTTTGCCCTTTGAATATTCGCCGTCGCAGGTCAAGCAGGCGGTGGTTGGCTATGGCAAGGCTGAAAAAAAGCAGGTCATGGAGATGACCCGCATGATTCTCGGCCTGAGCAAGGTGCCTCGGCCCGACGACGCCGCCGACGCGCTGGCCATCGCCCTGTGTCACGCCAACACGGCGGGCAGCATTTTGCCCATAAAATAGAAAATGCCCTGCCGGAGAGCTGAAGTGAACCCCAAAAGTTAGACAAAATTTGAATTAAGCGACCTGAAGGGTCTGGTATCTGTGTTGAGCAGGTGTCAGGCCCTTTAGTTTTAGTTTGATCCTGCGGTTATTGTAGTAGTCAAGGTAGTCGATTAGTTCAG
>JAFSZV010000007.1 GCA_017455565.1 Clostridia bacterium
ACGTGGACGCGCATAAGCCCACCCCGGGCAGTCTGGGACTGTTTACGGAGGGCGTGCTGCTGACCGGCGCCGGCCAGGCCTATACGCCATATCGCGGCAAAAGCTCCATACTGGAAAGCCTGGCGCCCAGGTTAAGCAACTTCACTGGCGCTGCTATAGACCCGGCCAGAGAGCTCATCCTCACCCCCGGCACCCAGGGCGCGCTGTTCCTGGCCGTGGGGGCCAACGTCATGCCCGGCGACAAGGTGGCAATTGCGGAACCAGACTATTTTGCCAACCGCAAAATGGTAGAGTTTTTCCACGGCGAGATGATCCCCATCCCCCTGGATTGGCAGGCCCATCGTGATAAGGCCGGGTTGGATCTGGATGCGCTGGAAAAGGCTTTCCAAGCCGGGGCGCGGCTGTTCCTGTTTTCCAATCCCAACAATCCCACAGGCTGCATTTACTCCGGCGATGAGATACGCGCTATCGCATCCTTGGCTGCCGCATACGGCGCTACACTCATCGTGGACCAGCTTTATTGCCGGCAGATATACGACGGGACGAAGTACATCCATCTGTGCGCGGAACATAAGCGTCCTGACAATCTGATCACCATCATGGGCCCATCCAAAACCGAATCATTGAGCGGTTACCGTCTAGGCGCGGCTTTCGGCACGGCCGCTATAATCGAGCGCATGGAGAAACTCCAGGCCATCATGGCCCTGCGCTGCGGCGGCTATAATCAGGCCGTGTTCGAGTGCTGGTTCAAAGAGCCGGAAGAATGGCTCGCCGCGCGCACGGAAACACACCGGCAGATACGCGACGATCTGATGGCGGTCATAAACGCTACGGAAGGCGTATCGGCCCGCCCCACCGAAGGCGGCAGCTATCTGTTCGTATCCATTCCCGAGCTTGACGTTTCGCTGCACGAATTCATCCGCATCGCCCGCGCCCACGCCGCGGTCACCGTAACCCCGGGCACGGAGTTCGGGCCTCAGTTTCTCCATCAGTTCCGCATCAATTTTTCCCAGGATCACGATGCAGCGGTAGACGCCTTGAAACGGCTGTTCAAACTCATGGAACTGTACCGCAAATGAGCTTCGCTTGATGCTAAAAAACACCCGAAACTGTGTGTTTCGGGTGTTTTTGTATGCCGATTCTGTTCCAGACCGGATCAACTCACTCCTCCGGCTTCTGCGCCAAAGTTGCCCAGAACGTGGGGACGCCGTGCTCGTGCAGGAAGCCGGAGCCGTTGCTGTCCTGATAAACGTCCAGCAGACGAAAGCCAGCCTGCAGTTGTCCGCCGATCTGCTCTTCGATGGAGTGGGAAAACTGCACGCCGGCATCATCCTTCAGCAGGGACTCCATCTGATCGGGGTTTTTCAGCGGGTCAAAGGGCAGATACTGCACGATGTGGCTCTCGTCTTCTTCTGAGAAAAGATAATTGAAACCGTTATCCAGTCCGGACACCAGCCGTCCTCCCGGCTTGAGGATGCGGAAGCATTCCCGCCACACCGGCAGCACGTCTTTTATATAGCAGTTGGAGACCGGATGGAAGATGAGATCGAAGAAAAAGTCACAGTAGGGCAGCGGTTTGGTCATATCCGCTCGCAGGGCGTGTACGGTATAGCCTTCTCTGGCTGCCACCGCTATTTCGCTTTCGATCTGCTTTTTCGAATAATCCAGCACATAGCATTCCGCGCCCTGGGCGGCAAATTTGGGCATCTGCTGTCCCCCGCCGGAGGCGAGGCCCAGGACCCGCTTGCCACGCAGCTGGCCCAGCCAGCTCTTCGGTACCGGCTTCGTCGGGGTGAGCACTATCTCCCATTCCCCTGCCACGGCTTTCAGGTAGTCCTCGTGGGAGATGGGTATGCCCCATTCCCATCCTTCATCGATCCAGCGGTCGATGGTGCTGGCGTTGATATCCGTATAGTCCATCTCTTCTCCCCTACTCAAATACGTTTTCAGCAGCATTAATAATAACAAATGGCCGCCTTGAAAACAAGTCCGGCT
The DNA here is from genome assembly GCA_017455565.1 of Clostridia bacterium. Lineage (GTDB taxonomy): Bacteria > Bacillota > Clostridia > Oscillospirales > Butyricicoccaceae > UBA4644. The sequence goes on from JAFSZV010000007.1 coordinate 1,996, forward strand.
AGGCGCAGCGTAGCTTAATATTATGATGTTAGAAAGACCACCCGGCCTTTGGGGATCGGGTGGTCTTGGCGTTAATCAGTTCGTTAAACGGTTGAGGGCTATATCAGCCCTGTTTCGGGACCGTTCCGATAGGATCACCAGCCAGTGCCGAAGTTCTTGATGGTATAATTGCCCTCGGCGTCAGTCTTGATGATGCCCAGGTTGGACTTGTTCTTGATGTACTGACCGTCGATCTCACCGGAGGCGGCGGTGTACTTATTCATGTCCTCGACACCTTCAGCGATCTTCAGGCTATAGGTAGCCTCGAAAACGATGTCGCCCTCCTCGATATCATAATCCTTCAGAGCTTCGCTGGCGGCGATCTCT
>JAFSZV010000026.1 GCA_017455565.1 Clostridia bacterium
CTGGCCTACGGTCTGGACAAGGGCGAAGTGCACAAGATTCTGGTGTACGACCTTGGCGGCGGCACCTTCGACGTAAGCCTCATGGAGGTCGGCGACGGTGTGTTCGAAGTGCTGGCCACCGCGGGCAACAACCGTCTGGGCGGCGACGACTTCGATGACCGCATCGTCAAGTGGATGCTGGACGAGTTCAAGAAGGATCAGGGCGTGGATCTGTCCGGCGACCGGATGGCCATGCAGCGCCTGAAGGAAGCCGCCGAGAAGGCCAAGATCGAGCTTTCCGGCGTCACCTCCAGCAACATCAATCTGCCCTATATCTTCGCCGATGCCAACGGCAGCCGCCATCTGGACCTGACCCTCAGCCGGGCCAAGTTCGACGAGCTGACCCGCGACCTGGTGGAAGCCACCACCGGCCCCGTGCGTCAGGTGCTTTCCGACTCGGGCGTCAGCGCCTCTGAGATCGCCAAGGTCCTGCTGGTGGGCGGCTCCAGCCGCATCCCCGCCGTGCAGGAGGCCGTTCGCAAGATCACCGGCAAGGACGGCTTCAAGGGCATCAACCCCGACGAGTGCGTGGCTATGGGCGCCGCTATCCAGGGCGGTGTGCTGGGCGGCGAGGTCAAGGACCTGCTGCTACTGGACGTCACCCCCCTGAGCCTGGGCATCGAAACCCTGGGCGGCGTGTGCACTCGCATCATCGAGCGCAACACCACCATCCCCACCAACAAAAAGCAGATCTTCTCCACCGCTGCCGATGGGCAGACCTCTGTGGAGATCCACGTGCTCCAGGGCGAGCGCGACATGGCCGCCGGCAACAAGACGCTGGGCCGCTTCCATCTGGACGGCATCCCCGCCGCGCCCCGCGGCGTGCCCCAGAGCGAGGTCACCTTTGACATCGACTCCAACGGCATCGTCAACGTGTCCGCCAAGGATCTGGGCACCGGCAAGGAGCAGAAGATCACCATCACCTCTTCTTCCAACCTGAGCAAGGAAGATATCGACAAGGCCGTGAAGGAGGCCGAGCAGTTCGCCGCCGAGGACAAGAAGAACCGCGAGGCCGTGGACGCCCGCAACGAGGCCGAGAGCCTGGTCTATCAGACCGAGAAATCGCTGGGCGAGCTGGGCGACAAGATCTCCGCCGACGAAAAGGCCAACATCGAAGCTGCCGTGAACAAGCTGAAAGAAACCCTCAAGGGCACCGACACCGAGGCCATCAAGGCCGACACCGAGGCGGTGCAGAAGGCCTTCTACGCCGTGGCCGAGAAGCTCTATGCCCAAGCGGCGCCCCAGGGCGCGCCCGGCGCGGATATGGGCGGCCAGGCTGGTGCTCAGCAGGGCCCGGGCGGCGAAACCGTTTATGACGCCGACTACAAGGTTGTGGACGACGACGAAAAGAAATAAGATCCCCGCGGGGATCCCGGCGGCTGCTCTCTCCCCTGCGGGAGAGAGCAGCGCCATGCTATGATTTAGGAGAAGATGCCTATGGCGGAGCAACGAGATTTATATGAGATCCTGGAACTGAAAAAGGGAGCGGGCGACGACGAGATCAAGAAAGCTTACCGCCGCCTTGCGAAAAAATATCATCCCGACTTGAATCCCGGCGACAAAGCGGCCGAGCAGCGCATGAAAGAGGTCAACGGCGCCTATGAGATCCTTTCCGATCCCGACAAAAAAGCGCGGTACGATCAGTTCGGCTACGCGGGCATCGATCCCAACTATGCCGGCGGTGAGGGCGGGGGCTTCAGCGGCTTCGGGGATTTTGACCTGGGCGATTTGTTTGGGTCGATGTTCGGCGGCTTCGGCGGGGGCGCGCAGCGCACACGCACCGGCCCCCAGAGGGGCGAGAATCTTCGCGTGGGCGTGACGCTCACCTTTGAAGAGGCTGTTTTCGGCTGCGAAAAAAGCGTCAGCGTCACCCGGGAGGAAAGCTGCAAGGACTGCGGCGGCACGGGGGCCAAAAAGGGCACCTTGCCGGAGACCTGTCCCGTCTGCCGGGGCACTGGGCAGGTGCGCTCCACCCAGCGGACGCCCTTCGGCGTCTTCCAGAGCAGCAGCCCCTGTCAGAACTGCAGGGGCACGGGACGCATCATCAAGGAGCCCTGCCAGACCTGCCACGGCACGGGCAAGCGGCGCAAGACCCGCACCATCAAGGTGAACATCCCCGCCGGCATCGACGACGGCCAGACCATCTCGCTGCGGGGTGAGGGCAACGGCGGCGCGCAGGGCGGGCCCGCCGGCGATTTGTACGTCACCGTCCGCGTGCGGGAGCACAAGATGTTCAAGCGCGACGGGCAGGACATCTGGCTGGAGATGCCCATTTCCTTCGCCCAGGCGGCGCTGGGCGCCACCCTTACCGTTCCCACGGTGGACGGCAAGGTCCAGTACGACCTGCCCGAGGGCACCCAGACCGGGACGGTTTTCCGCCTGCGGGGCAGCGGCGTGCCCAACATCAGCGGCCGGGGCCGGGGCGACCAATATGTGAAGGTCAATGTGGAGATCCCCAAAAACCTCAATAGCGAGCAGAAAGAGCTGCTGCGCAAGTTTGAAGAATGCACTGGCGACGGTTGCTATGCCGAGCGGGGCGGCTTCTTTAAAAAAATGAAGGATCTGTTCAAATAAGATGATCTTACGTCCGGGAGCGTTTTGTTCCCGGACATTTTTTCTTTTCGGGAAAGGAAACGCGGTATAGGGAGGATTTCCGCCGCATTTTACGGAAAATCCCTTGTAACTCCCCCGCGGATTTGCTATAATAGCTTCAATAAAAATATATATGGAGTGAATCATGAAAAGAAAAAAATGGCTGCTTGCAGCAGAGCACAGCGCCAGCGTACCCGTCCTCACCGGCCACTTGGGCCTGGGCGGGCTGGCGGCGCGCGTCCTTGCGGCGCGGGGCTTTGATGATGAGGAAAAGGCAGAGCATTTTCTGCATCAGTCGCTGGGTGATATCCACGATCCCTTTTTGCTGAAGGATATGGACAAGGCGGTGGCCGAGATCCGCAGGGCCATCGAGAGCGGTGTCAAGATCGCCGTTTACGGCGATTACGACGTGGACGGCGTCACCTCCACCTGCATCATGATCCAGTATCTGCGAAAAATGGGGGCCGACTGCACCTATTACATTCCCGACCGCCTGGGCGAGGGCTACGGCCTCAACGTGGCCGCGATCCAGTCGCTTTACGACGACGGTTGCCGCCTGCTCATTACGGTGGACAGCGGCATCACCGCCGAGGAAGAGGCGCGGTTCGCCCGCGAGATCGGCCTGCGTCTGATCATCACTGACCATCACGAGTGCAAGGAGACCGTCCCCGAAGCGGCGGCGGTGGTCAATCCCCGCCGGTCCGATAGCAATTATCCCTTCCGGGAGCTGGCAGGCGTGGGCGTGGCTTTCAAGCTGGTGTGCGCACTGGAGAGGGATCGGCCCACGGAAGACCTGATGCGGGAATATGCCGACGTGGTGGCCGTGGGGACTATTGCCGATGTCATGCCCCTCATCGGGGAAAACCGCGTCATCGTTTCTTATGGGCTGGGCTGCTTGCGGCAGACCGGGAATCAGGGCCTGCGGGCGCTGATGCAGAAGCTGGGGCTGGACGGCAAGCCCGTCACCTCCAATTCCGTCAGCTTTGTGATGGCGCCGCGGATCAACGCCGCCGGACGGTTGGGCGGCGCCAGCATCGCCGCGCGGATGTTCCTCACCGACGATCCCGCCGAGGCGTCGGAGCTGGCCGAGCGGCTTTGCGAGCTCAATCATCAGCGGCAGGAAGAGGAAAACGGCATTTACGAGCAGGTCATGGACCGCATCCGGGAAAAGCCCGAGCTGACCCGGGGCCGAACCATGACCCTGTGGGGCGATAACTGGCATAACGGCGTCATCGGCATCGTGTCGTCCCGCCTGTCCGACCGCTACGGCATCCCCTGCGTGCTCATCTCCATGAACGGCGACGACGGCAAGGGATCGGGCCGGAGCATCCGGGGCTTCAATCTTTACGCCGCGCTGGAGAAAAACGCCGCGCTGCTGGAAAAATACGGCGGCCACGAGCTGGCCGTGGGTCTTACCGTCAAACGGGAGAATCTGGAGGCGCTGCGTGACGCGCTGGAAGAATGCGCCGCCTGCGGCGGCGAAGAGGAGATCGTGCCCTGTGTCAACGTGGACTGCCGCGTCGAGCCGGAGGAGCTGACCATCGCGGCGGTCGAGGGGCTTTCGGTTATGGAACCCTTTGGCATGGGCAACCCCCAGCCGGTCTTTTTGATGAACGAGGTGCGGATCGAGGAGATCACGCCCATCAGTCACGACCGGCATATCAAACTCCATCTTTCGAAAAACGGCCGCTATTTCAACGCCTTTGTCTTTGGCATGGGTGCCAAGAGCTGCCGGTTTGTCAAGGGCGACCTTCTGGATATCGTTTTTTCCGCCGAGATCAACATTTATCGGGACAACCGGACGGTTCAGCTTGTGGTCAAGGACGTCCGCTGGTCCGAGGAAGAGGAGGCAGCCGACGGAAGGGCGATGTCGGTCTATCACGCATTTTCTGCGGGCGATACGCCCGATCAGGGCGGGGCGCAGCTCCTTTGCCCCACCCGGGACGAGCTGGTGGCGTTGTTCCGCCACATCAAGGCAAACGGCGAAAACGGCGTGCTCTGCGAGCCGGCTGCGACGCTTTACCGGAAGCTGCGGTATGAATCCCGCGCCTGCTGCCGGATGAACGAGGGCAAGCTGCTGGTCTGTCTTGACGTGTTCCGGGAATGTGGGATCTTTTCTTACGAGCAGACGGGCGATGATCTGGTGATCCGCCTGTTGAATTATCAGGGGAAGGCGGACATCAACGGATCGTCGGTGCTCAAACGCCTGATGTCTGTATTGAGAGGCTGAAAACATGGATGGAAGGGAAGAACGGGACTATCTGACCCATCTCAGGGCGCAGATCGCACAGATCGCGGCGGGCTTCTCCGAGGAAGAGGGGAAGAATATCCTCCGCGCTTATGGGTTTGCCGCGGAGGCCCATAAGGATCAGCGGCGCAGGAGCGGCGAGCCCTATATCATGCACCCCGTGGCGGTGGCCTGCAACATTGACCAGATGGGGCTGGACGCGGAAAGCGTGATGGCGGGCCTGCTACACGACACGGTGGAGGACACCAGAGTCACCTGCGCCGATATCGCCCGGGAATTCAGCCCTGCTGTGGCCATGCTGGTAGACGGCGTCACCAAGCTGACCAAGATGGAGCACACGACCTACAGCACCAAGGAAGAACAGCAGATGGAAGACCTGCGGAAAATGTTCATTGCTATGGCGAAGGACATCCGCGTCATCATGATTAAGCTGGCCGACCGTCTGCACAATATGCGAACCATCGAGTTCCAAAAGCCCCAGAAGCAGCGGGACATCTCGGTGGAAACTATGGAAATTTACGCTCCGCTGGCTCACCGTCTGGGCATGCAAGGGGTCAAATGGGAACTGGAGGACCGCTCGCTCAAGATCCTCGATCCCGTGGGCTATCAGGAGATTTCCGATTATCTGGAGGACAAGAGCCACGGTTTCAGCGATTTTCTGGACAAGACCAAGGCCCGCATCGAGGAAAAACTGGCCCAGGTGGGCATTTCCTGTCAGGTCAAGGCCCGGCTCAAGAGCGTTTACAGCATTTACCGCAAGCTCTATGGCCAGAACCTGAGCTTTGCCGAGCTTTACGATATCTGCGCCACACGCATCATCGTCAAGGAGCTCACCGACTGTTATAATGTGTTGGGCCTGATTCACGATCTATATAAGCCGGTGCCCGGCCGCTTCAAGGATTATATCAGCACCCCAAAGCCAAACGGCTATCAGAGTTTGCACACCGTGGTCATCGGCACAGAGGGCATCCCCTTCGAGGTGCAGATCCGCACCGAGGAGATGGATCATCGGGCGGAATACGGCATCGCGGCCCACTGGAAATACAAAGACGGACTTAAGGGCTCTCAGAAGGAAGAGGCCTTTGCCTGGGTGCGCCAGCTCATCGAAAATCAGCAGGACACCGACGCCTCTGACTTTATCAAAAACATCAAGACCGACCTGTTTGCCGACGAGGTCTATGTGTTCACGCCTCGGGGCGATATCATCAATCTGCCGTTGGGTGCCACCCCCATCGACTTTGCTTACGCCATTCATTCCGCCGTTGGCAACCGGATGACGGGCGCCAAGGTCAACGGGCGCATTGTTCCTATCGACTATCAGCTCAAAAGCGGCGAGATCGTGGATGTGATCACCGCAAAAAACGCTACCGGCCCCAAGCGCGACTGGATGCAGATCGTCAAAACCAACGCCGCCCGCAGCAAGATCAAGCAATGGTTCAAAAAAGAGCGGCGGGAAGAGAACATCGCCGAGGGCCGCGAGGTCTTTGAACGGGAGCTGCGGGCCAATCTGCTGTATGATCCCTTCCAGCAGCCTGAGTTGCAGAGCGCGGTTTTGAAGCGATTTGATTTTCCCAATTTGGAGGAACTGTACGCCGCGCTGGGTTACGGCGGCGTGGCCCTCAACCGCGTCATCGGCAAGATCAAGGACGAGGTAATGCGCCAGCGGGCCGCCGAGGCCAAGGAGGCCAAGCTCGAGGCCAAGCTGGCCGCTCAGGCCGCCAAACAGGAGAAATCCACCGCCGACTCCGGCGTTGTGGTAGAGGGCATCGGCAACTGCATGGTCAAGTTCGCCAAGTGCTGCAATCCCGTTCCCGGCGACCCGATCATCGGCTTTATCACCCGGGGTTATGGAGTCTCGGTTCATCGGCAGGACTGCGCCAATGTGCGCGCCGCTCTTAAGAGCGGGGAAGACGGCCGCTGGATCAAGACCGAGTGGGCCACCGGAGAGAGACATTCCTATCACGCCGCCATCAAGGTGACGGCCAGATCCAGCGTGGGTTTGGGCGGCGAGGTGCTGATGCAGCTCGCCAATATGAAGATCAACGTCAGCGAGATGACCGCCCGCGACAACGACGACGGCTATTGCGATCTGTATCTGACCATCGGCGTTACCGGCAGGGAGCAGCTTGAGCTGGTCATCGCCCGGCTGAACCGCACTTCCGGCGTGGTGGAAGTCAAGCGTATGACAACGGGGAATTGAGAAAGGGACGAATATGCGAGCAGTATTGATCCGCGTTTCCCGCGCGTCGATCACAATCGACGGAAAAGACGGCGGGAGCATGGGCAAGGGTTTTGTGGTGCTGGTGGGCGTTAAACCTGAGGACACCGAGAAGGAAGCCGTGTATCTGGCAAAGAAATGCGCGGAGATGCGTATTTTTGAAGATGAAAACCTTAAAATGAATCTCGGCCTTGCCGACGTGGGCGGCAGTATGATGGTGGTGAGCAATTTCACCCTTTACGCCGATTGCTCTCACGGGCGGCGGCCCGACTTTTTCCACGCGGCCCGTCCAGAAACCGCCATTCCGGTCTACGAGGCCTTTTTGCGGGAGATCCGCGCAAGAGAGATCACGCTGATCACCGGTGAGTTCGGAGCAGATATGTATATCGACCATGTCAACGACGGGCCGGTGACGCTGATATTGGACACCGACCAGATGATGAAGAAATAAAGGAGAGTTTCATGCTGATCAAATCTGTTCCCGTGGGCATGCTGGGGACCAACTGCTATATCGTCTGCGACGAGGCGACCAAAACAAGCGCGGTGATCGACCCCGGCGCGCAGGCGGACAAGATCATGGCCGCGGTGGAAGAAAGCGGATGCGCGGTAAAGCAGATCCTCTTGACACACGGCCATTACGACCATATTCTGGCGGTCACAGAGCTTGTCCGCCGCACCGGGGCGCCTGTGGCGATCCACCGGGCGGACGAATGGCTGCTGGATTGCGAGAATGTGAAATTTTTCGGAAAGCGGGAAAACTACGTTCCGCAAAAGCCGGAGCGTTATCTGCAAGATGGCATGGAGGTGCCTGCGGGAGGGCTGACCTTCCGAGTACTGCACACGCCGGGCCACACGGCGGGGAGCTGCGTTTTCCTCTGCGGCGACGCCATGTTTTCCGGCGATACGCTCTTTCAGGAGAGCTGCGGCCGCACCGATCTGGAGAGCGGCGATGATGACGCCATGCTCCGCAGCCTCAAGCGGCTGTATGAGTTGGAGGGCGATTTCCGGGTCTTCCCTGGCCATGAGAGCTTTTCCACCCTGGAGCACGAGCGGCGGCATAACCTCTATATGCGCGAGGCGCTGCGGCGATGAAATACTGTCTGCAGGGGCATGACCGGGACAACGGCGTGCAGGAGATGCTGATCTCGCTTTTGCCCGACGAGCCCCACGACTGGGTGCTCCAGCTTCCCGAAGATGCCGAGGGCTGCCGCAGCCTTGCGTGGGAAGCGGGGGGCGCGATTTTGTCCCGGGCCGAGATCCGGATGGGGGAGAAGCGCTCGGCGGCGCAGGTTGAGAGTCCTCTTCCCGCCGGCGCCGACGGCGAGGAATATAAGCGGATTTTGACCTATACCGTCAAAACGGCCGTCTATCGGGCGCTGCTGCCCCTTCTGGAGCGCAAGCCCGTGTGGGGCAGTCTCACGGGGGTCAAGCCCGCCAAGCCCGCCCGTCTGGCCATCCGCGAGGGGATGAGCCGGGACGCGCTGGATGCCTGGCTGCGGGATCATTACGACGTGTCCCCGCGCCGCCGGGGTCTTTGTATCCGCTCGGCGGAATACGCCATGGAAACGGAAGACCGGCTGCTCCCGCGGGAAACGCAGCTCTATCTGGGCATCCCGTTTTGCCCGGCAAAATGCAGCTATTGCTCCTTCGTCAGCAACGATATGGCCCGCTGGGGCCACATGATCGAGCCCTATACCGCGGCCCTTTTGCAGGAGATCGAGGCGGCGGGGGAGCTTGTCCGGACGCAGAAGATCCCGCTGGGCAGCGTTTACATGGGCGGCGGAACGCCCACCACCCTGAAAAGAGATCAGCTTTTGCGGGTGCTCTCCGCCGTGAATTGCAGCTTTGACCTCTCGTCCTGCCGGGAGTTCACCGTGGAGGCCGGCCGTCCCGAGACCATCACCGGGGAAAAGCTGGACATCATGGCGGCCTGCGGCGTCGGCCGTATCAGCATCAATCCCCAGACCATGAACGACGCCGTTCTGCGGGGCGTGGGGCGCAACCACACCGCCGCCGACATCGAAAATTGCTATCGCATGGCAAGAAAAAAAGGCCGGTTTCTCATCAATATGGACCTGATCGCCGGACTGCCAGGCGACGATGACGCCGGCCTGATTGAAAGCGTCCGCCGGGTGGCGGCGCTGGAGCCGGACAACATCACCATCCACTGTCTGGCCCGCAAGCGGGGGGCGCGGCTTTATTTTGGCCCCACGGGGCAGCTCCCCGCCGAAACGCTGGACGCCTGCTACGCCCATCTGGAGAAGCTGGGCTACGAGCCCTATTACCTCTACCGTCAGAAATACATGGCGGGCGGGCTGGAAAACGTGGGCTTCTGCAAGCCGGGTGCGGCGTCCCATTACAATATCTGCATGATGGAGGAGCTTTCCGACGTGATCGCGCTGGGCTCGGGGGGCGTCAGCAAGCTGTGCTCGGAAAACGGGCGGCGGATCCATCGGGTGGCGAACCCCAAATACCCCAAGGAATATATCGAACGGATCGAATCCATCGCTGAAGAAAAGCGCCGTCTGCTGGACGAGCGCGAAATGTAAAATGCATCATACAGGAGGAGAAAGCATATGTTTTGGTTGGTTATTGCGGTGTTGATCCTGATCGTGGGTCTGACGCTGGGGCTGCAGCTCCGCGCCTCTGACAAGACAGGCGCCAAGCGCGCCGGAGGGCTGGCGATGGTGATTGCCGTGCTTCTGGCTGCGGCGGCGGGCGTTATGTCCTGCGTGCGCACGGTGCCCACGGGCTATACCGGTCTGGTCACCGTGTTCGGCCGGGTGGAGAACTATACGCTGGATTCCGGTATCCATTACGTGGCGCCCTGGAAGCAGGTGGTCACCATGGACAACCGCATCCAGAAGCGGACGGTCTCACTGCCCTGCTTTAGTTCCGACATCCAAGAGGTCAGCGTTTCCTATACCATCAACTATCAGATCTCCAAATCCGACGCCATGATCCTTTACCGCACGGTGGGCCGGGATTATTATGAAACGGTCATCGCCCCCAACATCGCCGAGGCAGTAAAAGTGGTCACCGCCCGCTATACCGCCGAGGATCTGGTGGGCATGCGGGACGCGCTGGCGCAGGACATCGAGGAGATTCTGGCCGAGCGCCTGCTGAAGCACAGCATCGAGGTGGTGGGCACCTCCATTGAGAACATGGATTTCACCGACGCCTTTACCAATGCGGTGGAAGAGAAGCAGGTGGCCCAGCAGAACAAGCTGCGCGCCCAGACCGAGGCTGAACGCAAGGTCATCGAAGCCAAGGCAGAGGCCGAGATCCGCAAGGTAGAGGCCGACGCCGCCGCCTATGAGGTGTTGGCAAAGGCCGAGGCCGAAGCCGAGGCCAACCGCAAGATCGGCGAGTCGCTGACTCAGCAGCTCATCGATTATTATTACGCCCAGAATTGGGACGGCCAGCTTCCCAGGATCGTTTCCGGCGAGAGCGGCTCTACCATCGTCAATGCCAGCGACCTGCTGCGATCGGGAGAATAAGGCAGGATCTTCTGACAAAATGCCGCGAAAGCGCATAATATAAAACGTGTTTGACGCGAATCTGAAAAAGGAGGCATTTTCCATGGACGAAAGAGTGAAGGAATTGCTGGACAAGGCCAAGCTGACGGCGACTGCCGCTGCGGAGATGGCCGCAGAAACGGGCACCCGACTGGTGGGGCGTACCCGGCGCAGCCTGAAGGTCTTGGATCTGAACAATGAGATCGAGATCCTGATGCGTGAGATCGGCCGCACCGTTTATCTCACCCATACCGGTACCGAGACCGACGAGGAAGCACTCCAGGCTAAATTGGAGGCTATCGACGAAAAATACGCCGAGATCGCGAAAATCAAGGCCCAGCAGGAGGCCCAGCGTGCGGCGCTGATTTGCCCCGTGTGCGGCAAGCCTTGCGACAAGACCGACCTGTATTGCCGCGTATGCGGCGAAAAGCTGCAGTAAATACAGCAAAACAGCCCGTTGGGCGCGCCCCAATGGGCTGTTTTCACGAAAAGGAGAAGCAAATGTTTACCTGTCAGGATTATCGGGAGAGCGCAGGGTATATCCGCAGCCGCATCGGCGCGCGCAAGCCCCGTGTGCTGCTGATCTTGGGCTCGGGGCTTGGATTTTTAGGCGACGAAGTGGAAAACGCCGTCTGCGTGGATTACGCCGAAATTCCCCATTTCCGCCCCTCCACAGCCCCCGACCACAGGGGCCGTCTGATGGTTGGCGACCTCAGCGGCGCGCCCGTAATGGTGATGCAGGGGAGGATGCACTATTACGAGGGCTATTCCCCCGAGGAGATCGCGTTCCCCGTTCGCGTGGCAAAGCTGCTGGGGGTGGAATACATGATCGTCACCAACGCCGCCGGCGCCATCAACACGGGTTTTTCTGTGGGCGATCTGATGCTGATTTCCGACCACATCCGCCTCATGGGCGAAAGCCCCCTGCGGGGTGAAAATCTGCCGGAGTTTGGCCCCCGCTTCTGCGATATGACGGCTGTCTACGACCCTGCCCTGCGGCGCATGGCGCTGGAAAAGGCGCGGGCGCTGGGGCTTCCCGTGCGGCAGGGCGTCTATTTCTATTTTGCCGGCCCGCAGTTTGAGACTCCCGCCGAGATTTGCATGGCGCGGACGCTGGGCGGCGACGCCGCGGGGATGTCCACCGTTTACGAGGCCACCGCGGCCAATCATTGCGGTATCCGCACGCTGGGCATCTCGCTGATGACCAACATGGCGGCGGGCATCGCCGAGGGTCGGCTCTCTGGCGAAGAGGTCAACGCCACCGCGGCCCGGGCGCAAGCGCAGTTCACCGCGTTGGTGCTGGCCTGCCTGGCGGAGATGAAATAAGGAGAAGCCTATGCTGGATCTTTTGATAAAAAACTGCGTTGCCGTCACCATGGACGAGCAGGCATCCGTGATCCCCGGCGCCTGCATCGGCGTGCGGGAGGGGAAGATCGCCTTTGTCACCGCAGATCCGGTGGACGAGCCCGTCCGAAGGGTCATCGACGCCGGCGGCAAGATCGCCATGCCTGGCCTGGTCAACACCCATTCCCACGCCGCCATGGTCTTGATGCGGGGTTATGCCGACGATTATACCCTGCAGACCTGGCTTTATGATTACGTCTTTCCCGTGGAGGCAGAACTCACGGAGGAGGACATCTACTGGGGAATGCAGCTCGCCATGGCCGAGATGCTGGCGTCGGGCACGGTGTCTATCACCGACATGTATATGTATCTGCCCGCCATGGCCCGCTCGGTGGGCGATGCGGGGCTTTACGGCAACCTTTCCAATGCGGCCATATGCTTTGACCCCGCCTCATACCGCTACGACACCAACGAGGTGACACTGCAGAACCGGGAGGTGCTGCGGGCGTATCACGGCTTTGACGGGGGCCGCATCCGGCTGGACGCCGCCATCCACGCGGAATATACCAGCTTTCCGCAGCTGTGGCGGGATTACGCCGCCTTTGCCGTGGAAAACGGCCTGAATATGCACGTCCACCTCTCCGAGACCCGAAAAGAGCACGAGGAATGTGTGGCGAAATACGGCAAAACCCCTGCCGCCGTGCTGGCGGAGAACGGCGTGTTTGACGCGCGCGCCACCGCCGCCCACTGTGTCTGGGTCACAGAGGAGGATATGGATATCCTGCGGGACAAGAACGTCACCGTGGCCCACAATCCCGTGAGTAATCTTAAGCTGGGCTCGGGGATCGCGCCGGTGGGGAAGATGCTGGAAAAGGGCGTGCGGGTGTCGCTGGGCACCGACGGCGTCTGCTCCAACAACAATCACGATCTGTTTGAAGAGATCAAGCTGGCGGCCCTTTTGCAAAAGGGCGTGTCCGGCGATCCCCGGCAGATCCCGGCCCACCGGGCGCTGGATATGGCCACCCGCGCCGGAGCCTATGCCCAGGGCAGGGAAGACAGCCTGGGCTGTTTGAAGCCGGGCTATGACGCCAGCCTGATTTTGGTGGATACCGACCGCCCGGGCCTGATGCCGGTGCATCATCCTGAATCGACCTTGGCCTATTCCGCCCGGGGCGGCGACGTGTGCCTGACCATGGTGCGGGGCAGGGTGCTCTATGAAAACGGCGTTTTTACCACCATTGATATCGAGCGGGTTCGCGCTGCCCTGTCTGCCGTCATGGATCGGCTGTTCCGCTCATAACAATAAGAAAGGGAACAGATCTGCGGGCATGCCCGCGAAAGGCGGTAAACCGGATTGAACGAACGGAAACAGGGGACTTTTTTCGGCGGGACGCTGCTTTTGATGCTGGCCGGCGTGCTGGTCAAGCTCATCGGCGCGTTTTTCTCCATCCCGCTGGCGAATCTTTACGGCGCCGACGGAAACGATATTTTTATCAGCGCTTATTATGTGTATACGGCCATGTACGTGGTCTCGTCCGCGGGACTGCCGGTGGCTGTGTCGAAGATGGTGGCCGAGGCCCGCGCACTGGGGCGCGGTGGCGAGGTGCGTCGCATCGCACGGCTGACCTTTGCCACCTTTTTGCTCATCGGCGCCGTGCTTTCGGCCGCCATGATGCTTTCGGTGGACGTGATCTGCCGCTTTATCGGCAGCAGCTGCCGCTATGCAGTGCTGGCGGTGGCCCCCACGGTATTTTTTACCTGCGTCGTTTCGGCGGTACGGGGCTATTACCAGGGTATGGCCAACATGGTGCCTACGGCGGTGTCCCAGGTTATCGAAGCGCTGGGTAAGCTGATCTTCGGACTGGGGCTGGCCTGGTACCTGACCCGGGCGGACTATTCACTGGAGATCGTGGTGGCGGGTGCCATCGGCGGCGTCACGCTGGGAACGGTGTTCAGCGCCCTTTATATGCTGCTCTACCGCCTGCGCGACAGACGGCGGTTCCCCATGCCGGAAAAGAGCGGCGAATGCCGCTCCGACGGCGAGCTGCTGCGGACGCTGGTGCGTCTGGCGGTCCCGATCACCATTGGAGCCTCGGTCTTTTCCGTCAGCACTTTGATTGATACCTTTATGGTCAAGCTGCGGCTGCAGGAAAAGTGCTTTATGACCGACGCCGCGGCTGGTTATCTTTACGGGGCCTACGGCTTTGCCGTTAAGCTCTTCAATCTGCCGCTGACGCTGGTAGTGGCCATCGGCGTCAGCCTGATCCCCGCCATCAGCGGGGCGCTGGCGCTGCGGCAAAAGGAAAAGACCCTTCGCCTTACCGAAAGCGCCTTCCGCCTCACTGGGATCCTGGCGTTCCCCTGCGCGGTGGGGCTGGCGGTCATCCCGCTTCCCATCCTCAAGGTCCTGTTCCCGACCCAGCCCGAGGCCTGCGCCGTGGCAGCGCCTCTTTTGACGCTGTTGGCGCCGTCGGTATTTCTGGCGGCGATGGTGTCGGTGTCCAACCCGGTGCTCCAGGCCATGGGACGGGTGAAGCTGCCTGTTTTCGCCATGCTGGCGGGCGCAGTGGTAAAGATTGCCGCCAACTATGTTCTGGTGGGCATCCCCGGGATCGGGATCTGCGGCGCCCCCATCGGGACGGGGCTCTGCTATCTCACCATCCTCTGCATCAACCTCTGGAACATCCGCAGGCTCAAGGTGGATTTTTCCCTGCGCCGGGTCTTTCTACGGCCGCTTTTGGCGGCCGGTGTGATGGGGGCGTTTGTTTGGCTGATCTATTCGCCGCTGGTGGCCATGCTGCAGGGCGGCGGGCTTTGGCCGCTGGCTGCCGTGTTGCTGACGGTGGGTTTGGCGGCGCTTCTGTATGTGGGATTGCTGGTGGCGCTGCGCGCCATGCCGAAAGAAGACGTTTTGATGCTTCCAAAGGGCGAAAAAATCGCAAAATTCCTTCGAATTCCTTGATTAAACTGTTGCCAAGAAGGGGAAAATATGGTAGATTTATATAAGGTTAATTACGGGTTTGATGATCTTCTGGAGATTATGGCGCTTTTGCGGGATCCGGAAAAGGGCTGTCCCTGGGATGTGGCCCAGACCCATGAGAGCATTCGCCGCAATCTGATCGAGGAAGCCTATGAGGCAGCCGACGCCATCGACCGGAACAATATGCCGGACCTGCGGGAAGAGCTGGGCGATATGCTGCTGCAGGTAGTGTTTCACGCCCAGATGGCCAAGGAGGCGGGCGAGTTTGATATCGGCGGCGTGTGCACCGATATCTGCCGCAAGCTCATCCGGCGGCACCCTCACGTTTTCGGTACTGCGGATCATCTTACCGATCCGCGGCAGACGCTGGAGCTGTGGGAGGCCGTCAAGCGGGATGAGAAAGGCCAGCAAACCTATACTGACGCCATAAACGGCGTGGCGAAGGCCCTGCCTGCGCTCACCTACGCCGAAAAGATCCAAAGCCGCGCCAAACGTTCGGGCTTCGACTGGCCTTCGGCAAAGGGCGCGGTGGACAAGATCCGGGAAGAGACGGACGAGCTTTGCGAAGCTATTCGCGCGGGGACCTGCGTGGAGGACGAACTCGGAGACCTGCTGTTTGCCGCCGTCAACGCGGCCCGCAAGCTGGAGATCGACCCGGAGAAGGCGCTCTCCCGCGCCTCGGAAAAGTTCAAAAGGCGCTTTGCCGCCATGGAACAGATGGCCGGGGACAAGCTCTCTGATCTGGAGCTTGAAGAAATGATCGCTCTTTGGGACCGGGCGAAGGAGCAAATATTCTGATAAAAACGGCGCTGCTGTTTGAATGATAAGATCTGACGATCAAATATAATTTTAGGAGGACATGTTATGAACAAGACTGAACTGGTTGCCGCCATCGCAGAGAAGGCCGGCCTGACCAAGAAGGATGCTGAGAAAGCGCTGACCGCCGTCACCGAGGCCGTTGCTGAGGCTCTGGTCAAGGGCGACAAGGTCCAGGTCATCGGATTTGGCACCTTTGAAGTGAAGAAGCGCGAAGCCCGCGTGGGCCGCAACCCCCGCACCAAGCAGGAGATCAAGATCCCTGCCAGCAAGACTCCCGTTTTCAAGGCCGGTAAGGCCCTGAAGGACAAGGTCGCGAAATAAGTTCGCAGCGGGGCCCGTTCGGGCCCCGTTTTTTTGGAGGAAAAGCATGCGACTGGACAAATATCTCAAGGTAGCGCGGCTCATCAAGCGCCGCACGGTGGCCAACGAGGCTTGTGACGGCGACCGGGTCACCGTCAACGGCAAAGAGGCCAAGGCCTCCTATCAGGTGAAGGTGGGCGACATCATCGGCGTGACCTTTGGCAACCGCAGCCTGCGGATCAGGGTGCTTTCGGTGCCCGAGTTTGCCACGAAGGAGCAGGCGGCGCTTCTGTATCAGGAGCTTCCGCCCGAAACAGAAGAATAAGAAAAAGCGCCTCCGCATATACATCTGACAAAGGATGGAATAAGGAGGCGTTTTTTATGGTCAATAGTGGTGATTTTCGAGGGGACACGCCCCACAGCGTGGTGCTGGAAGACCGGCACCGGCTCAGTGTTTCGGGAGTCAGCGAGGTGTTGAGCTTTGACGAGGACCAGGTGGCGATGGAGACCTCCATGGGGCGGCTCACCGTAGAGGGCGAGGGGCTGCACGTGGAAAAACTCAGTCTTGACGTGGGGGAACTGACGCTGGAAGGCAATATCCAAAGCTTTTCCTATTCCCACGACGGCAGAGGCAAGGGCGGCTCTTTCTGGTCAAAGGTGTTTTGAGTGCTGCCTACGAGCACGGCGGAGCAGGGGCTCATCGTCCTGCGATGCGCGGCGCTGGGGGCGGTTCTGGCGGCGTTTTGGGATCTTTTGGCGGCCATCCGGCTGGAAGACGGTTTGCGGCGGCGGGGAACAGCGGTGCTGGATATCCTGTTCTGGCTGACGGCGCTGCCCTGTTTTCTGCTGTTTTTCCTTCGGCATACCGACGGCCGCCTGCGGGCCTATCTCCCGCTGGGGATGCTGGCGGGCGGCTGGGCGTGGCGGCATACGCTGTCGCCGGTCCTGCAAAAGCTGCTGCGGCTGCTGCTGCGGGGCGTGAGGCGCTGCGTCCGGGCCGGAAAGCGGGCGCTGATCTGGGTCTTTTCTTTCCCAAGAGGAAATTAAAAAGGGATAGTTGCTTCGGAACGGGAAACGGTGTATCATATAGCCATAGAATCAACAGGGCGGGGGATTGCTTATGACGGAGCCCGTTTTCATGGCCTGCGTTTCGGAAATATCAGCGATCTATTACGCGCTTTTGCAGAAGGGTTATGATTATTATCAGCCGGAGCGGGAGCGCGGGCATATCCGTGCCATCGAAGGCTTTATCGGGCCGGAAGCGGCTGTGCCGCCTTTTTTTGCGGGCGTCAGACAAACCACCTGCCAGGTCTATCCCTTTTGGCCCCGGGCCGCGCTTTTGGAGGAGGCGGCGCTCCATCTTCTTGCGGGCGAAGAAATTCGGAAAGGTTCGGCCTTTTACCGCCGGGTCATGTCGGCCTCCAACCTTTCTGATGTCGAGCGGGGCCCGGCGCTTTGGCGCTGGATCGCGGATCTGCCCGGGGCGCTGGAGGAAGTCCTTGCAGACGAGGGCTTTCGCCGTTATCTGCAATGGGAGCAGACATGGGTGAGGGAAGAGACGTTGCGCTGCAAAGAGGAGCTTTCCCGTCTGAAGGAAATCCTGCTGACCTGCAAAGAACGCTACCGCTCGCCCATTGAACGGGTGCGGCTGGTGATCCAGCCCATCAAATGCGTATATGCCTCCGATCACTATCGGCTGGGGGAGGAGTTTCTCTTTTGTTCCGGCGGGCTGCGTGGCCATTCCGTGGTCCACGAATACCTGCATCATCTGATTCATCCCTGTCTGGACCAAGTAAAAAAGCGGGTGATTGAAAGCGAAACCGCCTATCCGGGCATCGACGAGTCTTATTATCTGGACGGCGGCCCGGAAGGCAGGAACAATGCCTTTGAGGAATATGCGGTGCGCAGGCTGACGGAGCGCGTGCTTTCCGGGGATTATCCGGCGGCGCTTTCCGATTTTTTGGAGGAAACGGCGGCGCAGCCTTGATATGAAGCGAAAAAAGCGGGCGCAAGGCCCGCTTTTTTGCATATTGTTTTGCGTTACAGCAAATACGCGCAAAGAAGATCAAAGGTGTTGGAAAGACCGTCAATATGGGTGCGCTCGTAGCCGTGGGAGGCGTAGACGCCCGGGCCGATGAGGCTGTGGCGCACGTCGTAGCCCGCGTGGAGCGAAACGTCAACGTCGGAGGAATAAAAGGGATAAACGTCCACGGCATAGTCCAGCTTTTCCTTCTCGGCGGCGGAAATCAGGGCGGAAACCACGTCGTAGTTGTAGGGGCCGCCGCCGTCCTTGCCGCAGATGGAGACCTGCCGCTCGGTACAGGTAAGGCCCTCGCCCACGCAGCCCATATCCACGCTCATCATCTCGACAATGCCGTCGGGGATGCCGGCGGCGCCGCCGTGACCGATCTCCTCATGGACGGTGAAGCTGATCCAGACGGCGCGCTTTAAAGGAAGATTTTCGTCCCGGATGCGCTTTGCCAGCGTCAGAAGCACGGCGGCGCTGGCCTTATCGTCTAAAAAGCGGCTCTTGATGTAGCCCTTGTCCGTCACGGTGAAGCGAGGTTCGACGCAGACAAAGTCGCCGGGGCGGATGCCCAGCTTTGCCACGTCCTCGGGGGTCTTCACGTCCTCATCCAGCACCACCTCCATGGTGGTAGCAAAATCTCGCTTGGCGGAGGAAAATTCGCCGTTGACGTGAGACGAGGCGTTGGCAAGCTGGATGGTGCCATCGTACCAGCCGTTGAAGCGGGTGCGGACGCGGCAGGTTTCGGCCTCCACATTGTTGGCCTGAAGCCCGCCCACGCGGCTCATCATCAGGCGGCCGTCTGGCTTGACAGAGGCAACCACGGCGCCCAGCGTATCAACATGGGCCAGCAGTAAAATAGGATCGCCCTCGCCGCCCAGATGGGCGCGGACGCCGCCTTTGACGGGGTTTTCCGGCGTATAGCCCAACGCGTGGAGCTGGTCGTTGACGTATTCCTGGATTTCTTTGGTATAGCCGCTGGGACTGTCGATGGAAATGAGCGCCCGAAGCTGCTCCAGCATATAGTCGCGGTATTCCTGTTTCACGGAAAGACCTCCTTTATTTTTTCTGCTCTTACCATATCACATCGGACGGAAAGAGGCAAGGGAAATCCTTGCGAAAGGGCAGGGCTCGTGGTATGATGAGATTCGGATAAAGAAAGGAGCGGGACATGAAACAGGATAGCAGGACTTCCGTCGGCACAAAACGGCTTTTTTTAATCGCACTGGCCGCGCTGCTGGCATTTTGCGCCGCGGGGCTTTGCAACGGGCTTGCTCTGCGTCAGTATACGGTGACGTCGCCAAAGATCACGTCGCCGGTGCGGCTGGCGCTGGTGGCCGATCTGCATTCCTGCCGCTATGGAGAGGATCAGGGCACGCTGCTGGAGGCCGTCCGGCGGCAGCAACCGGATCTGATTCTTTTGGCGGGGGACATTTTTGACGACAAATTGCCTAACGACAATACCCGGCAGTTTTTGGAGGCTGCGGGGCGGGAATATCCCTGTTATTACGTAACGGGCAACCACGAATATCGGGCGGGTGGCGATGCCTTCGCCGAGAAGATGGCGATCCTCGCGCAATGCGGCGTCACGAGGCTGGCGGGCGAGGCTGTGTCCGTTTGCGTGGGGGAACAGGAGCTTGCCCTTTGCGGCGTGGACGACCCGGATGCGTGGCGGCTGGGATTCGAAGAGGATCCCGGCGGCTTTGAGGGGCAGGTGAAGCGGGCGCGGGACGCCTGCGGCAACGAGCATTACCGGATTTTGCTTTCCCATCGGCCTGAGCGATATGCGCTTTATGCCCGGCATGGCTTTGATTTGGCGCTGTGCGGCCACGCCCACGGGGGGCAGTGGCGCATTCCCGGTGTGCTTAACGGGCTGATCGCGCCTAATCAGGGCTTGTTTCCACATTATGCCGGCGGCTGTTACCGTGAAAACGGCGCCGTGATGGTGGTCAGCAGGGGCCTTGCCCGGGAATCCACCCTCATTCCCCGATTTTATAACCGCCCCGAGCTGGTGATCGTGGATCTTGTTCCGGAAGATCCGGCGGCGGGCTCCAGCCTGAGTATGGAAGGTGAATCATGAAACGACTGGCCGCGCTGATTTTGACGGCGCTGATGCTCTTGCTTTGCGCCGCCTCCTGCGGCGGGGCGAAGAAGCGTTTTACCGCTTACGATTATTCCTTTGACACCGACGTGACGCTCATCGCTTATTGCGGCAGCGAGAAGGAATTCGACAGCCTGCGGCAGACAGTGTTGGGTGAGATGCGGCGGCTGCACAGGATCTTTGACATTTACCACACCTATGAGGGTGTGGACAACCTCTGCGCCGTCAACGCTCTTGCGGGGCGGGCGGCTCCCGCCGAGCCCGAGGTGATGGAGCTTTTGGCTTTTGGAAAAGAGGTCTATGACCGCACCGGCGGGCGGGTCAACATCGCAATGGGCGCGGTGCTCTCGCTGTGGCACGAGGCGCGGGAGACCGGCGTTTTGCCGGATGAGAGCGCCCTGCGGGCGGCGGGGGAGCATTGCAAGATCGAAAGCATGCGTCTTGATCCCGAAAATCAGACGGTGACGCTGCTGGACCCCGCCATGTCGCTGGACGTGGGTGCCATCGCCAAGGGCTGGGCGGCCCAGCGGGCGGCGGAGGCGGCGGAGGCCACGGGCTATACCGATTTTGTCCTTTCTGCGGGGGGCAACGTGATCGCCCGGGGGCAGGCGGAGGGCCGGCCCTGGCGGGTGGGCGTCCGCGACCCGCAGTCAGAGGACGGCGCGGCGCTGGCCGCGCAGCTGGAAGCCTCCGATACCGCGCTGGTGACCTCCGGCGGTTATGAGCGCAATTTGACGGTAGACGGCAAGACCTATTGCCACATTATCGACCCCGCCACCCTGTATCCCGCGGACAAACTGCTTTCGGCCACGGTGATCCTGGACGACAGCGGCCTTGCCGACGCCTATTCCACGGCGCTTTTTCTGCTGGAGCCGCAGGAGGCGCTGGACTTTGCCCGCGCCCATCATTTCCGTGCCTTGATTATCGACAAAAGCGGCGCGGTGCTGGACAGCGAGGAATAGCACGAAACAAAGAAAAGAACGGAGGGATTCACTTCGTAAGGAAGCGCCTCCTTCCTATTGCAATATGAGGTAAGTGACCGCGTCGGTCATCGATGGTACAATGACTAAAACAAACTGGAATTTGTGAGGTCAATATTATGCTGTTTAATGAATTTGGAAATAAGAATAATCCTCCTGTTTTGTTACTGCATGGTATGATGCAGGATTGGCACAGCGAGTATGAGATGCTCAAACCGTTAGAGGAGTATTATCGCTTAATTATCCCTGCACAGGATGGCTTTTATGATGGTAGCGGTGATTTCACATCCTTTGCCGATCAAGCGCGGCAGATTGAAGAGTATATCCGTCAACACTATGATGGCAAAATACACGGTGCTTATGGTGCATCGCAGGGTGGCTTGATGTTGACAGAACTGCTCACTCGTAACAAGGTTGACCTCGGCACGGTGATTATGGACGGGTGTTATGTGGCACATCAAGGTAAGTTGTCTGCAAAGGTGACGGCGTGGATGTTCAAGAAGTATAAGAATACAGGCAAGTTTCCCGCTTTCATTCATATTATGATGACACTTATGGGGACATCCCTTGAAGAAATGGCAGACGGATTAACAGCGGGGATGTATATGAATGCCAGCGATGAAACGGTGGATCGCAATTTTCTTGAAAATTACACCTACCGCACACGCCCTGAGATTGCACATAATCAGACGATGGTTCATATGTGGTGTGGAAGCAAAGAGCCATATGCAATTAAATCTCACAACATCCTCAAAAAATATTTGCCGAATTTTGATGAGGAAATCATGGAAGGGTTCGGACACGGCGAATTTCTTATGAAGCATACCGCCGATTGTTGCGAAAAAATCCACAGCACATTTGGTTAAACCAATTCCAGTTTGTCGAACAGGTTTTTTGTTGTCCACATTTATAGCGAGCATCGGATTTTGCCCCACAAAATCCAGAGACAAAACAGGCGTGACCACTTTGCGGTCACGCCTGTTTCATAGTGTGCCGGGCATGGCATGATTCTTGCGGGTGAAAGTCCCGCCACGGGTATTTACCGCCAAGTGTAGCGAACCGCAAGCCGGTGTCAGCAATGGCAGCGGGGGAGGAAGCGGCGTAGCAAAGCCGAGGAGCCTACGAACAG
>JAFSZV010000027.1 GCA_017455565.1 Clostridia bacterium
ATCGTTTTAGATAAGCTCAAACCGGCTTCATCATTACTGTTCGAAAAATACTTTTCAAACTCAAATAATTTCAGGGTTCCAATTTTCATGGTGTTGTTTAATTTACAAAGTGCTTTTTGCGTTTCGGTCCCCGGGTTTTTCGCCCCGTTTTCCCGAGCGCCTTATTAGAATACCACGCCGCCCCCGCTTTGTCAACACCTTTTTTGAAAAAAATCCGGCGTTTTTTGAAGAAAAATTTCGGCGTTTCAGCGAGCCTCCACATCTTGTGTTTTATCCGCCTTTGAGCCACCAAGTATGCGAAAAAGGCAGGATCCCTCCTCTGCGCGGCAAACGCTTTTTTTGCAAAAACGGGAGCGGCAAAAGCCGCTCCCTCCCGATCCTTTTTTCAATAACCCCGGATCTCCAATGTATCGTCGTCGCCGGCGGCCTTTGTCACTTTCCGGATCATTATATAATAATGTGTATCCGGGCTGACCTCCACCTCCACCCGGTCGCCTTCCCGATGGCCCAGCAGGGCTCTGCCCATGGGCGAATCCTTGCTGACGATGCCGTGGACGGCGTCCTGCCGCAGGGCGGTGGACACCCGCACCGTCATCACGCGGTTCAGGTTCTCCATCAGGATCTCCACCTCATCAAACAGACCGACGCCCTCGGTCTGCTCCACCGAGATGATCTTCGCCGTTTTGATCATCCGTTCCAGATAGCGGACGCGGCTGTCATTGCGGTTTTTTTCCCGTTTGGCGGCCTTATACTCAAAATTCTCGCTGAGATCGCCCCATTCCCGGGCGGTCTTCACGTCCTCAATCAGCTTAGGCCGCAAAACGGTGACGCGGTAGTCGATCTCCTCCCGCATTTTGCGGATATCTACTTCGGTGAGTTCGTCGTACATAACCATTCCTTTCTCAGCCGCCGTAGGTGCTCAGGATCAGGCGCTGATCCTTCATCATGACGGCCGCTGTCGGCGCGCCGGCGGTGACGCAGATATAATGCCGCCCGCTCTCGCCCACGGCATAGGTAACAATACAGTTTTTCGCCTGCCAGATATAGCCGCTCTTGCAGGCCGTCACAGTATTGCGCTCGGGCTGCTTCTCCATGAACCAGTCCAGATACTTATTATAAAAGGTCAGCCCCTCCGGCTCAGAGGGTGTGGGCGCGGTGACGTATTTAACGGTAGAGAGCACATGGGCGCAGGTTCTGTTTGCCATGGCCGCCCGCATGATCGCCGCCATATCCCGGGCGGTGGTCACATGATCCGCGGCAAACACGCCCGACGAATTGGAAAAGTGCGTGGCTTCGGAAAGCCCCAGTTCCCGCGCCATATCATTCATCCGGCGGAGAAAGGCCGCGGCGTCCCCGTCGCTCAGCACCGCCAACCCTTCGGCCGCGTCGGCCGCCGAGCGTAGCGCGGCGCCGTGGAGCAGGTCCAGAGCCGTGACGCTCTCGCCCGCCCGCAGGCCGGTGATGGTGGCGCCCTGCCGGTAAAGAGGGTCTATGATGTCGCCTGTCATAATAAAGGAAACGCCCAGGTCGGGAATGGCCTCCGCCGCCGTCAAAACGGTCATCACCTTGGTCATGGACGCGGGATAGATCACGCTGTCGGCGTTTTTCACCGCCAGCGCCACGTTAGCGTCGGCGTCGATAAGGATGGCGCATTCGCTCTGGATCGCCTCGCCGATCTCCATCAACAACTCGGCATCGGCCGCAGGGCCCAAACCGGCGGGTTGTCCGCCAGACGGATCCTCCCCAACGGGCGGCTCCGCGGGATCGACGGTCACGGGCGGATTGTCGGTCTTGGGCGGCGCGGACCTTTTCGCACTGCGGATCAACGCCGAGATCAGCAGGATCGCGCCGGCCAGCAGAAGCAGGGCGATGAGCGCCAGAAGACTCTGGCGGAAAATCGCTTTTCTGCGCTTTCGTTTTTGCCGTTCACTGCGCTCAGTCCGAGGCTCCATGATGTCCCCTCCTATACCTTATTTATTATATTATACTATATTTTGCACAGAAAATCATCCCCTTCGGGATACTTTTCAGCTTTCTTTTTTCTGGTCTTTTTTCCGGATCTGTACTATACTGTTGTCAGCTAAGGCTAACAAGGAAGTGATCACATGCGAAGCGGCGAGCTCTGTTTCTGCGGCAGTGGCCTGCCCTACAGCGAATGTCATCAGGCCGTGACCGAGCAGCTTTGGTCCATGAAGGCCAAGGGCTCCATCGTGCCCCGCCCCGCGCTCATCAAAAACAAAAAACAGATCGAAGGAATCCGCCACGCCTGCGCCATCAATTCCATGGTGCTGGACAAGGTTGCCGAGAACATCTGCGTGGGCATGACAACTCAAGACATCGACGACATTGTGGATTCCTTCACCCGCACGCTGGGCGGCATCCCCGCGCCGCTGCATTACGCGGGCTTTCCGAAAAGCGTCTGCACCTCGGTGAATGAGCAGATCTGCCACGGCATCCCCAGTGACAAGGTGGTGCTGCGGGAGGGCGACATCGTAAACGTGGACTGCACCACCATCGTCGACGGCTATTACGGCGACGCCTCACGGATGTTCGCCATCGGCACGCTCCCTCCCGCGGCGGAAAAGCTGGTCCGCGTGACGAAAGAGGCGGTGGAGCTGGCCATCTCCCATCTGGAGCCCTGGTGCCACCTGGGGGACATCGGCTATTACATCAGCCGCCACGCTTGGGAAAATGGGTTTTCCGTGGTGCGGGAGATTGGCGGCCACGGCTGCGGACTGGCTATGCACGAGGATCCCTATGTCTGCCATATCGGCGCGCTGCACAAGGGGATGATTCTGCCTCCGGGGATGATCTTTACCATCGAGCCCATGCTGTGCGAGGGCTCGGCCCGCTTTACGGTGGACAAACGCGACGGCTGGCAGGTGTCCACCGCCGACGGCAAACGCTCGGCCCAGGTGGAGCACATGGTGCTCATCACCGACACCGGCGTGGAAGTCTTGTCAAAATAACGGTTTATAAGGGGGCAGGCGCGGCATCAGCCGCGCCTGTTCGTCAAATACACAAAAAAGCGCCGCCCCCGTTGGGGCGACGCTTCTGGCAGCGAGAGAAGGATTCGAACCCTCACAAACAGAGTCAGAGTCTGTCGTGCTACCATTACACAATCTCGCTAAATGCTCTATTATTATATCGCATATTTGCCGTTTGTCAAGGATTTTTTTCGTGACAGACTGATTTTTTGAGGAAAACCCTTTCCAAACAGGTCCGGAAAGGGTATAATAACCTTGACTTCCGCACAAAGGAGGCAAATTTATGAAACTGATGGTTTTGGACGGCAACAGCATCGTCAACCGGGCCTTTTACGGCATCCGGATGCTCAACGCCCCCGACGGGACTCCCACCAATGCCGTTTACGGCTTTTTGGCAATCCTGCAGCGGCTTCTGGAGGAGGAAAAGCCCGAGGGGCTATGCGTGGCCTTTGACCTGAAGGCCCCCACCTTCCGCCACAAGCAGTATGAAGGCTACAAGGCCCAGCGCAAGCCCATGCCAGAGGAACTGGCGCTTCAAATGCCCCTGCTGAAAGAGGTTCTGGACGCCATGGGCATCCGCCGCGTGGAGCTGGAGGGCTACGAGGCCGACGATCTTCTGGGCACCATGTGCCGCATCGGGGAAGCAGCGGGGGACGATTGCGTTATTGTCACCGGCGACAAGGACAGCTTTCAGTTGATTACCGACCGCACAAGCGTCCTCCATGTGAAATCCCGCATGGGCCAGACTGAGACCATCCGCTATACCCCGGCACGGTTTCAGGAGGAATACGGTTTTTCCCCCATCCGTATGATCGACCTCAAGGCGCTGATGGGCGATCCCTCCGACAACATTCCCGGCGTTCCGGGCATCGGGGAAAAAACCGCCATGGAACTGCTGCACAAATACGGTAGCCTGGACGGGGTCTGCGCCGCCCTGCATGACGCGGGCATCAAGCCCGGCGTGCAGAAAAAACTGGCCGAAGGCCTGGAGAGCGCCCGCCTTTCGTATTCGCTGGCGACCATCGTCACCGACGCGCCCCTGTCCTTCGATCCGGAGAGCGCCCGCTGGAACAAAAACTTCCGGCCGGAGCTTTACGGGCTGTTTCGCCGTCTGGGCTTTCAGAAATTCATCGAAAAATGGAACCTTCCCCCCGCGCCGGAGCAGGCCGGGGAGCCGCCGGTCTTTACGGGCTCCTGCACCACGCAGGATCTTTTGACCGCGGACGACGTGCACCGTGCCGCGGAAGCCCTCCGGCGCGGCGGGACGGTGGATATCTTTTTTGAAGAGGATTTTTCCCGCATGGTTTTCCAGCGGGATACAGAAGATGAGCCCGACACCGTGGCTTATGTGCTGGAGCGGGAACGCTATTCCGGCAACTGGGCCGAGGCCCTTCGCCTCCTGTTCGACCCGTCGCTGCCCAAGGCGGGACACGGAGTCAAGCCGCTGCTCTGCGAACTGCTG
Source organism: Clostridia bacterium (assembly GCA_017455565.1). Lineage (GTDB taxonomy): Bacteria > Bacillota > Clostridia > Oscillospirales > Butyricicoccaceae > UBA4644. Next base: position 4,450 of record JAFSZV010000027.1, read on the forward strand.
AAACACAGTATCCCCGCCGAAGGCTGGGTTTTCGACAGCAAACTGGCGGCCTATCTGCTGGAGCCGGCAGCAGGCAGCTACGATATCGACGACATCTGTGTAAAATACTGTAATTTCCGTCCCTCGCCCTCCGCCGGGGATTCCGGCGAAGCCCAGCTTTCGCTGCTGAACGAACCCGGGGACCGGACCGCTCGATGCGCTTATCTGGCCGCCCGGGGAGCCGCCGTGGCCTGTTTGGAGGAGGCGCTGGGCGCCCGCCTCCGGGAAGAGGGAATGTGGGAGCTTTATCAGACCATCGAGATTCCTCTTCTGCCCATTTTGGCGCAGATGCAGACGGCGGGCATGGCCGTCGATCGGCAGCGCCTTTTGGATTTCGGCGCGCTGCTGGACGAAAAAATGCGAGAATACGAGACCGCTGTCCACCAGCTTGCAGGGCACGATTTCAACTTGGGCTCCCCCAAGCAGCTCGGCGCGGTATTGTTTGACGAATTGGGCCTGAAGGCGGGCAAAAAGACCCGCACGGGCTATTCCACCGACGCGGAAACACTGGAAAAGCTGAAAAACGCACATCCCATCATCCCCGCCATTTTGGAATGGCGCAAGGTGAGCAAGCTGAAAAGCACCTATGTGGAGGGTCTGAGCAAGGTGATCGGCGCCGACGGGCGCATCCATTCCACCTTTCATCAGACGGTGACGGCCACCGGCCGCCTCAGCTCCGCCGACCCTAACCTGCAAAATATCCCCATCCGCCGGGAGGACGGCAGCGAGATCCGCAAATGCTTCATCCCGCGGGCGGGTTGGGTTTTCGTGGACGCCGACTATTCCCAGATCGAGCTGCGAATTCTGGCCCACATGGCCGACGACGCCCATATGCAGGAGGCCTTTTCTTCCGGCGAGGACTTCCACGCGGTCACGGCCTCGCAGGTTTTCGGCGTCCCGCTGGAACAGGTGGATCACCGGCTGCGCTCGGCGGCAAAGGCGGTAAATTTCGGCATCGTTTACGGCATTTCGGCCTGGTCGCTGGCCGACGACATTCATGTGAGCAACAAGGAGGCGCAGGACTATATCGACGCCTATCTTGCTCGCTATCACGGGGTGCGGGATTTTATGGAGGCCACCCGGCAAAAGGCGGCGGAGGACGGCTTCGTCACCACCCTTTACGGGCGGCGGCGCTGGCTCCCCGAGCTGAAAAGCGCCAATTTCCAGCTCCGCTCCTTCGGGCAGCGGGCCGCCATGAACGCCCCCATCCAGGGCACGGCCGCCGACATCATCAAGCTGGCCATGGTGCGGGTGGACGCGCGTCTGCGGCGGGAGAAGATGCAAGGCCACCTGATCCTGCAGGTACACGACGAACTGATCCTGGAGGTTCCGAAGCACGAGCTGGAACGCGCCTGCGCCATTTTAAAGGAAGAGATGGAGGGAGCCGCCGCCCTCAAGACCAAGCTGGTGGCCGACGTGGGCTGGGGGGAAACCTGGTATGATGCAAAAAAGTGACGCTTGCCTAACCTTTGGCCCGCTGAAGCGCCGCCATCTGCCTCAGATGGCCGAAATTGAGCGCGCCTGTTTTTCCGACCCGTGGAGCGAGCAGAGCCTTGCCGACGAGGTGGACAATCCGCTGGCGGATTATTATCTCTGCGAGGAAAACGGCCTGCTTCTGGGCTATCTGGGAACGCGCAAGCTGCCCGGTCAATGGGAGATCGTCAATGTGGCCGTCCGGCCCCGGGCCCGGCGGCGGCACATCGCCTCCCGGCTGATGGAACTGCTTCTGGCCGACGCCGCGGCCGGGGATGCGCGGCAGATCTTTTTGGAGGTGCGGGAAAGCAACCTGCCCGCCCGCCGGCTTTATGAAGCCTACGGCTTTACCTGTCTCGGCCGCCGCAAGCGGTATTATTCTGATCCGGAGGAGGACGCGCTCATTATGGCGCGGATAACCGACCATGTCGAAGCTGATTCTTGCCATTGAAAGTTCCTGCGACGAAACGGCTTGCGCCATTTCCAAAGACGGGCGGGAGATCCTGGCCGATATCGTCTATTCCCAAGCGGACATGCACGCCCTTTACGGCGGCGTGGTGCCAGAAATCGCCTCCCGCAAGCACATTGAAAAGGTCAGCCTGGTGGCCGAGCAGGCCTGCCGTCAGGCGGGCGTCGCCCTGTCGCAGCTCGACGCGGCAGCCGCCACCTGCGCCCCGGGGCTCATCGGCGCGCTGCTGGTGGGCGCCAATTTTGCCAAGGCGGCGGCGCTGGCGCTGGACATCCCCTTTGTCCCCGTTCACCACATCCGCGGACATGTGGCGGCCAACTATGTGGCCTTCCCCTCCCTCGAACCGCCCATGACGGCGCTGGTGGCCTCCGGCGGGCATACCGTGATCCTGGACGTGTCCGACTATACCCGGATGGAGGTTTTGGCCACCACCCGGGACGACGCCGCGGGCGAGGCCTTTGACAAGATCGCCCGCATGATGGGTCTCCCCTATCCCGGCGGCGCTTCGCTGGACCGGCTGTCCCAAGACGGCGACCCGGCCCGCTATCCCCTGCCCCGAGCAGGCATCCGGGATTCGCTGGACTTCTCCTTCAGCGGGCTCAAGACCGCCGCTGTCAACTTGATTCACAACGCCGGACAAAAGAAGCAGGAGATCGTGGCGGCCGATCTGGCCGCCGCCGTTTCTCGCGCCGTGGCCGACACCGTCGCGCCCCGTGTGATCGAGGCCGCGAGGCTGCGCGGCCGAAAGCGGGTAGCCGCCGCCGGCGGCGTGGCCGCCAACAGCACCCTGCGGGCGGCTCTGCAGCGGGAATGTGAAAAAGCGGGGCTGGAGCTCTATCTCCCGCCGCTGAAGCTGTGCGGCGACAACGGCAGCATGATCGCTTGTCAGGCCTACTATGAGTTTCTGGCAGACCATGTGGGGCGGCTCGATCAAAACTGCTTTGCCACTATGCCCGCGTCGGAGCAGGTCTGCTTTTTTGATAACGAAGCGTAGCGGTGATTTAGAAATATCTGGGCTGCATAACGAAGATTTCCCATATATGACCTGCGTTTTTCGTCGTCCGCTTTTCAGGGAAGCCCCGGCGAACCGCATGATTTCGCGGCTTTTTTCCGCTTTATTGTGGAAAACCCTGTGGAATATGTGGATAACGGTTTGTAAAAGGTTATTTTTGGTTTATGCCTTTTGCATGGATTCACGGCTTTTTTGCGCCGCGCCGCACCAAAAACAGCAGTTTATTTTGCAAAAACCGGTGTAATTTTTTAAATATCTTGCAAATAGTTCTTGATTTTTTGCAAATTATCTGCTAAACTAAATAAAATAATTGATTTTTGAAAGAAGTTTCCGCGTTTTTTAACGAGCTCTTTGCCCAGGAGGCTCTTATGGAAAAGCACATCTCTTCTGCCGTCATTCATCGCATGCCCCGCTATTACCGCCATCTCTGCGACCTGCAGGATGCCGGTATCGTTCGCATTTCTTCCGGCACGCTGGCCGACCGGATGGGTCTCACCGCTTCGCAGGTGCGGCAAGACTTCAACTGCTTCGGCGGCTTCGGGCAACAGGGGTATGGCTACAACGTGGCCGAGCTTCGCGCCGCCATCGCCTCGATCATGCACATCGACCAGGACCGCCCCGCCATCATCGTGGGCGCGGGCAATCTGGGCAAGGCGCTGATCAGCAACTTTAACTTTGCCAAATACGGCGTTCATCTTGTGGCCGCCTTCGATTCCAATCCCGCCCTGATCGGAACGGAGATCTCCGGCGTTCCCGTCTATTCCTGCCGCAGTCTGGAGGAGATCATGGAAACCTATCATCCCGTGATCGCCATCCTCACGCTGCCCAAGCTCCACGCCAAAGCCGCCGCCCAGCGGCTGATCGCCTGCGGTATCAAGGGCATCTGGAACTTTACCAACAACGATCTGCATCTGGATATGCCCCAGATCCCCGTGGAGAACATCCACTTTTCCGAGAGCCTGATGGTGCTCTCCTATAAGCTCTGAGCGACTGCGGCCCACTGCCGCTGAAAAATATTACCGAAAGAAGGCAACCCATCGTGATTTCTTACAAAACCTATCCTTACGCGCCCAAAGCATCCCTGCTTTCTGTACTGTCCGTGCTCTTCAGTTACTGTGGCTTGATCGGCGGCATCTGTCTGGCCTGGTTCTTCTTCTCCGGAAACGTGGAAAAAACGACCGGTCTTATCCGGGGGATTATCGGCCTGCTGGTTTTGGCGCTGGCCGCGTTCCTGTATTTTTACGTTTACAGAAAGATCGTGCCCGCCATGGCCGAAAAAGAATCGGATGTGAACATCCACACCAAGGCCCGCTTTGCCTACAACTATTGCCAGAGACATCCCGAGGCTTTCGATCAGCTCCAGTCCGAAAACCCCGATTTCGCCGCCAAATATCAGCGCAACGAAGCGGGCAAGATCGTGAAGATCAAGTGATCTTCCCTCTTGCGAAACCGCTTCCGTCATCCATCATGCAAAAGCCCTCCGGCTGCGTTCAGCGGCCGGAGGTTTTTTCCCGCGATATTCCTCCCTGCAGGGTTTGGCAGGCGAACGGATTTCTTTTTTGCCGCACAATGGTCTTTGCGGGGCGGCGCAAGAATAAATTGCCAAACAGGGCAAACTGTGCTATACTAAATCAGATATACGGCTTTGTCCGAAAAAACGACCGCCCCGCAGGGCGCGGGCTTGAGGTGATGGCGTTGCAAATGCGGCTGAAAGGGCTTTCCACCCATTATATCGACCTGCCCGGCGAAAAAACGCCGGTGCTTTTCCTCCACGGATGGGGCGCAAGGCTCGAGCTCTATCAGCCCGTCTTCGACCTGCTGCAGCAGCGGGGTTACCGGGTGGCCGCCTTCGACATGCCCGGCGTGGGCCAAACGGAGGAGCCCACCGCCCCCCTGACCCTGGCGGATTACGTCGCCTTTACGCTGGACTTCTGCCGGGCGCTGGGGCTGGAAAAGGTCATCCTCATGGCCCATTCCCACGGCGGGCGCATCGCCCTTACCATGCTGTCCGACCCCACCTGCCCCGTAGCGGTGGAAAAGGCCGTTTTGATCGACGCCGCCGGGGTGCGTCTGCCCGCGTCCCCGTCCGCGAAGCTCCGGCAGACCGGCTACAAACTGTTCAAGCGGCTGGGCACCGGAAAGTTTACCGCGCCGCTGTTTGGCGACCTGTATGAAGAAATGCGGGACAGACGGGCCAGCGCCGATTACAAGGCCGCCAGCCCCGTGATGCGAGCCACCATGAACAACGTGCTGATAGACCTGCGGGATAAAATGCCCGCCGTCAAGGTCCCTGTTCTTTTGATCTACGGCGAAAACGACACCGCCACCCCGGTGGAGCACGGGAAGCTCATGGAATCCCTCATCCCCGGCGCGGGGCTGGCCGTGATCCGCGGGGCAGGCCATTTCAGCTACGCCGACAACTGGCCGCAGTTTTCCGCCGTGCTCAAGGCGTTTTTGTAAATCTACCTCGGGAGGCAGTTATGTCCATCCTTACCCTTCTGATCCTCGCGCTGTGCGGCGGCCTGTGCGCCTGGCTGACGCTGCGCTATGCCATGCACATGTTCCAGCTCAATTCCTATCAGGATCTTTCCTATGGGAATTTTCTACGATCCCACCGGGGCGTGATCTGGAGCGCCAAGCGGCTGGCGCCCTGCGCCGTCATGCTGCTGGGCAGTCTGAGTTCCGCCGCGCTCCCCTTCCTGTTCGCCGCTGGGACGGGGCTTTTCGTGCTGCTTAACCGGCCACAAAAGGCCAAAAAGCCGCTGGTCTTCACCCCCCGGGTCAGGCGGATGCTTCTTTGCGCGGCGGCGCTCTTTGTCCTGTGGGTGCTGCTGGCCGACTATGTTTCCACCTGCTTTCTGGTGAGCGGCGCGTTACGGATGAACGTCCTTTTGCTTCGGCTGGGTCTGTTTCTGCCGGCGCTGATGCTGGTGTTCTCCATTTTGCTGCAGCACCGGCTGGTGATGCTGTATAACGACCTGCTCTCCCCCGTGGAACGAGCCATTTCCCGCAAATTCCAAAACGAGGCGGCGGACATCCTCGCCTCCATGCCCCGGCTCAAGATCGTGGGCATCACGGGCAGCTACGGCAAGACCAGCACGAAATATTTCCTCCATCAGCTCCTTTCCGCCCGCTTCGACGTGTATATGACCCCCGGCAACTACAACACCACGCTGGGCGTGGTGCGGGCCGTGCGCGAGGGGCTGCGCCCTACCCACGAGATCTTTCTCTGCGAGATGGGCGCCCGGCATGCGGGCGACATCCGGGAGATTTGCGATCTGGTGCATCCCGATCTGGGCATCGTCACCTCGGTGGGTCCCCAGCATCTGGAGACCTTCGGCTCGCTGGAAACCGTGCTGAAAACCAAGCTGGAGCTGGCCGACGCCGTAAAGGGCGTGGGCCCCGTCTTTCTGAATCTGGACAGCGGGCCCTTGGCTGCCGGCGAGCCTCAGCAAGAGCGATATACCTACGGGCAGAACGGGCGGGACTACCGCCTCTCTGACCTCACCGTGGACGAAAACGGCTCCCGCTTCACCGTCGCCGCCCCCGACGGGACATCCCAGCTCTTTACCACCCGTCTTTTGGGTCAGGCAAACGTGCAGAACATCTGCGGCGCCATCGCCGTGGCCCACTATCTGGGCATCCCCCTTTCGGCGCTGGCGCCCGCCGTGCGCCAGCTTGAGGGCGCGCCCCACCGTTTGCAGCTCATCCGCCGTCCCGGTCTTACGATCATCGACGACGCCTACAATTCCAACCCCGAAGGGGCAAAAAACGCCCTGGAGACCCTTGCCTTGTGCAAGGGCGTCCGCATCGCCGTCACCCCCGGTCTGGTGGAACTGGGCGACAAAGAGCTGGACTATAACCGGACGCTGGGCGCGCAGGCCGCCGCCTGCTGCGACTGGCTCATCACCGTGGGCTCCCAGCCCCGCACCGAGGCCATCCGGGAGGGCGCGAAGGCTGCGGGCCTCTCTCCCGCCCGGATTTTGGAAGCCCGCGACGTGCAGCAGGCCATGGCGCAGGCCGGCGCCCTTCCGGGCGGCGGCAAGATGGTGCTGCTGCTCAATGATCTTACCGACAATTACTGATTTTATCCTTACACTTACAGGAGGGCTTTTTATGATCTCCCGCATTCGCACCGGCGTTTTTTTCGGCGGCCCCAGCGTCGAACACGAGGTATCGGTCATCTCGGCTATGCAGGCCGTTGCCGCGCTTGACGAAAGCCGCTATGAAATCATCCCCGTCTATGTGACGAAATCCGGCGATTTTTACACCGGCGAGCATCTGAAAAAGCTGGAGAGCTTCCGCGACATCCCCGCCGCCCTGTCCGCCGCCAAAAAGGTGGTGCTGCAAAAAGAAGGCAAGGACGTGCAGCTCGTTCTGGCAAAGCAGAAAAAGCTGGGCTCCAGCGTGACGGCCGTGCTGGACGTGGCCCTGCTGGTGTTTCACGGCACCGGCGGCGAGGACGGGGTCATGCAGGCCCATTTCCAGCGGCTGGGCCTGCCCTATACCGGGCCCGACGTCACCTCCAGCGCCGTGGGCATGGACAAATGGGCCTCCAAGGCCCTGTTCCGCATGAGCGGCCTGCCCTGCCTGCCCGCCCTCCGGGTGAGCAAAAGCGAATATTACGCCGATCCCCCGGCTCTTTGCGCCCGCATCGAGGGCGAAATCGGCTATCCCGCGATTGTCAAGCCCTATAATCTGGGCAGCAGCGTGGGCATCCACAAGTGCCGCGACCGGGCCTCTCTGCAAAACGCCCTGGAGGACGCCTTTTTATACAGCGGCGGCGTGCTGGCCGAAAAAGCGGTGGCCCACCTGCGGGAGATCAACTGCGCCGTTCTGGGCGACGGAGAATGCGCCCGGGCCAGCGTGTGCGAGGAGCCCCTCAACGCCACCGACATCCTGACCTATGCCGACAAATACCAGTCGGGCGGCAAGTCCGCCAAGGGCGGCACGAAAGCTCCCTCCGGCGGCAGCAAGGGGATGCAGAGCCTTGCCCGGCAGATCCCCGCACCCATCTCCGACGCCCTCTCCGAAAAGATCCGCGCACTGGCCGTAGACGCCTTTCACGCCGTGGGCGCCGCCGGCTGCGCCCGGGTGGACTTTTTGATGGACGGCGAGACCGAATCCGTCTTCGTCAACGAGATCAACACCATCCCCGGTTCGCTGGCCTTTTACCTGTGGGAAGCAAGCGGCCTGTCCTTCCCCGCCCTGCTGGACGAGATGATCGCTCTCGCCCTCAAGCGTCGGCGGGAAGAGGGGTCGCTCCACACCACTTTTGAAACCAACCTGCTGCAGACCGCCTCGCTGGGCGGCGCGAAAGCGGGAAAGAAGGTCTGAGCATGAACGCGCTGAAAAAACTCCGGCTTGCCGCCACCATCCTGCTGGTCTTGCTGTTCATTCCCTTTACCCTTGAAGTTTTCGGAAAGCTGCGGCCCGAGATCGTCCGTCCGCTGGGCGTCGCCATGCTGCTGTGCGCGGCGGTCAACTTCTTTTGCGCCATTCGGGCGCTGTCAGACAGCGAAAGAAACAACTGAGCTCTGCCTCCGGCCCTGCCGGAGGCCGCTTTGCATGAGAAAGGGAGCGGTTTTTATGATCTATCTGGTAGAAGACGACGACGCCATCCGCGAGCTGGTGCTTTATGCCCTCAGCAACGGAGGCTTTGCCGCCGAAGGCTTCGACACGCCCTCGGCCTTTTGGCGCGCCGTAGCGCGCTGCGCCCCCTCCATGATCCTGCTGGACATCATGCTTCCCGAGGAAAGCGGGCTGGAGCTTTTGAAAAAGCTCCGAGCCGACCCCTCCCTTGCCCGGGTCCCCGTGATGATGCTCACTGCCAAGGGCAGCGAATACGACAAGGTGCTGGGACTAGAGCTGGGAGCCGACGATTATCTGGCCAAGCCCTTCGGCATGATGGAGCTGCTGGCCCGGGTCAAGGCGCTCAAGCGCCGGGCCGAGGCGGCCGCCCCCTCAGAATACCGGCTGGGCCCGCTGCGGGTCTGGCCCGAAAAGCATCTTGCCCTGCGCGACGGCGCGGCCCTTCCGTTGACGCGAAAAGAGTTTGAACTGCTGTGCCTGCTACTGCGCAACCGGGGCATCGTCCTGACCCGCGACCGCCTGCTGGACGAGATTTGGGGCTATTCCTTCGACGGGGAAAACCGGACGGTGGATGTACACGTCCGCACCCTGCGGCAAAAACTGGGGGATCTTGGCGACCGGATCGAGACCGTGCGGGGCGTGGGTTATAAGATCGGAGGGTGTGATCCGTGAGAAACGCCATTTTCAAAAATATCTTTTTCACCGCCATGGCCGTCTTTGTGGTCAGCGTCGTCTGCATCGTGGCGGCGCTGTACGGCTATTTTTCCGCCCAGCAGCGGCAGAATCTGGAGAGCGAGGCGTTGTATCTGTCGGCTGCCGTTGCCCACGGGGGCGGCGATTTTCTTTGCAGCGTTCCCCACACCGACGGCACCCGCGTCACCTATATCGCCGCCGACGGCACGGTGCTGTTCGACAGCGCCTCCGACCCCGCCTCCATGGAAAATCACGCTCTGCGGGATGAGGTAAAACAGGCGCTGGAATCGGGCGCGGGCTACAGCAGCCGCTTTTCCCAGACCTCAGACCGTCGCACCGCGAATTACGCGGTTCGTATGGAAGACGGCACGGTGCTGCGGGTATCCAACACACTGTATACTCGCGCCATGCTGGCCATCAACCTGTTTACGCCGCTGCTTTTGGTACTGGTGCTGGCCATGATTCTTTCCCTCGCGTCGGCGGCGGGCATGTCCCGCCGGATCACCGATCCGCTGGGAGCCATCGACCTGCGGGATCCCGACGACCGGGGCGTTTATGAGGAACTGCGCCCGCTGGTGCGGCGCATCCGGGCCCAGAACCGGGAGATCCAGCGCAACATGGAGGATCTCAAGGCGGAGCACGCCCGGCAGGACGAGATGCGGCGGGAATTCACCGCCAACGTGTCCCACGAGCTGAAAACGCCCCTGACCTCCATCTCGGGCTATGCCGAGCTCATCCAGGGCGGCATGGTCCGGCAGGAGGACGTGCCCCGCTTCGCGGGCACCATCTGGCGGGAGGCCCAGCGCCTTATCGTGCTGGTGAACGACATCATCCGCCTCTCCCGCCTGGATGACAAGGATGTGGAGGAGGAACGAAAACCGGTGGAGCTTTCGGCCCTGTGCCGCGAGGTCATCGAATCGCTCTCCCCTGCCGCCGACGAAAAAAGCATTTCCTTTTCCCTTACCGGCACGCCTGCCACCGTCACCGGTATCCGCCAGATTTTAGGCGAGGTGGTCTATAATCTCTGCGACAACGCCATCAAATACAACCGTCCCGGCGGCAGCGTTGCCGTGGACGTGCGGGAAGAGGACGATCAGGCCGTCCTTTCGGTGAAGGACACCGGCATCGGCATCCCAGAAGAGGAGTTGGGCCGGGTCTTCGAACGGTTTTACCGGGTAGACAAAAGCCATTCCAAGGAGGTGGGCGGCACGGGACTGGGCCTTTCCATCGTCAAACACGGCGCCGCCTATCACAACGCCGCCGTGGAGGTGGAGAGCACCCCCGGCGAGGGAACCTGCTTCACCGTCCGCTTTCCGCAGAAGTCCGCCGTCAGCCACCGTCAGCCGGCAATTCCCGCCGGGGAAAAGGAGGAGTAAGCCATGCTGGATCTTTGGATCAAAAACGCCCGGATCGTGGACGGAACGGGCATGCCCGCCTACCGCGCCCATGTGGGTGTCCGCGGCGGGAAGATCGCCCGCATCGCCCCCATCGCCGTCGAGCCCGCCGTATGCGTCATCGACGCCCGGGGCCTTACGCTGACCCCCGGCTTCATCGACTCCCACAGCCACGACGACTTTATGATGGAAACCGCGCCTCATTGCCGCCACAAACTGGAGCAGGGCATCACCTCCAGCATCACCGGCATGTGCGGTCATTCGGTAGCGCCGCTGTCGAAGGCGCATTACGAAGAGGGCTGCCGGGTATGCACGGCGCTTTTTCCCCAGGGCGTCAATCTGGATCAGCCCACTCACAGTGATTTTTCCATCTATCTCGCGGCGCTGCGGGAGGATTTCGGTACCAGCATCGGCTTTTTGATCGGCCACGGCACCGTCCGCACCGCCGTGATGGGCTTTGACAGAAGAGAACCCACCGCCGCCGAGTTAGACAAGATGAAGGCCTACGTCCGCGACGCCATGGAGGCTGGGGCGCTGGGCCTTTCATTTGGCTTGATCTATACGCCCGGGGCTTTTTGCGACACCCGGGAGATCATCGAGCTTTGCAAGGTTGCCGCCGAATACGGCGGTGTGATGACTACCCATATGCGGAACGAAGGCACCCGTCTGGTGGAAGGGGTGGAGGAAACCCTGCAAGTGGTGCGGGAAACCGGCATCCGCTGCGTCATCTCCCACCACAAGGCCAGCGGCGGCCCGAAAAACTGGGGCAAAACCGCGCTGACCCTGCCTCTGATCGAAGCGATCAACCGGGAGGGCTTCTGTGTCTTTCTCGACCAATATCCCTATACCGCCACCTCCACCGGGCTGGCCAGCGAGATCCCAGGCGCCTATCTTTCCCGGCCCAGGGACGAGCTTTTGGCGCTGATGGCCGACCCCGCCGGACGAAAAGAACTGATTGCCGCCATGCTGGGCGCGAGCACCATGGAGGAGCGTTTCGGCCGCCTGATGATCGGCGCTTCCCGAGCCTATCCCGATTACAGCGGCCTGATGGTGTCCGAGGCCGCCGAAAAACACGGAAAATCCATGGCCGACACCGTTCTCGACGTGCTTTTGGCCGACGGGCTGGCCTCCACCGAGATCGGCTTCGGCATGTGCGAAGAGGACGTGGAACGGGTGCTGGCCTATCCCCGCACCATGATCGGCACCGACGGACTGTGGTATCCCGGCGCGCTGGGCGCTCATCCCCGGGCCTTTGCTTCCTTCCCCCGGGTGCTGGGGCATTATGTGCGGGAGCGGGGCGTGATTTCCTTTGAGGAGGCCGTACGAAAAATGACCTCCATGCCCGCCGCCGTTTACGGTCTGCGTGGCAAAGGCCTGATCCGCGAGGGAATGGACGCCGACCTTTGCCTGCTGGATCCCGATACGATCACCGACGCCGCCGATTTCAAACATTGGGACGCCCGGTGTCCCGGCCTGAACTACGTCTTTGTGGCGGGCGAGCCGGTGGTCAAAGACAGCGTCCACGACGGCCGCCTGCTGGGAAAAAAGCTTCTGCGGAATTGGTAAGACAAACGCATCGCCCGCGGCCTTCAACGGCGCGCGGGCTTTTTGCAGCCCCTTTTTTCGCGTCTTACCCCCGAAAAACCGCCGCTTGCCGAAAAAAGCGGGACAGCGGCGGAAAACCGTGCTATGCTGAGGTTGCCGGCAAAAGAAAGGAGTCATGCTTTATGAGAGTCGAAATCCACCAAACGCCCGAAGCGGCGGAGGCTTACGCTGTGATCTACACCGCCCAGCTCACCCCGGAGATCCGCCGGGCGGCGACTCTTCTCGAAGAAGAGGCGTCCCAGCGCGTCGTCACCGCCTCCGACAATGGGCGCATCGTGGTTTTGCAGCCGGATGAAATTTTTCTGATCCGGGTGGAGCGGGAAAAAACCATGATATATACCGAAAAAAACGCCTATATCAGCAAAAAGCGGCTCTATGAGCTGGAAACCGTTTTGGGAAACGGATTCCTGCGTATTTCCAAATCCGCGGCGGTCAATCTGCGGCAGCTCCGCTGTGTGGAGCCCTCGCTGGGCGGGCTCATGCTCCTGGTGCTGAAAAACGGCTGCAAGGAGTATATCTCCCGCAGTTATCTGCCCGCTTTCAAACGGTATCTCGGTCTGTAACGAAAAAGGAGGAACAATCATGAATCAAATTGTTTCCGCCGCCCGGCGCGGCGTTTATACAGCGGCAACGGTCTTCATCCTGGGCTCTCTGGTCGCCGGTCTTCAGGGTGGCACGGAGAAGTTCGCCAGCGGCTACGGCATGGCGAAGATGTGCGCCGCAGTGCTGCTCGTCGGCGTCGGCTTCGGCGTTCCCTCGCTGATTTACGAGACCCGCCTGTCCGCGCCGCTGAAGGTTCTGATCCACATGGGAACCGGCTGTCTGTTTCTGCTGGCGGCCGATCTGCTGACCGGCTGGCTTCGCCCGGAGCGCGGACTGGCCGCCAATCTGATCTCCTTTGCGGCGCAGGTCGGCCTCGCCTTCCTGATTCTGGCGATCCAAGCCCGCCGCACCAGGGCGCTGGCCCGCCGGATGAACAAACAGCTTACGGAAAAAGCCGAATGATCTCAAAAAAACATATCGCCCGCGGCATATGCCGCGGGCGGTATTCTTTTCTATATCCTCGACAACAGCATCGCTTTCAGCTCATCGGGGCCGGATGCCAGAAGATCGGCGCCCGCCGCCTCCAACTCTTCCCGCCCGCGAAAGCCCCACAAGCATCCCGCGCCAAGGGCTCCGGCGTTGTGGGCAAACCGGATGTCCACGTCGGAATCGCCGCAGTAAACCACTTCTCCGGGCTTGAGCCCCAGCTTCTCCGCCACATGGAAAAAAGAAGCGGGGTCGGGCTTGACGGGAAAAGGCTCCTGCTGGCCGAACACCAGATCCACGGCGTTTTCCCGAAACAGGGTCATCACCCGGGCGGTCTGGTCGGCGGGCTTGTTGGTGATCACCGCGGTTTTGAGCCCCGCCGCCCGCAGATCTTCCAGCATCGCTTCCGTCCCCGCATAGGGCCGGGTGCGCGCCGTGCAATTTTCCCCGTAACGGCGGCGATAGCGGCCGATCAACTCCTCCAGCAGGTTTTCCCGCCCGGCGGGCAGCGTCCGCTGGCAGAGCTTGCGGATCCCGTTGCCCACCTTATGCCGATATTCCGCTTCGGAATATCCGGGCAGGCCCAACTCCTCCAGCGCGCCGTTGACGGCGGCGGCGATGTCGGCAAGGCTGTTGACCAGCGTCCCGTCCAGATCAAAAAATACGCCTCGGATCACGTCATTCCCTCCAATTCCTTCCGCAGCAGCGCCCGATACCGCTCCCGCACCGCATCGGGCGACAAAATCTCGGCCCCGCCGCCCAGCGCAAAGATCCAGGCAAAAAACTGCGGGCTCACCGCCGCCTTCAGCGAAACGGTAAAGTGCCCGTCCCCGTCGGGATTCAAAAACAGTTCCTTCCCGAAGCGGTCGGTGACCACGCCGATGAGCCGGTTTTCAAAGCGCAGACGCACGCTCTCCTGTTCCCCGTTGAACATCCCGAACATCCGGCCCGCATAGGCGGCGGGATCGGCGGCGCGGAACAGCTCGCCCCCCTCCCGGGGGAGCTGGGAAAGGGTGATGTCCTGCATTTTGTCCACCCGGTAATGCCGAAGCTGGGCGCTTTCGCTTTCATAGGCCACCAGATAATAATTCTCATTGTCCCAGATCAGCGCCCATGGGCTCACCTGATACCAGCCGCCCTCGCGGCGCAGACGGCGGGCCACTTTTTCCGCGCCCCACACCAGCGCCCATTCGAAATAGCGGAAGCGGATCTGCTTTCCCGCGCCGATGGCGGCGTGGATGGCGTCCACGGAATAATAGATGCTCTCGTTCATGGCCTTGATGCGCCCCGCCACATAGACCTGCCGCTGCAGCGTCCGGGCCTGATGCACCGAAGCCAGCCCCTCCAGCTTGCGGATGAGCTGGTCGGTCTTTTGCCGGGTGATGAAGCGGGAGGACTGTACCGCGTCCACCAGCAGCTTGAGCTCGGGCAGCTCAAACTCCCGCTCCGCCACAAAATAGCCGCAGGAGCGGCCGTCCCGGCGCTTGACGATGTCCATGCCGAACACCTGCAGGGTTTCCAGATCGTCGTAAAGGCTCTTGCGGTCGCGGGCGTCCACGCCCTGGGCCTGCAGCAGCTCCTTCATCCGCTGGATGGTCATGGGATGCTCCTCGTCGGTCTGCTCCTGCAAAATGCGTGCCAGCCACAAAAGCTTACCCTTCTGATTGCTCCCTTTTGCCATACCTCGCTCCTTTCTCAGCCCTGCGCGTCGGCTTCCTCCTCCTCATAAAGCGTCAGCAGTTCTTCTTCCAGCGTTTCCTTGCTGTGATAGATCTCGCCCAGTTTCACATAATCCCCGCCTTCGCAAAGGGCCATCTCGCGCTCCAGCTCGGCCAGCCGTTCTTCGATGGCGGCGATGCGGCGGGCTCGCTCGCGGCGGCGCTTTTCCTGCTCCTTGGCGTTGAGCCGGCTCTCCTGCGCCCGGGCGATCTCGCCCCGGCGTCCGCCGCGCTCCCGCTCCTTCTGGGCGGCCTCCACCTGCCGACGACGCTCCCGCGCCGCCAAAAAATCCTGATAGGTGCCGATAAAATCGGTGATCTGCCCGTTTTCCACCAGCCAGATTCGGGTGGCGAACCGGTCGATGAAATACCGGTCGTGGGAAACGAACAGCATGGTCTCGGAAAAATCGTCGATGGCGTCCTCCACCCACTCCCGGGAGAGGATGTCCAGATGGTTGGTGGGCTCGTCGAGAAAGAGGGTGTTGATCTTGCGGTACATGAACAGGCACAGCTTGAGCCGGGTCTTTTCGCCGCCCGAAAGGACGTCTACCGTCTTAAAGACCTCCTCGCCCCGGAAGGCGAAGGCTGCCAGCCGGTCCCGGGCCTCTTGCGTGGTTGCGTTGGTCTCGTAAAGAACGGTGTCCAGCAGCGTCCGCTCCGGATGGTCGAAGGACACCACCTGGGGCAGATAGCCGATCTCCACCCCCGTGCCGTTCCACACCCATCCGGAAAGCTGGGGCATCTGTCCCAAAAGCGTGGTGAGCAGCGTGGTTTTTCCGCTGCCATTCGGCCCCAGCACGGCGATTCGCTCGCCCCGGTAGACCATAGCGGAAAAATCCCGGATCAGCGGCGCGCCGTAACCCACGCTCAGCCCCTCGAGCGCCAGCACATCCTCGCCGGACTGGGCCGCCAGATTGAATTGATTTTTCATTTTGCGCTCCTGCCGGATGGTTTGGATGCGCTCCATCCGGTCGATGCGCTTTTGCATGGAAAACGCCCGCTTGTGCAGGGCGTCGTTGCCCATAAAAGCCCAGAGATGCAGATTGCCCACAGCCTTTTCCAGCCGGGCGATCTCTTTGTCCTGCCGTTTTTTCGCCGCCTCGAGCTGGCGGGCCAGTTCGTCCTTTTTTTCGGTAAAATAGCTGTAATTTCCCGGCCACGAGATCACCGTCCCGTCCCGCAGCTCCAGCGTGCGGGTGGTGACGTTGTCGAGAAAATACCGGTCGTGGGAAACAATGAGCACCGTCCCGCGAAAGCTCTTTAAGTAATCCTCCAGCCATTCGATGGAATCCATGTCCAGATGGTTGGTGGGCTCGTCCAGCAGCAAAAGGTCGGTGCCCGAAAGCATCAGCCGGGCCAGATTGACCCGGGTCTTTTCGCCGCCCGAAAGGCTCATAAAGGGCCGCTCCTGCATGGCGGCGTCGATGTGCAGGCCGCCGGTCATCCGGTCATAGGGCACCTGCATATCATAGCCGCCCCCCAGCTCATAGGCGGTCTGGAGCGCGCCGTAGCGGGCCATGTCCACCGTCTTTCCCGCGGCCATGTCCTGCTCCAGGGCGCGCATCTCGTCCCCCATCTCCTCCAGCCAGGAAAAGGCCTGCCACAGCACCTGCCGGACGGTGGTGCTCTCGTCGTAAACGGGGAGCTGCTCCAAAAGCCCCAGCCGGGCGCCCCGGGCCACGGAAACCGTGCCGCTTTCGTATTCCTCCTGTCCCGCCAGGATCTTCAGCAGCGTGGTCTTGCCGCAGCCGTTGGGCCCCACGATGCCGGCCCGCTCGCCCCGGGCAAGGTCAAAGGAGAGCCCCTGCAAAACATGGTGCTCTCCGAAATATTTATGCAATTCCTGTACGCTGATTTCTGCCATACTTCCTCCTGCGGCGTGAGACGCGCCGCTCTGCTGTCAATTATGCGCCGGGGGTGCCTGTTCCGCGGGAGCAGGCGGGGCAGCGGGTGCCTCGTCTTCTTCCGGCGGCGCGATGCCCTCGTCGGCCGGAACAGCTGGGGGCTCCGGCTCTTCATGCTCCGCCGGGAGCTCCTCCGCCGGCCCCCCGGCCGGGACCCGATCCGGCGAAATGATATAGTGATATACCTCGCGGAACACCGCCTTGACCACCACCGCCACCGGTGTGGAGATCAGCATGCCCACGGGGCCCCAAATCTTGCTGCACACCAAAAGCGAGAACATCACCCACAGGGGGTGGATGTCCACGGCGTTGCTCTGGACCTTGGGCGCAACCACGTTGCCCTCGATCTGCTGCACCACCAGAATAAAGATGACCACCTTGACCGCCAGGCTCACCCCGCCGGTAATCAGGGCAAAGACGCCCTCTACCGCGCCGGCGATCAGCGAGCCGAAATAGGGGATGAAATCCATCACAAAGGACAGCGCCGCAAAGAGCGCCGCGTATTTCAGCCCGATGATGGAAAAACCGATATAGCTCACCAACGCCATGCCCAGCGAAATCAAAACCCGGGTGCCGAGGTATTTCCAGAAATAGCGGTCGGACTCCCGCAGCACGCGCCGCGCCGCATGCCGTACATGCTCGGGCAGGCGGTCCACGCCGCTGCGCAGCAGCTTGGCTCCGTCCAGCATGAAATACACCGTGAGGATGAGCACGATCACCACGTTGAAAATGCTGGTGGTGGCGTTCATCATGCCGGAGAGCATCCCCCGGAACAGATTGGTAAGATAAACGTCGCTCTTGCCAAGGGCGTCGGTGGCCCAGTCAAGGATGGGCCGGGGCAGATGCCACGAGGCCAGAAGCGCGTTGGCCTCCTGCAGGAGCTGGTCAAAGTTTGAGGCGTAGCGCACGAGATCGTCTACCACGCCGGAGATCTGCGTCACCGCATAGGGGATCAGCAGCACCAGCCCCCACGCGATGAGCCCCAGCACGATGAGCACCGTTATAATCACGGCCACTGCCCGGGGGATCTTTCCCTTGAAGGTCAGCAGTTTGACCAGCGGGCCCAGGATATAAGCGATGAGCGCCGCCACGAAAAACAGCATGACCACGCTCCAGAAGCGCCAGATCGCGGCGACCACCGCCACAAGCAACAGCACCAACGCCAGCAATTTCGTATTTTTCATCCTTCCGCCTCCTTAAAAGCTATCCGGATTTGCGTTCATTATACTATAAAACGGACTCCCGGTGCAATAGTATCTCCCCGTTCCGCCCTGTTTTTCAGGAAAATTTAAATTTTTTTGTGCAAACCCTTGATTTTTTGTTTTGCATGTGATATTTTAATTAAGCACGATAAATGCGGCGTTAGCTCAGCTGGATAGAGTGTTTGGCTACGAACCAAAAGGTCGGGGGTTCGAATCCCTTACGCCGTACCAAAATGAAAATCCTGTCACGTCAAGTGGCAGGATTTTCTGTTTTGCATTCTTTTTTAGCTTTCCGTATTCATTCTTCAGGGAGAAACGACAGGCTTTTTGAAGGGAGTCTCGAAACCGGAAGACTGAAAAATGAATAATAGAGATTTGAAACAACCCTAACGGGTCAAAGGCTTGGCACCCGTCCGCCGGCGGGCGTGCCGCCGCGCAACCGCCGCAAGGCAGCCAGGCGCGACCAAAAATCCCAAAAAATAGGTTGTAACACATCGGTCTTTCTGATATTATAAAAGCAGAGAAAAACAGGCTCCCGGCAAAGGAGGCGATTCCATGATCGAGAATCAAAACGCGGCAAAGCGGACATTACAGCGAATCATGGCGCTGGATATCCGCTCCTTTTTCCATTATGTCAGCTCCATCCCCTATGGCTATCAGGATCGTTCCGGCGCGCTCCACTTTTCCGGCGATCCGGATTTTACCGTGCAGGACTACGCCTTTTCTTCGCCGGAGGAAATCGTGAAAAACAACTGCTGCTGGTGCTGGGATCTGGCGGAGCTGATCCGACTGTATTGCGCAGAACACCAGATCCCCTGCAAAGCCTATTTTATGGAATATCGTTCCGATGCTTTGCATCAAACTCATACCCAGGTATTTTTATACGACCAGGAGACCTGGAGCGCGGCGCCCGACAACTGTCTGGGACTTGCATACGGAACTCCGCGGTTCGCCAATCTGGACGACTGTGTCGCATGGTTTACCGGGATGTTCACCGATTATCTCAAAGCGGTGCTGAAGAAGCAGTATGACGAGAGCCGCCTCCTTGTGAAGCCGTATTCCTGCACTTTTTCGGCCGGCACTTCAGAGGAGGAATACCTTTCAAGGATTCGGCTCTAAGCGGCAAATCCCAGCCTGAAAAACATGCCGTAGTTGCTTGTCTCTCATGCGGCAGCGCCAATCTGTCTTCTTCGTATCCGCTTGGCATGAAAAAACGCCCAACGGATGCTTTTTGTTTCGTCTGAAGGGCTACCGGTCATTTTATCCGGTTATTTTTTCCTGTAGACTACGTCGGAACCAAAACTGTCCTTCATGATCAGCGTTTGGTTGGAAATCCTATACTCGGTCTCGAAAGTCTCCGTGTTTCCGTCGTAGAGGATGGACAGCTTGCCTTCTCTCACGGTATAGGTGAAAGACATCACCATACCTGCCGCATCGTAGTTGCCGGTGCCGTCGCTGTTAAAGGTATAAACGAATGCGCTGTTGGTTGCATCAAACGCCCAGGAGCCGACGATCGCGGCTTTTTCCTGCTTGCTGGTGTCGCATGCCGCAAAAAGTGAACACGCGATTGCAAGAATCAGGATAACTGCCAGTGCTTTTGTCGTTTTCATTTTTCTATCCCCTTTTTGTGGTGATTGCGGCGTTAGTAATTATATCATTTTTTTACTCATTTTGCAAGTCCGAACAACAAAAGCCTCTTTTAAGGAATGTTTGTCTGCCGGCTCTCCGGCCATCTTCGGCTCATTCGTCTCATGCCGGCGGAATGCAGAACAAGCCGGTTTTCTCCGTTTGCTGAACCGACGCTCTCCTTTAAAAAGCAGTATTCCGGGCGGAATAATGCCTTCGTTGTTTTTGGACGGACCCCGGACAAAAAGTGAAGTGAACCCCAAAAGTTAGACAAAATTTGAATTAAGCGACCTGAAGGGTCTGGTATCTGTGTTGAGCAGGTGTCAGGCCCTTTAGTTTTAGTTTGATCCTGCGGTTATTGTAGTAGTCAAGGTAGTCGATTAGTTCAG
>JAFSZV010000028.1 GCA_017455565.1 Clostridia bacterium
AAGAAAATCCACCTCTTTCGGATCGCCATAAAGGCGTATGATTCTCTGCTTTTGTGCTTTAATTCTGTCAAGTAACTCTTTCATGGGAAAGTTTTTCCCAGGGCAGCTTTTTATGGGGTGACGGTGCCCAATCGCAGCCGCGCCCGGTATTCCTTTTTCCCGTCCTCGGCAAAGGGCACCGCTTTGGTGGCCTGACCGACGAATACGGGCAGCACCCCCGTGGCCATGGGGTCCAGTGTTCCGGCGTGGCCCACCCGTTTTTCGTGATAGATACCCCGCAGTCTGGCGCAGACGTCCATGCTGGTCCAGTCCCGCGGTTTATGGATGATGATAATCCCGTCAGGCATTGCCGACCTCGATGCACGCCTTCACGATGGCGTTTTTCGCCTGCTCCTGCGTCATGCCCTTGATGACGCAGCCGGAAGCGGCCTTGTGTCCGCCGCCGCCGAAGGTTTCGCAGACGCTGGTGGCGTTGACACGGGGGCCGGTGCGGACGCTGATTTTCCAGTCGCCATTCTCCATTTCCTTCATGGTGACGGAGCAGTCCTGCCCCTCCACCAGTCCGCCGAGAGCGGCGAGATCGTCCATGTCGTTTTCGGTGAGCTGCATTTCCCGGATCATCGTCTGGGGTACCTGCACCACCACCACGCGGCCGTTGTCGAAAAACTCCATCTCACTCAGGAGTCTGCCCTCCAGCGCCAGACGCTTTTTGGTTTTGGTGCGGAAGTGCTTTTTGTTGACGGGACGCACATCGATTCCGGCCTCAATCAGCGCCGCCGCCACACGGTGGGTGTTGGCGGTGACGTTGGAGTAGACAAAGCAGCCTGTGTCCGTAGCGACGGCCACATAGAGCGGCAGCGCCACCTCCGGCGTCAGCTGTCCCAGCTCCGCGGCGACCTCATAGAGAATCTCGCCGCAGGCGGCGCATTCGGGATGCACGCAGCACACCTTGCCGAAGTTTTCATAGCTGGGGTGGTGGTCAATGGCGAGATCGACCTTGTCCCGGAACATTTCGGCGTTTTTGGGGAACAGGCTCAATGCCGCCAGATCGACGGACACGACGGTGCTGTGGGCATAGTCCTCCGCCGCCCACAATCCGTCCACATAGGGGGCGTAGTTGTCCGTGACCTCCTCGTTTTTGAGCAGGAACGCGGCTTTGCCGATGCCGCGCAGCATGCGGCACAGCGCCGCCGCGCAGCCCAGCGTGTCCCCGTCCGGACGCTTGTGGGTCAAAATGAGATAATCGTCATGGACGCGGAGAAAGTCCGCGACTTCTTTCGTCGTCAGCATATTATTCTTCGTCCTCCAGATGGATATCGGCATTGGCCGGATTGGCGGGCTTGACTACGTTGGGGTCGCGCAGCATCTCCAAAATGTGCGCGCCGTATTCGATGGAGTCATCCGCGACGAATTGCAGCTCCGGCGTGTAGCGCAGCTGAATGGCCGCGCCCAGCTCGCGACGCAGATACCCCGCGGCGCTTTTCAGGCCCTTGATCACGTCCGCCTCCTGTGTCTTGTTCAGCACGGAGACAAACACCCGGCAGTAGCGCAGGTCGGAGGTGGTGTCCACATGGGTGACGGTCACCATGCCGCCCTGCACACGGGGATCCTTGAGGGTGCGAAAGAGGGAGGAGAGCTCCTTTTGAATTTCTTCGTTGATGCGGTTGATGCGATTGCTTGCCATACTGTCAGCTCCTTTTTTTGCCCCTTGCGGGGCGGTTTCGCGGGAGAGATTCCGCCTGCGGGCGCGGGGAGGGTTTCGGCCTGCGGGCCGACCCACTTTGCCCACGGCGGCAAAGTGGGCAAAACGCCGCCAGAAACCAATGGTTTCTGGACTTCCTTTTGCGCCGGCAGGTTTTATCGGATTTGCTGCTGCTTGCCTCGTTTATGATGCGCGGTTTTCCATCGCTGCATTGACACTGCAATGTGCCGCCTACCCGGCGGCATGGGCCTTGTATAGGCTGGAATGCCTGCCACGAGGCTTGGACTGAAGGAAAGAAGAAAGTCCTTGCCTCCCCTTTCAGGGGAGGCTTTGGTTACGCCGAACGA
>JAFSZV010000029.1 GCA_017455565.1 Clostridia bacterium
CGATGAATCTGAAAAAGCTGGCAGAATGGAGCTGGAAAGGTTCTTATTCTCGCCTTGTTTTCTCGCTGCTTTTGCCCAAATACAGCAAATCCCTCGCTTTTGCTTAACAAAAACGAGGGTTCTTTGACAAGCTGAAGCGGCGCAAAGCGGCGCTTTTTTCACAAGCAAGGCATGAAATCATTTCCGCCTGCGGAGGCATGGAAAGAAGAATACTGCGGCGAGATAAGAGATGGTCAAAACAAGAGCGGTGCTCACGATTGAACAGAAATCCATGGAAAACAATCGCGAGAGGAATGTGCCGTCCGCAAGGCCATAAATCAGCGCGGTAACAATGCGGACAAGAAAAACTGCGCAAAACATGACGGCGAAACAATGTAAGAATAGCAGGACTTTCTTTTTCATGCGCATTACCTTTCTTTTCTTAAATTTATTTTTCAAATGATAACACGAAACGAAAAAAGAACAAGGTCAATTTTGCGCTGCGCCATGCTAAAGAGCGAAAATTCTTCGGAGAGAAGGGGCGATTTCCGCAAATAAGGAAAAAGACAGGGAAAAAAACCGCAAAAATCCGGCTAATCAGGGGAAATCACAGGGGAAAGCACTTGACTTTTTCAGGGGGGGGATTTAAGATATATTTGTATGAAAGTGCGGACGGCCACCGCCGCCCACTTCGGAAAAATTGTAATTCTTTATTGGGAGGTCTTCCACAATGAATGCTTACATGCAGAGAGTTCTTGATGAAGTCAAGGCTCGCAACGCCGGTGAAAAACTGTTCCTGCAGACTGTCGAAGAAGTCTTCGAGTCTCTGGAGCCCATCGTTGAAAAGCACCCCGAGTACGAGAAGTACGCCATTCTGGAGAGAATGTGCGAGCCCGATCGTCAGATCCAGTTCCGTGTGACCTGGGTGGACGATGCCGGCAAGGCCCACGTCAACCGCGGCTTCCGCGTCCAGTTCAACAGCGCCATCGGCCCCTACAAGGGCGGCCTGCGTTTCGCCAGCAACGTCACCCTGGACACCATGAAGTTCCTGGGCTTTGAGCAGACCTTCAAGAACAGCCTGACCTCCCTGCCCATCGGCGGCGGCAAGGGCGGCTCCGACTTCGACCCCCGCGGCAAGAGCGACATGGAGATCATGCGCTTCTGCCAGGCCTTCATGACCGAGCTGTGGCGTCACATCGGCCCCGATGTGGACGTTCCCGCCGGTGATATCGGCGTGGGCGGCCGCGAGATCGGCTTCCTCTATGGCCAGTACAAGCGCATCAAGGCCGTTTGGGAGAATGGCGTTCTCACCGGCAAGGGCATGAGCTACGGCGGCTCCCTGATCCGTCCCGAAGCTACCGGCTACGGCGCCACCTACTATGTGGTGGAAGTGCTCAAGCACTTCGGCGAGACCATGAAGGGCAAGACCGTTGCGGTCTCCGGCTTCGGCAACGTGGCCTGGGGCGTCTGCAAGAAGGTCGCGCAGCTGGGCGGCAAGGTCGTCACCCTCTCCGGTCCCGACGGCTACTGCTACGATCCCGACGGCATCGTCACCGACGAGAAGATCAACTACCTGCTGGAGATGCGTGCTTCCGGCCGCGACCGCGCACAGGATTACGCGGACAAGTTCGGCTGCAAGTTCGTTCCCAAGGCGAAGGTCTGGGGCGAGAAGTTCGACATCGCCATGCCCTGCGCTTATCAGAACGAGATCACCATGGTCGAGGCTGAGCAGATGGTCAAGAACGGCCTGCAGTACTACATCGAGGTCGCCAATATGCCCACCACCAACGAGGCTCTGGCTTACCTGAAGAAGAACGTCAAGGTCGTCGCTCCCTCCAAGGCTGTCAACGCCGGCGGCGTGGCCACCTCCGCTCTGGAGATGAGCCAGAACTCCATGCGTTACAACTGGACCGAGGAAGAAGTCGATGCCAAGCTGCATCAGATCATGACCAACATCTACAACGCTTCCGTGGACGCTGCCGAGCAGGCCGGTCTGGGCTACGACCTGGTTGCGGGCGGCAACATCGCCGGCTTCCTGAAGGTCGCCGATGCCATGATGGCGCAGGGTTTGGTCTGATTGCGAAATCCTTAATCTCTTTTCCGCTTTTCATTACAGCAGCGCCGCCCAAACGGGCGGCGCTGTTTTTGTCTCATTCGTCCACGGTCACCAGCTCCTGCAGTGCAAAGCGCAGCGCGGGACCCACGCCGTCCACCGCGTCTAGTTCGTCTGTCGAGGAAAAGGGGCCGTATCGCTCCCGGTATTCCACGATCCGCCGGGACAGCGCGGCGCCCACACCGGGCAGCCGGGACAACTCTTCTTCCGTGGCGGCATTGAGGTCGAGCCGGGCCTCCTCCGG
This sequence comes from Clostridia bacterium, assembly GCA_017455565.1. Lineage (GTDB taxonomy): Bacteria > Bacillota > Clostridia > Oscillospirales > Butyricicoccaceae > UBA4644. Next base: position 2,337 of record JAFSZV010000029.1, read on the forward strand.
CGTTTGAGCGACGAGGCGGGGCGTTTCGGTATAAAGCGGCGGGAGCCCGCATGGCTCGGCAGGCAGACGGAACGCAGCTTTCCGCAGCGCGCCGCCGCCGCGCAGCAGGAACAAGGCGGCGCAGGCAAGCAGCAGCGCACACATTGCGTATGAAATTTTCCGGCGCATAAAGGCCTCCGTTTCTGAAAGAATTCTGAATATTCGAAAAAACTACAAAAATCTTTTCTCGTCGGGCGGGGGGAGAGGTTGCAATCGTCACGGGGATTTGCTAAAATAATACCATAAATCTGAAAAAATAACAGCGGGAGGAGCAAAAATGTTCAAACGGTTTCTCAGTTTTCTTTTCGCAATGGCGCTTTTGAGCATGCCCGTGCTGGCTGCGCCCGCTCCGGCCCATACGGTCAACGCGAAATCGGCTATTCTTTACGAGCTGACGACAGACACTGTTTTGCTGGAGCAGAACGCCGACGAGCGGGTCTATCCCGCCAGCACCACCAAACTGATGACGGCGCTGGTGGCCATGGAATATGGCAACCCCACCGATACGGTCACCGTCACCCGCGAAGCGGTGGACGGCCTTTACGAACTGGGAAGCGCCAGCTATCTTTTGGCGGGCGAGGAAATCAGCTTCATGGACCTGATGCGCTATATGCTCGTCGCTTCGGGCAACGACGCGGCCAACGCTTTTGCCATCCACATTTCGGGCAGTGTCGATGATTTCGTGGATCTGATGAACAGCACCGCCCGCCGTCTGGGCTGCACCAACACCCACTTTACCAATCCCCACGGCCTGCACGACGAGGATCACTATACCTCGGCCCGCGACCTGCTTTTGATCGCCAAGGCCGCCATGGAAAACGAGACCATCGCAAAAATTGTGGCGGAGGACGAGGTGACGCTGCCCGTCACCAACCGGCATGACCGCACCACTACCAAATACAGCACCAATTACCTCCTTTCGAAAAAGGCGACCGGCGACTATTATTACGAGGGTGCCGTCGGCATCAAGACCGGCACCACCACCCCCGCCGGGCTTTGCCTGGTGGCCGCCTGCGTCAAAGGGGATTATACCTATTACAGCGTGGTCATGGGCGCCGCCAAGGAGGAAGACGGCCGCAACGGCCAGTTTGACGAGACCATCCGGCTCTTTGATTACGGCGCAGAGAATTTTTCCCAGCAGGTGATGCTCAGCAGCAGCGAGCCCATCACCGAGGTGCCCGTCCGCCTTTCGGACGAGAAGGATGCCGCGGTTTTGACTCCCAGCGAGAACATCGTGGCCATGCTGCCCAACACCTTTGAAAAATCTGACCTGAAGCTGGATTATACGGTGGAAGAGAATGTCGCCGCCCCCGTGAAGGCCGGCGACGTGCTGGGCAGGCTCACCGTTACCTACGGCGATAAAACCTATGAGATGGATCTGGTGTCTGCTTCGGACATTTCCCGCTCCACGCTGCTTTATGTGCTGGACAGGATCACCGGATTCTTTACCAGCACGGCCTTTAAGGTGGCGGTGGCCGCCATCGTGGCGCTGATCGCCATTTTCGTGGCCTATGTGATCATTATCAACCGGCGCAGGGCAAAACGCCGCCGCAATCGCCGCCGCTGAACCCGCGGAAAGGAGAGGCGAAATGATAAAAAGGATCGAGGAAGAATATGTGGCCACACCCATGCGGACTCGGGTCTTCCACCAGCTTGAGAAGGCCATTCTCGACGGGGATCTGACCCCCGGAGAGAGCCTGAACGAGGTGAAGCTCAGCACGGAGCTGGGCGTTTCCCGTACGCCCATCCGCGAGGCGCTGATGCAGCTGGAGCTGGAAGGCCTGGTGAAGACCACCCACAACAAGGGCGCCGTGGTGGTGGGCATCTCGGAAAAAGACGTGGACGACATCTATGCCATCCGCAGCCGGATCGAGGGCCTGGCTGCCCGCTGGGCCGCGGAGCACGTAACGGAAAAGGAGCTGGAGGATCTGCGGGAGATCGTAGAACTTCAGGAGTTTTACGCCGCCAAGGGCGACAAGCTGCGGGTGTGGAATCTGGACAACCGCTTCCACGAGCTGCTGTATGAGAGCTGCCAAAGCAATCTTCTGCGGCGGATGCTCTCCATGTATCATCATTATCTGCACAAAGCCCGCGAAACCACTGTGCGCCATGGCCGCGCGCTGGCCTCGACGCAGGAGCACCGCGCCATTCTCACCGCGCTGGAGAATCATGACCCCGACGAGGCCGAGCGCCGGATGTGCGTCCATGTGGCCAACGCCCGCGACAGCTTTTTCCAGTTGATGGAGTGAGCCCGTGGCCGAAGACAAGACCAACGCCATGCGCCTGCTGGAGCAGAGCGGCGTTTCCTATACTGCTCACGGCTATCCCCACGGGAAAGAAGCCGTGGACGGGGTGGGCGTGGCCGCTCTTTTGGGCGTTGAACCCGCAAGGGTCTTCAAAACGCTGGTGACCCGGGGAGAAAGAGGCGGGTTTTTCGTTTTCGTCGTGCCGGTGAACGCCGAGCTCGATTTGAAAAAGGCTGCCCGGGCCGCCGGAGAAAAGAGCGTGGAGATGATTCACGTGGCCGAGCTCAACAAGGTCACGGGCTATGTGCGGGGTGGCTGCTCGCCGCTGGGGATGAAACGCGCCTACCCCACCTGTTTTGACGAAACGGCCCTTTTGTGGGATGCGATTTTGGTTTCCGCCGGGCGCATCGGCGCACAGGTGGAGGTGGACGCCGAGGCGCTGGCCGCCCTGTGCGGAGGGACCTTTGCCGACCTGACAAGAGCATAACGAAGCGCCGCCGTCTAATGATATGCTCCCTCTATGAGAGACAGTGAAAAAGAAAAACACTGTCATCAAAGGGGGAGCATTGTCATGCCACACAAGGCGAAAGTAAGCGCGGAAGAAAAAACAAGGCTTGTGCAAGACTGCATTACAGGGAAGCTCAGCAGGTCGGAGGCTGCAAGGAAGGCAGGAGTGGACGAGAAAAGTCTCCGCCGGTGGATAGCACGGCATGAAGTTGAGGGTAGTCTTGCGTTTATCGCAACAGGAAAGAACAGGATATATAGTGAAGAAACAAAGCTGACAGCGGTGCAAGAGTATCTATCTGGCTGTGGAAGCGTTCAAAAACTCTGCAAAAATACAAAATAAGCCCTTGTTTCACAGCGACAGAGGGTTCCAGTACACCAACCGTGTCTTCCGCCAGAAGCTGGTGGATGCCGGTATGACGCAGAGCATGTCCCGCGTCGGCAAGTGTATTGACAACGGACCAATGGAGGGCTTCTGGGGCATTCTCAAGCGGGAGCGCTACTACGGCAGGCGGTTCACAGACCGTAAAAGCCTGGTCAGAATGATTGAAAACTATATCGTTTACTGCAACCACCAGCGTTTACAGCGGAATCTCGGTGTTTTGACGCCGATGCAGAAGCACGAGTTGTACAAAGCAGCATAAGAAAACCGCAAATTTCGGTTGAAGGCCGAAGCATTCAACCGAAATCTGCGGTTGCCACAGCGCCGCAGCGCTGTGAACTTTTCGTTAATTATTTCGCTGTCCTCTTGTCGGGAAGCGGTTCAGAACTGCGGCGCTGTTTTTTTGCATGATTTTCTTCTTCCCGCGCACAATAACGGCAGAAAGGGGAGGATGAAATGATCGTCATCGCCTGCGAAAAACGCGGCGACCTGCCTTGGCTGCGGCAATTGATTCAAAGCAAGGCGCTGTCGGCCCGCCCGGCGGAACGAGGCGAACGGTGGGATATTCTGGTGGATCAAAACGGCAATGTCCGCTGCGCGGGACAGGTGCTCACCTGCGGGCTGGACGGCAGGAGCAGTCTTTCGGTGTCGTCGCTACTGCAGGAGGGCGGCATGGCGGCGCTCCAGCGGGAGATGTATACGATGGACGGCGCTTTGCGCCGCCCCCGTGAAATCCCGCTGGCGGGATTGCCGGGAACGCTGGAGCAGAGGATGGCGGGCGCCGCCGTTTTGCTGTTTTTGGGGAAAATTTGAAGCAATCTGCTGTGCGGGCGCACCGGCGGGCTTATAATGGCGTCGGGTGGAACAAAAAATCTGTCTGCTGGAGCAGGCGCTGGAGGGCGACTTTTTCAGGGACATTTGCGATTTTGAAGAGTACGTGGAGTAAAGACAGACGCAAGAGGCCCCGCCTTACGGCGGGGTCAGCAGTGTAAAATTTTTTTCTGTAAATAGCGGTCTTCCGTGATATGACCAGTGTTAGATGGGCCGAATGGCAGAAGCTGCCGTTCGGCTCTTGGTTACAGTTCTAGCAGAAGCGGGACAATCTGTCAAGAGCGCCCGCAGTGCGGGCGTGTATTTACCTTGAGGGTCAATCCCCAATTCTGCGTAAACATCAAAGCGTGATATAAAACAGGGCAAATAATATAGTGAGGGAGTGCGGCACACGCCGTGCTTCCTTACCGACAGTATAGGCAAAAAACGGAACGCATGTCAAGGGCGGCGGCCTTGGGCCACCGGCTTTTGACTCTGACAAGCGAAACGGTTTTCTGCTATTCCGGCATCCGATCCGCGAAGTAAATCGCCATCTGGGCGTGGATCACGCTCCAGTCCTGACGCCGTCCGGTCCACTTTTTCGTAATGTCCATCATGGCAAGATACAGCATCTTAAAGAGGCTGTCATCGGTGGGGAAAACGGTTTTCGCTTTTGTTACCTTGCGGAGCTGGCGGTTGAAGCCCTCGATGGCGTTGGTGGTGTAAATCAGCCTCCG
>JAFSZV010000030.1 GCA_017455565.1 Clostridia bacterium
AAATCGAACACTGCGAATAGGAGGATGGCTGACTGACTTTCCTACGGACGTAAAAGCCCTTGGAGGCGAAGGTCAGACCATTACCTCGCTATTCTAACAGTTTAGGCAATGAGATGTCCCATGCCTATGGCTGGCTGCCATGAATCAAGGGGCAAATATATAGTAACAGGAGGCGATCGCATGAATCGCCGCATCTGGACGGCCGCGGCGGTCGTTCTTGCCCTTCTGGCAGTCGGTCTTTCGCTGACGCTGCGCCCAGCCGCTCCGTCGACAGCCATAAACAACAAGCCCCTGCCCGCCGCCACTGAACTGCCGCTTCCCCTGCCCGCCGAGCCAGCCGTCCCCGCTGGCTGGCGCGTGGGGATCTACGAGGGTCATGTTGCCGTTTTTGCCGCGGGAACCGAAACGCCGGAGCAGGTTTTGGAAACGGCGGTCGCATCGCTCCCCGTAGCCGACCGGGAAGCGCTGCGCCGGGGCATCTTTGTCAGCGACCGGAAAACGCTGACCGCGCTGCTGGAGGATTATGACGGATAGCGCGTCCCGCTGAAATGCCTGAACCGGTGCTTTTTTGTCTGCCTTCCGCATATGGTAGCAATGCGGAGGTGGCAATATGAATATCTACACGTTCAAACTGACAAAAAAACACATTGTGGCGGGGATCCTGCTGATCGCGGTGCTGGTGGCGCTTTTGATCCTTCTGGCACCGTCGGGAAGCGCTTCCGCCGCTTCCACCATCAAGATCAAGACGCAGGACGACTGTGTCCGCTGGCTGGCGGAGCTGGGCTATGCGGTGAGCGGAGAAGACGTCCAGAGCCGTCAGGTGACCATTCCCAAGACCTTTGACGCCGTTTACGAGACCTATAACGAGATGCAGCGGGAATGTGGCTTCGACCTGCGGGATTACGCGGGAAAAAAGGTGACGCTCACCACCTATCGCGTGACGAACTATCCCTACGACGAGCCGGTGTTGCTGGATGTGCTGGTCTATAAGCATAAGGTGGTGGGCGGGGCCGTTTACACCGCTGCGGTGGACGGCTTTATGCACGGGCTCAAGCCGCTGGAGGAAAAAAGCGAATAACGCCGAAAATCATCCCGAGGGGCTTCCATCGGGGTGATTTTTGTATTATACTGTCTTTGGTACAATAATGCTCCGAAGGAGGCGCTTTTCATGCAAAAACCGACGCTTTTGGTGCTGGCCGCCGGGATGGGCAGCCGCTACGGCGGCCTCAAGCAGATCGATCCTCTGGGTCCCCACGGCGAGATCATTCTGGATTATTCCCTTTACGACGCCCTGCTGGCCGGCTTCGGCAAGGTGGTCTTTCTCATCAAGCGGGAGCTTTACGACGCGTTTCGAAGCGGGATCGGCAGCCGCTTTGAAGACCGGATGGAGGTGGACTATGCCTTTCAGGAGCTGCGCGATCTGCCGGAAGGCTTTTCCGCGCCCGAGGGCCGAGGCAAACCCTGGGGCACCGGCCACGCCGTCTACGCCGCGCGAAACAGGCTGAAGGGCGCCTTCGGTGTCATCGGCTCGGACGACTTTTTCGGCCGCGACACCTTTTTCCGTCTGGGCGCATTCTGCGCCGAAGAATGTGACGGAACCCATCTGGGCATGGTGGGCTTCCGCCTTTGCAACACGCTCAGTGAAAACGGCAGCGTTTCCCGCGGCGTCTGTGTATGCGAAAACGGCTTTCTCCGCTCGGTCACTGAGCGTACCGCCATTACAAAAGAGACCGACGGCCGGATCGTCTTTGCCGAAAACGGCGAGATTTTCCCGCTGGAGCCCAAAACGCCGGTGTCCATGAACGTCTGGGCGCTGCACACCGACCTGTTTCCCGCCATGAAAGAAGATTTTGCCCGCTGGCTGGCTCAGGAGCCCGGCGACCCCATGAAGCGGGAATATTATCTTCCCGCCTTTGTCGACCGGATGGTAAAGCAGGGCCGCGTCACGGTGCGGATGATGGACACCGCCTCTAAATGGTATGGCGTCACCAACCGGGAGGACAAACCCGCCATTCAAAAGGCGCTGTCTGTCATGCACGAAAACGGCCTGTACCCTTCCCTGCTGTAAAGCAGATCGCCTTTTCAAAAAATAAGCCGGACGGCCCGTAGGCCGCCCGGCATTTTTTTGTATCTGAACGATTATTTCACCAGATTCATGGTGTCTAGTGCGATCATCAACTCTTCGTTGGTGGGAATCAGCAGAACCTTGACCTTGGAATCGGGCGCAGAGATCACGACCTCCCTGCCGCGGATCTTATTGGCCTCGGGATCCATCTTGACGCCCATAAACTGCAGGCCGGAGGCGATGGCCATGCGCTGGCTGACGGAGTTTTCGCCCACGCCGGCGGTAAAGATGATGGCGTCGACCCCGCCCATGGCGGCGGCGTAAGAGCCGATGAGCTTCTTGACGCCGTAATTGAACATATCCACAGCCAGGCCGGCGCGTTCGATGCCATCCTTAAAGGCGCTTTCCAGATCGCGGAAGTCGGAGGAAATGCCGGAAATGCCCTGAACGCCGGACTTCTTGTTGAGGATCGTAAGCATCTCTTCGATGGTGTAGCCGTGACGCTCCATCAGATACTGGATGATGCCCGCGTCCAGATCGCCGGCGCGGGTGCCCATCAAAACTCCTGCCAGCGGGGTGAAGCCCATGGAGGTGTCCACGCTCTTGCCGCCGTCGACGGCGGTGACGGAGGAGCCGTTGCCCAGATGGCAGGAGATGATCTTCAGTTTCTCGATGGGAGTGCCCAGCATCTCGGCCGCACGCTGGGAAACGTACTTGTGCGAGGTGCCGTGGAAGCCGTAGCGGCGGACCTTGTCGTTCTCATAATACTCGTAAGGCAGGGCGTACATATAGGCGACGGGCGGCATGGTCTGGTGGAAGGCGGTGTCGAACACGGCAACCATGGGGACGCCGGGCATGAGCGCCTGGCAGGCCTTGATGCCGATGATATTGGCGGGATTGTGCAGCGGAGCCAGCGGGTTGCACTCCTCGATGGCCTTCATCACCTCATCGTTGATGACGACGGATTTGGCGAACTTTTCGCCGCCGTGCACCACGCGGTGACCGACGGCGTCGATCTCCTTCATACTGCCGATCACGCCGTTTTTCGGATCCACCAGCGCGTCGAGCACGGCCTTGATGGCCTCGTTGTGGGTGGGCATGGCCACGTCAACGGCGTCCAGCTTCGCCTTGTCCTCGATCTGGGGCTTATAGGTGAACTTGCCGTCGATACCGATGCGCTCGCACAGGCCCTTGGCCAGCAAGTCGCCGGTCTCGGGATTGAGGAGCTGATACTTCAGAGAAGAGCTGCCCGCGTTGATAACCAGAACATTCATAGTTTTTGCACACTCCTGTATTTTATATTATCGGTTTTTATGTTATAATGAAAGTGCTGGATTATATATTACACGATTTTTTCCCTGTTTACAAGGCTTTTGGAGGTTTTTTATGCGGATCTGTGGCGTAGTTTCGGAGTATAACCCCTTTCACAGCGGACACGAATACCATCTGGCGGAGATTCGCCGGCGGCTGGGCGGGGATTGCGCCGTGGTGTGCTGCATGTCGGGCGACTTTGTGCAGCGGGGCGAGGCTGCGATCCTGCCCAAGCATCTGCGGGCGCATGGCGCCGTGCTGAGCGGCGCCGATCTGGTGGTGGAGCTGCCCGTTCCCTATTCCCTTTCCTCCGCTGAGGGCTTTGCCGAAAATGCCCTGCGGATCCTCAGCGGGCTGGGGGTGCTCACCGACCTGAGCTTCGGCGCGGAGGACGCCGATGAGGCGCTTTTGCGGGAGACTGCCGGCATTTTGCTGGAGCACGACACGGTGGCCGCCACGCTGGCCAACCTGAAAACCGGCGTTTCCTATGCCGCCGCCCGGGAGCGTGCCCTTTACGCCCGGATCCGGGAGCGGGCCGACATTTTGAAAAAACCCAACAATATTTTGGCCGTGGAATACTGCAAGGCTGTGCAGAAGCAGCATCTTTCACTGTCGCTGCTCCCCGTTGCCCGCAAGGGCGCGAGCCACGACCAAGGGCCGGAAGACGGCGGCGATCTTGTCTCCGCTTCCTATCTGCGGGGCCTGCTGCGAAGCGGAGATTTCGAAGAGGCAGCCCGCCGGATGCCGGAGGGCTGCCGGGGCGTTCTGCGAAACGCCGTGGCAGAGGGGCGCGCCCTTTTGGATGACGAACGGCTGGAATGCGCCGTTTTGTCGCAGCTTCTGCGGCTGGAACCTGACGATCTGGCCGCTCTGCCCGGCGCAGCCGAGGGGCTGGAGCATCGGCTGTACGCCGCCATCCGCTCCTCCCGCACGCTGGAGGAGATTGCCGCGGCGGCCAAAACCAAGCGCTATGCCCTGTCCCGCATTCGCCGGATGATGTACTGTTCCTGGCTGGGAATTACCGCCGCCGATACCGGTATCCCAGCGCCTTATATCCGCGTTTTGGCCTTTAACGACAAGGGCCGTGAAGTTCTTCGGCTTGCCAGAAAAAAGGCCGTGCTTCCCCTGATCACCAAGCCTGCTCATGCGGAAGCTCTGACGCCGGAGGCCCGGCGGATCTTTGAGCTGACGGCAAGGGCTGCCGACCTGTACGCGCTTGCCCTGCCCGCGTGGAAACAGCACCGCCCAGGCGACGACTGGCGGCAAAACGCGGTGTATGTGCGCTGAACCGGAAAAGAATCCTTCGGTTTTCCGCAAAAAACGCCGGTTTTTTCCGAAAAAGCCTTGACTTTTTTCAGTTTCATAAGTATAATAAAAAGGCCGCATTGAACGGGTCTTTTAAGTTGACCTCGGTCACGCCCCTAAAGCGAGCCCGAAATGAAGGAGAGGTGCAAAGACAATGTACGCAATCATCAAGACCGGCGGAAAGCAGTATAAGGTTTCCGAGGGTGACGAGATCTATGTGGAGAAGCTGGATCTGGAGGACGGCGCGGCCGTGGATTTTGAGACGCTGATGGTCGGCAACGACGGCGCTCTGACCATGGGCGGCAAGGTCACCGGTAAGGTGGTCAAATCCGGCAAGCAGAGGAAGGTCATCGTCTATAAGATGAAGCCTAAAAAGAACTACCGCAGAAAACAGGGTCACAGACAGCCTTATACCAAGGTTGTCATCGAGACCATCGCGTAATTCACACTACTACCAATCGGAGGTGCAATGGAATGGCTCATAAAAAAGGTGTCGGCTCTACGAAGAACGGCCGCGATTCCGAGTCCAAGCGCCTTGGCGTGAAGCGTGCTGACGGTCAGTTCGTTCTGGCAGGCAACATCCTCGTCAAGCAGCGCGGCACGAAGATTCATCCGGGTACCAATGTGGGCAGAGGCAGCGACGATACGCTGTTTGCTCTGACCAACGGTACGGTCCGCTTTGAGAAGCTGGGCCGCGACCGCAAGCAGGTCTCGGTTTACGAAGACGTGCAGCAGTAATTTGCTTTGTGGCTCTGCCTCCCGGGCGCAAGTCCGGGAGGTTTTCTTTTGCCCTGAAACGGGTCTTTTTACCGCGCGTTTGCGGAAAACGCAAGTCCTACTGGAAATATCGGAAAAATCGTGATATAATCTTTAAAATATTGAACAGAGCAAGGAATGATGCATATGTTTGTTGACGTTGCAAAGATCCGCATCAAGGCCGGACGCGGCGGCGACGGCCACATCGGATTTCACCGGGAAAAATATGTGGCCTCCGGCGGGCCTGACGGCGGCGACGGCGGACGGGGTGGAAACATTGTCTTTACGGTAGACCGCCATATGTCCACCCTGCTGGATTTTCGCTATAAAAAGAAATATGCGGCAAGCGACGGCGAGCCGGGCGGCACCAAGCGCCGCTTTGGCAAGGACGGCGCCGACACCGTAATTAAGGTGCCTTTAGGTACCCTGATCCGCGACGGCGAGACCGGCGCCCTACTCCACGATATGTCCGACGACGAGCCCTTTATTGCCGCATGCGGCGGCCGGGGCGGCTGGGGCAACGCCCACTTCGCCACGCCAACCCGCCAGGCGCCCCGTTTTGCCAAGCCGGGTCTGGAGGGTGACGAACGGTTTATCGTGCTGGAGCTCAAGCTCATCGCCGACGTGGGCCTCATCGGCTTCCCCAACGTGGGCAAAAGCACGCTGCTTTCCATGATCTCGGCGGCCCGCCCCAAGATCGCCAATTATCACTTCACCACCCTCCAGCCAAATCTGGGCGTGGTGTTTATTTCCGAGGGCTCCTCCTTTGTGTGCGCCGATATTCCGGGCATCATCGAAGGCGCCGCCGAGGGCGCAGGCCTGGGACACGACTTTTTGCGGCATATCGAGCGTTGCCGTCTGCTGGTGCATTTGGTGGATGCTTCGGGCAGCGAGGGCCGCGACCCGGTGGAGGATCTGGAGACCATCAACCGGGAGCTGACACATTACAGTCAGGAGCTTTCCCGCAGACCGCAGATCATCGTGGCCAACAAGTGCGATATTTTGGAGGAGGGCTCGGACAATCTGGCCCGCCTGCAGAAAAAGGCCGACGAACTGGGCTATCCCCTTCTGCAAATGTCCGCCGCCGCGGGACAGGGCGTAAAAGAACTGGTTTATGCTGTCTGGAACAAGCTGGAGACCCTGCCGCCGGTGGAGATCTTTCAGCCCGAGATGACGCTGGAAACCATGCCGGACCTGACTGGCGAGCGGGATATTCACATCGTCCGGGGTGATGACGCCGTTTTCTATGTCACGGGCGCCTGGGTCGAGCGCATCGTAAGCTCGGTGAACTTTGACGAATACGAATCCCGCATGTATTTTGAGCGCACGCTGCGAAAGGCCGGCGTCTTTGACATGCTGGAGGCCAAGGGCATTCAGGAAAAGGACACCGTGGACGTGCTGGGCATCCAGTTTGAATACGTGTACTAACCCCTTTCCCTTTGCGCGAATCACACTTGCTTTTTATTCTGCTTTTCCGCGCACGATCACAACCAATAGAGAGAGAAGGTTTGTGAAATGAAAAAGCTTTTATTCGTGGGAGTTTTCTGTCTTTTTCTTCTGACTGCCGCAGGCTGCGGCAACCGGTTTACGGCGGAGGATCTGGCGCTGGCCCGGGAAGAGGCGTATCACAACGGCTATCAATGCGGCTATGAAACGGGCGCGGAGGAATCCCGCGCCGAGGGCTATGCCTCCGGCTTCAGCGACGGGCAGGCCGAAGGGTATTCCGCAGGGTTGGCGGAACAGCAGGAGGCCCTTTTGCAGGAAGCCGGCGACAGCTATCAGCAGGGCTATGAATCCGGCTATGGCGACGGCTATGCTAAGCAGGAAAGCGACGCCGCTGCCGCAGCTTCCGCCTATGTTTCCAATGTGCGGGAACGCACCGGCGCTTCTTCCGGCAAGGTGCAGCAGCTTGTTCCCACCGCTCCCGCCGGGGACGGCGATGCCGGCCGTTCGCTCCCCGGGACGGGCGGCACGGTTTATGTGACCAAAAGCGGCAAGAAGTATCACGCCGACGGCTGCGCTTATCTCAGTTCCAGCAAGATCGCCATCGCACTGGACGACGCCAAGGCGAAGGGCTATACCCCCTGCTCGAAATGCAATCCGCCGAAATAAGAATAAAATATTTGGAATATGAGGTGTTTCGTTATGCGAACGGTAAAATGCCCCTGTTGCGGACATAAGAACAAGCGCGGGGAGCGTCTGTGCGAAGAATGCGGCAATCGGCTGGCCCCGGATGCGGGTATTTGGGATCCCTTCGCACAACAGGCGCCCGTTGCGCCTGTGGAAGAAGACCCTGCTTTTGAAAGGCCGGTGAACAAGGCCAGCCGCATTGGTCTTTATACCCTCGTTTTTCTGATCTTTTGGTTTGGATTTCTGATCGTATTTGATACGCTCGCGCTTAAATCCTGGTCAAATGGCGGAATGATAGCGTTTCTTTTCTCGCTCCTCTTTTGGGCCGCAGGGATTATTGCACTGATACAGGAATTGAGAAGGACTCGATAAACTGCTTTCACTCAGTTCCTCTTGTGCTCCTCCTTCTGCTTGTAAAGCTGCCGGAAATTCTCCCGCCTGCCTTCCGCCTCCATGGGCTTACGTTCCCGCTTGTTGGGCGTATCCTCTGTTTCGGAGTATCCCGACCTTGCTTACAGCGTTTCGCATTGCTTTGACATTAGGCCCTTTCCGGTTTGGTGCTCCCGGTACTATGGCTTCAGCTGACTCCCGGTCATGAGCTTTTTGTCGCACGCGGTTCCCCGCGCTGACCGGGCCTCCCGGGGTAAGACACGATTCTTTCGCCGCACAACCTCCGGATTTACTGCTTCGGTTTTACGTTTACCCTTCGGGCTTTGGCTTGTTACGCAGCCTTGCCCACCGCTTAGCCTCATATCCGGTTTCTGTTCGTAGGCTCCTCGGCTTTGCTACACCGCTTCCTCCCCCGTTGCCATTGCTGACCCCGGCTTGCGGTTCGCTACACTTGGCGGTTAATACCCGTGGCGGGACTTTCCCCGCGAGAATCGTGCCATGCCCGGCTCACGCGCAAAAATACCCCACGCATTTTGCAATGCGCGGGGTATTTTGATTGATTGCACGAGATCAGCGATAGTTGACGGTGACGTTGGAGAAGGTCATATCGGCAATGTCGTCCTCGGTGGGAGCATTGGCGTCGATCTGGACCTTGCCAGCAACGATATCGTTGAACAGGGTCTCATACTGCGCGGCGGTGAAGTTGGTCATGGACCAGGTGGCGGTGGGCAGACCGACGGAATCGTCCTTGGCTCCCAGAGAAGTGCCCTTGCCGCCGATCTCAGCAAACTGGCCAGCATAGACCTTGCCCAGCGCCCACTCGACGGAAGAGGACAGGCCCTTCATGGCCGAGGTGACGACGGTGGGAGAATCGAAGGACTGGTCGACGTCGACGCCGATGACCTTGCCGTCGTTCTCAGCGGCAGCGGCCGCGATGGACTGGAAGATGGAGCCGCCGCAGGCGAAAACGATCTCGGTGCCGTTCTCATACCAGCCCTTCATCATGGCCTGCAGCTCGGGAGAAGCGGAGAAGGACGCGCCGTACTGCCAGGTGTAGTCGATGGTAACAGTCTTGTCCATTTCCTTCGCAGCGTCATTGGCGCCCTGCACAAAGCCGTAGCCGTAACGGCAACAGGCGGGGTTGGTGCCGCCGCCGCCGCCGGAGAATCCGAGCTTTTCATAGCCTTCCTTGACGACGGCATAACCGGCCAGGTAACCAGCCTGCTCTTCCTGGAAAGCGATACCGGCCACATTGTCCAGGCCGATGGGATAACCGTCGATGAAGATGAAGTTGACGTCGGGATACTCAGCAGCAATGCGGGAAAGCGCGCCTTCCTGCATGAAACCGGCGCAAACGACGGTGGTAGCGCCGTTGTCAATGGCTGCCTTCATGGCGTCATAGCGGTCGTCATCAGTGGCCTGATTGTCGTTGGCAGGCTGATAATACTTGTAAGTCTTGCCGTTGGCGTTTGCATAGAGCTTCACGCCGTCGTAAGTGCCCTGGTTGAAGGACTTGTCCTTCAGCAGGCCCACGTCGGTGACGAAGGCGATTTCGTACTTGCCGTTTTCAGAGGTCATCTCGTCGGCGATATCGTCGGCGGTGACCGCGTTGCCGGAGTTATTGCCCCCGTTGTTGCCGCAGCCGGCCGCAAGGGCCATGACCATCATCGCGGCCAGGAGCAGTGCCAGAAACTTTTTCATTGTTATCTTCCTCCCTGTTGATTGTCGTGCACTTTGTACAGTTATTGGAAAAGCTACTGTCTGTATCTTATCATCTTCGCACATAAAATTCAAGTAAAAAAGCGGCATATTATTCCGATTTTCATTTTTATTATCATTTTTGTAACATTCTGTTTATTTCTCCCGGCAAAAATTGTGGAAATTTCCGGGCAAATATGTTAAAGTGATACAAGGATGCAAAACATGAATTTTGGGAGGTGCGATCATGGATCATCAGCGAGAGGATCACGATCTGGCGTTTTTGCTGCGGTATGAAAATGTTGCCTGGTATGAAGACGGCGCAGTGCGGATCCTGGACAGAAGAGTCTATCCGATAGAAGAACGCTTCGTCGTCTGCCGCACCCACGAAGCGGTGGCCCGCGCCATCGCGGATATGGTCACCCAGAGTGCCGGGCCCTATTACGCCGCCGCCCACGGCATGGCGCTTGCCGCTTGGGAATGCCGCAAAAGTGCGGATCCCATGGCGTTTTTGAGAGATGCGGCCTTTCGCCTGTCTCACGCCCGCCCGACCACCGCTTCCCGCATGGAAGCCATCACCGGCGAAGCTCTCGCCCGCGCCTCGGCTGCGTTTGATGCCGGACAGGATATCGCGGAAACGCTGCGTGAATACGCCGTAGAGCTGATGGAACGGCGCTATCGCAATATCGCCCGTTGCGCGGGATTTCTGGCGGATCGTCTGCCGGAGCATTCCGTGATCATGACGCAGTGCTTTGCCGAAACCGTGATCGGGATGCTGCTGCGGACGGCGGCGGCGCAAGGGAAAACCGTGCGGATGATCTGCCCCGAGACCCGCCCGTTTTTGCAGGGCGCCCGGCTGACGGCCAGCGTTGCCGTGCAGCAGGACTGCGACGTCACCGTCATCACTGATAACATGCCGGCAGCGGTCCTTTCTTCCGGCGCGGTCGATCTCTTTACCTCCGCGGCCGACGTCATCTGCATGGACGGCACGATCATAAACAAGGTCGGCACACTGCAGATCGCGCTTTGCGCCGGACGTTTCGGCGTTCCCTATTATGTAACAGGCTCACCCGACCGAAAAAAGTCCGGCGTGTGTGACGTGACGATCGAATATCGGGACGGCAGCGCCGTGCTGGATCACTTGGGACGCAGGGCGACGCTGCCCGGCGTAAAAGGGCTCTATCCCGCTTTTGACGTCACGCCCGGATCGCTGGTTTCAGGGGTCGTTACAGACCGCGGCATCTTCCTGCCGACAGAGCTTTCGCGCTATTTTCACCCCGAAGACGGTGATTTTCCGTCTGCCTGACATTTCTTCTTATTCTTAAGCCTGAGGGCTTAAGACAACTTTGATAACTCCTGTCCGCATTTACGGGAAAACCAGCTTTTCCTTGTTGTTGTTTTCCAATTATTAACATTTTATTTATTGTATTTTTGTAAATTTTTTGTTATAATACAGGCGGGATTCTGTAAGATTTTTTATCGAAAGGAGTTGTGCCTGTGTTCAAAAGGTTTGTAAACGGATGCGTGCGGGTCATCAACCGCTGGCTGCCGGACCCCTTCCTGTTCGCCGTAATTCTGAGCATCATCGTCTTTCTCGGCGGTATGCTGGCCACCGGCATGGGCCCGATCAAAATGCTGGCTTCCTGGGGCAACACCTCCGGCTTCTGGAACCTGCTGGCGTTCTCCATGCAGATGGCTCTGGTTCTGGTCCTCGGCTCCTCTATGGCCTCCGCGAAAATCTGCAAGCGGGCGCTGGGCGCCATCGCTTCCCTGGCCCGTGACAACCGTTCCGCCATCATCATCACCACCTTTGTTTCCGTGATCTGCTGCTGGCTCAACTGGGGCTTCGGTCTGATCGTCGGCGCCCTGTTGGCGAAGGAGATCGCCCGCCGTGTCCGCACGGTGGACTATCCCCTGCTGATCGCCTCCGCCTATTCCGGATTTGTCGTGTGGCACGCCGGTCTGTCCGGTTCCATTCCTCTGGATCTGGTCTCCGGCAAGACGTTTTCCGAAATCACCTATCAGGCTCCCATTACGGAAACGGTCTTCCATCCCGTCAACCTTATCATGTGCTGCGTCGTTCTGCTCCTTATGCCCATCATCAACTACGCTATGCATCCCGAAGAAAGCCATGTGATCTGCGTCGATCCTTCCCTGCTGAAGGATGAGGCCGAGCGTACTTACAAGAAGGAGACCCCCGCAGAAAAGATCGAACACTCTCGGCTCCTGTGGATCATTCTTGTGGTCGCCTGCTTCTCTTACATCGTTTATTATTTTATTGAAAACGGCTTTACCTTGGGTCTGAACATCGTCAACTTTATCTTCCTGTCTCTTGGCATTCTGCTCCATGGCGACCTGCGGAAATACGTCGACGCCATCGGAGACGCTGCCGGCGGCGCCGCGGGGATCCTGCTGCAGTTCCCCTTCTATGCCGGTATCATGGGTATGATGGTCGCGGCCAACAAGAGCGGCGTTTCTCTGGCCTCCGTCATTTCCAACTTTTTTGTCAGCATCTCCAACAAGACAACCTTCCCGATGCTGTCTTTCCTAGCTGCCGGCATCGTCAACTTCTTCGTTCCCTCCGGCGGCGGCCAGTGGAATGTTCAGGGTCCCATCATGATGCCGGCTGGCCGTGTGCTGCAGGTCGGTGACGGCCTGACCGCCATGGCGGTGGCATGGGGCGATCAATGGACCAACATGATACAGCCATTCTGGGCTCTGCCCGCTCTGGGCGTTGCCGGTCTCTCCGCCCGCGATATTATGGGTTATCTGGTCATCATCCTGCTGTTTACCGGCATCGTGGCCTGTGGAGGTTTCCTGCTCTGGCCGATGTTTTTGTAAGCTGCTTTTGCGCAAACAAAGGGCCTTCGGTTTTCCGGAGGCTCTTTTGAGAATTTGCCATTTCATACAGGATATGCTATACTGAATTTATTCTGACAACAAGGAGTTGTATGACCCCATGGGCGACGGCAGTTGGCCTTATTATTTTCTTTTGATCCTTTTGATTCTGGGCGGCGGATATTTTGCGGGCGCGGAGATCGCTTTTGCCTCCGCGAACAAGATCCGGCAAAAAACGCAAGCGGAAGCCGGCGACCGGCGCGCCAGGACCGCCATGTATATTCACGATCATTTTGACAGCGCCCTGACCACCCTTCTGATCGGCAACAATATCATGCACATTGGCGGCTCAGCCCTTGCCACCATGCTCGCCAGCCGGATCTGGGGCCCGAAGGCCGCCGTGTGGACCACCATCGTGATGACGGTGCTGGTGTTTTTTATCAGTGAAATGCTGCCGAAAAGCTATGCCCGCAGCCATGCGGATACCGCTTCGCTGGCAGTTGCCCGCTCTCTGCGGTTCCTGATGCGCATCTTTGCTCCCTTTGCATGGTTTTTCAACAAAATTTCATCTTTAATCGCCCGTCTTTTCGGCGGTGACACAAAACCGTCCTTTACCGAGGCGGAATTGGAATATATGCTGGAAACGGCGCAGGACTCCCCTTCGATCCAGGAAAAGGACGAAGGCCGCCTTCTTTCGGCGGCGGTGGCGTTCGATCACATTACCGCGCAGCAGGCCATGCAGCCTGCAGAAACCATCGAGGCGCTTGAGATCGGAACGCCTGCGGCGATGGCGGCGGAATTCATCAAAACGCACACTCATTCCCGCATCCCCGTGTATCGCGGCGATCTCGATCATGTCATTGGCGTCATCCATATCCGCACGTTTCTTCGCAGCTATCTACGTCAGGGCGCAAAAACGCGCTTGCGTACCATGCTCAATCCGGCGGCCTTCGTGCGGCCGGAATCGCCTATCGACGAGGTCCTGCGTCAAATGAGCAGTCACCGCGTCCAGCTTGGTATCGTACAGGACGAAAACGGCAAAACGCTGGGCGTCCTTACGGTGGAGGACATTTTGGAAGAGCTGGTCGGCGATATCCGCGACGAAGAAGGTGCCGAAGGGACGGTGACGCGGAATGCCTGATCTGTTCCTGTATCTCGCCATCGTGGGGCTGATCTGCTGTTCCGCGTTTTTCTCCGGAACAGAGATCGCGTTTGCCGCGGTCAATCCCCTGCGGCTGAAAAACGCCGCCGACGGAGGCTCCCGCACGGCGCAGATCGCCTATGCCATTTGCACCCATTACGACCGGGCGCTGTGTACGATCCTGATCGGAAACAATCTGGTAAACATCGCTGCGTCTTCTATTGCCACTGTGATCGCCATCCGCCTGTTCGGCAATGACGGCACGATCTATGCCACGCTGGTCATGACCGTTCTGATCCTGATTTTCGGCGAAATCTTTCCGAAGATCCTTGCAAAAGAGCACAGCGATTCCTTTGTCAGCCGGACGGCCGCTCCCCTGCGCCTGCTGATGATCGTTACCAACCCGATGGTAACGGGGATCACCCGGCTTGTTGACCGGATCTCGGCCCTCTGGGGCGGGATGCCCGAGCTGGCTCCCATCACCGCCGACGAGCTCGTCACCATGATTGAGACCGTGGAAGATGAAGGTGTGATCGACGAAGACCGGTCCGACCTGCTTCAATCGGCAGTCGGGTTCGGTGAAACGACGGTGGAAGAGATCCTCACGCCCCGCGTGGATCTGACGGCCATCGACCTGAAAGACTCCCGCGAAACGATCCTGAAGATCATGGATGAATCTCCCTTTTCCTGCATCCCTGTTTATGAAGAGGATCTGGATTCCGTAAAGGGCGTTCTTTATCTGAATCACGCCTACCGGATTCTGGCGGACGATCCATCGACTCCGATCGAAGCCCTGATCATGCCGGCTTTTTTCCTGCATAAGAGCACGCATCTTCCCGTGGCATTGCGAGAACTGCGTTCCCGTCATCTGCAGATGGCCGTGGTGCTGGATGATTTTGGTGGCAACTGCGGCGTGGTCACGCTGGAGGATATTCTGGAAGAGCTGGTGGGCGACATCTGGGACGAGAGCGACCCCATTGAAAGTGAGCTTCAGGCGCTGGACGATACGCATTTCCGCGTCAGCGGCAGCATGAGTCTTCACGATTTGCTCTGGGAGCTGGATCTGGATCAATACGAGGACGAGTTTGACAGCGCCACCGTCGGCGGATGGATCACCGAGCTACAGGGCGATTTTCCTGCTGCGGGCGACCGTTTGACATGGCGCAATCTCAATATCACCGTAGAAGAATTGGACGAACTCCGGGTAACGCGCATCTTGATCGAGCTTCCTCCCAGGGAAGAGGAAGACGCCGATTGAAAGGAGAATACGATGAATAAGGGCACTTACCTTGCCTCGCCGTGCCGTGCCTCCTCTCTCCCCTTTTGGAAAACTAACAGCGTAACGGTCCCCGATTATATCCGCGTGGTCCGGGACGATCTGTTTACTCCCGAGATGGCGCAGGGCTGCAAGGACGAGCCGTATTTCAAGCTATACCATGGCCTTGACCGGGTCGAGCAAAAAGCGGTCCCCGCCGGATTTAAATTGATTTCCCCCACGGCGGCGGAGCTTTCCCGGCATATTGGGGAATGTTACCCGCAGGAGCGGGCCTCGGAAGAGGAGCTTTCTTTCTTCAGAAGACGGCCGACTTATCGGCCCGAGCTGTGGATCGCTCTGGCCGACAGCGCCACCGCCAAAATCGCGGCCTCTGGGATCGCGGAGTTTGACGCAGAGATCGGCGAGGGAATTTTAGAATGGATCCAGGTAGCTCCCGCCTATCGACGGCGCGGCTTGGGCGTGTATATCGTCAACGAGCTGCTTGTCCGGTTAAAGCCTATAGCCGATTTCGTGACGGTTTCCGGGCGTATTTATAATGACACCAAGCCCGAGCTGCTTTACAAAACATGCGGCTTCGGCAGCATGGCAATCTGGCATGTACTGGAACGCGACCCGTAAATAAAAAACAGGCTGCAAAATGCAGCCTGTTTTTAGGATCGCAACACTCAGTCGACCATGCTCTTCAGATTTGCGGCAACCTCAAAGGGCGCGGCGGTTGCAGAACGGATCTGATCAACGGTGAACTCGGGGTTGATCTCGGTCATCACGAGGCCCTTGTCGGTGACCTCAAAGACGCACATCTCGGTAATGATCTTGTTCACGCAGTGAGAAGCGGTCAGAGGCAGACGGCACTTCTCAAGGATTTTGGGATTGCCCTTGGCAGTATGCTCCATACAGACGATGCAGCGGCGGGCGCCGACGCACAGATCCATGGCTCCGCCCATGCCGGGCATTCTCTTGCCCGGGATGATCCAGTTGGCCAGATTGCCCTCCTGGTCTACCTCCAGAGCACCCAGAAAACAGGCGTCTACGTGGCCGCCGCGGATGAGGCCGAAGTTAGCGGCGGAATCAATGAAGCCTCCGCCGTAAGCAACGCAAGCAACGCCGCCGCCGGCATCGGTGACATGATAGGGGTCGTAGTTGACATCGCCTTCGTGGGGGGTGTCGCCTGCGCCCACGATGCCCAGCTCGGCGTGGATGACCAGTTCGACGCCCTCGGGCAGATAAGCGGGGATCATCGTGGGCAGACCAATGCCCAGATTGACGATGTCGCCGTCTTTCAGTTCTTTTGCACAGCGTTTGGCAATAAAGGCTTTGATTTCAGACTTATCCATTATTTTCTCTCTCCTTCCACGATGTAGTCGACGCACATCCCATAGGTATACACGTTCTCCGGCTCGATCTCGCCCACGGGGACAAGGTACTCGCACTCAGCGATGACCACGTCGGCGGCGGTGGCCATGACGGGGTTGAAATTGCGCATGGTACCCTTATACCAGCAGTTACCGTATTCATCGCACTTATAGGCGCCTAAAAGAGCGAAATCCGCGTGGACAGGCTTCATCAGCAGGTATTCCCTGCCGTTAATGGTATGCTTGCCCATGCACAGGGGGCTCTCTTCGATCAACGTATCAACGCCGACAGGAGTCAGAACGCCGCCGAGACCGGCGCCGTCGGCGCGGATGCACTCAGCCAGCGTGCCCTGCGGCAGCAGGTTGACCTGCAGGGTGCCTTCAGTACCCTGTTCCCCCACTTCGGGTGTCATGCCCACGTGGGTAGAAATGATGCGTTTGACCTGACGATTGTGGATCAGCTCGGCAATACCGAAAAACTCTTCGCCCATGGGACCCACAGCGCGGCCCATATCATTGGCGATGAGAGTCAGATTCCCGGTGCCCAGCCTGGCCAGTTCTTTAACGATCGCGCGCGCCTGACCGCAGCCAAGGAAACCGCCGCACATGATGGTAGCGCCCTCGGGGATCATTGCCGCTGCCTCGGCGGGGGTAAGAACAGGTTTCTTTGCCATTTCAATTCCTCCTCTTGTTTTATCGTGAGCATGATACTTTCACTTGTTTGACCATAATTTTACAATACCATATTTTGCAAAAAAATCAATAGCGGGCCGCGGGATTTACAGAAAATCCCTTTTATTTTTGTAAAATACGGCAAAAAAGCAACGGATGACAAGACAACTGCAGACCAGACGGCATGAGAACGTAGCAGCCGCCCGGCGCGGGCGTCAGCGGATCATCTTATGCCGCGCTTGACCATTTCGGTGACGATGAAGCTGATATTGTCATCGGCATAGGTCCCGGCGCCAAAACCGGCATCGTAACCCAGCTCTTTGGCCAGCTCATGGGTGATGCGAGGGCCGCCGCAGACCACAATAAATCTGTCGCGCAGACCCTCCGCCTCTAGAAGCTCAATCAGCTCAGTAAGGTTCTGGATGTGGACGTCCTTCTGCGTAACGGTCTGGGAGATCAGAAGCGCGTCGGCGTGCAGCGCAACGGCTTTTTTTATAAACTCTTCGTTAGGAATCTGAGAACCCAGGTTATAGGCTTCCAGCATCTCATACCGCTCGAGGCCGTAATGGCCGGCAAAGCCCTTACGGTTCATGATGGCGTCGATGCCCACGGTGTGGGCGTCGGTGCCGGTGGATGCACCCACGACCACCAGCTTGCGTCCGAAGTGCTCGCGGATGAAGTCATTGGTTTCTTCCATGCTCATTACATCAGATTCCACGGTCATCACATGGATGTCCTCGTAGTTGATGCTGTGAACACAGCTTCCATAAACCACATAGAAGGTGAATTCCTTGTCCAGCGGGGCATGGTAGGCCACGTTGGGCTCTTCAAGGCCCATCTTTCTGGCGATCTGGCGGGCCGCTTCCTCTCCCTTGGCGTCGTCCTTGACGGGCAGGGTGAAGCTGGTCTGCACCTTGCCGTCGTTCATGGTGTCGCCGTAGGGCTTCAACCGGGTCAGGTCAAGAGTGGTATCAAAGTCGATCTTATGGGTATTATACAGTCCGGAGCTCATTCGGCAGCCACCCTCCCTTTCATAGTCTCAACGAAGGGATTGAAATATTCGGCGCTCTTGATGACGACGCCGCTGAGTCCCTTGCCGCCGTCCTTGGGCCGTTTTACATCGGCAAAGATGCCCTTTTCGATGGTGGTGAACAGGCCCAGCTTCTCGATCTCGGCCAGCAAGTCAGTGGCCTTGGTCAGCACTTCATTGGCGCGGGTCTGGATGATGCCCCCTTCCTTATAGGTCAGCTCCGCGCCCAAGTCCTTCATGGTGCGGAAGATGTACTGCGCATTCTCGATGGACAGTGCGCGGTCAGACATAAACGGGGTGTGGATAGCCTCGGTGAGCATCCCCAGCAGATGCAGCTTCTGGCCGGTCAGGATGGTGACCATGTTGAACAGCGCGTCCTGAATATGGCCACGGAAGATATTGCCCGTCATAAATTTCGTGGGAGGCATATACTTCAGCGGGGCCTTGGGGAAGATCTCGCGGGCCATCTGCGCCTGCGCCAGCTCATAGAGGAAGGTGTTCTCCACGGAGGGATCCATCTCAAAAGCATGGCCCAAGCCCATCTGCTCCTCTCTCATGCCGGCGCGAAGCGCAAAGGCTTCGTTCAGGAACTGAGAGGCCAGAACGGTGTGGGCGCTGGTGATGGCGTCGTCGGTGGTCAGATAGTTATCCTCGCCGGTATTGATGATGACGCCTGCATAGCCGTTGATGATACGGGAGAAATACTGGTCAACGATGGTGCGCTGCATATTGATATCGCGGAACAGAATGCCGTAAAGCGCGTCGTTCAGCATAACGTCCAGGCGTTCCAACGCGCCCATGGCGGCGATTTCGGGCATACACAGGCCGGAGCAGTAGTTGCAGAGGCGGATATAGCGCTTCTGCTCCCGCCCCACCTCGTCCAGCGCGGCGCGCATCAGACGAAAGTTCTCCTGCGTGGCATAGGTGCCGCCGAAACCCTCGGTGGTGGCGCCGTAAGGCACATAGTCCAGAAGGCTCTGGCCGGTAGTGCGGATGACTGCAATGATATCGGCGCCCTGCTTGGCGCCGGCCTTGGCCTGGATAATATCCTCATAGATATTACCGGTGGCCACGATAATGTAAAGGTAGGGTCCCTCTTTGTCGCCAAACTCCTTGAGGAAAGTGTTTCTCATAGCGACGTTTTGATTGATCCGCTCCAGCGTGGCGTTGACAATGGGCATGACGGCGGCGCGGATCTCTTCTGCGGTGTGCACGGGCACACGGCTCAGATCAATCTCGCCAGCATTGACCTTCTCCGCCACCTCCTGCGGATCCAGATGGTATTCCGCCATGGCGTTGCCCACGTAAAACGCGGCACCGCCGGGCAGGACCCCCTTCTCCAGCAGATGATCGACCACGACGTTGGGCAGGGGCACATCTACGTCGTTGACGCCGTCAATGCCCAGTAAGCGGCAGACCGCCCGCTCCACCGTAACGGTCGTATGTGCGTCGATAAATTCCTGCACATCGTCGGCAACCTTTGAGGCGCTGGCGCGCGCTTTTGCTACCAGCTCCCAATTCAAATTCAATTTGCTTTCCATACTTCGCCCTTCCGATACTTATACTTTTATTTGGTGAAACGGTCTCTTCTCGGCAGCTTAGCGGGTTCCAGATATCTCTGCGCGGTACCGATGGCCAGTCCGGCCACGCCGATCTTCTCGATCTTGAGCTTTTCCTTGCCGGTGCAGATCGGGCAATGGCAATCCTGGACATAATGCGCGGGCTCGGTATACGTGGTGATGACGCCCTCGAAGTTGCGCAGGACGACCTTTCGCGGGGTCTGAGAAATCACGTAAGTGGGCATGACAGGGGTCTTGCCGCCGCCGCCGGGAGCGTCGACTACAAAGGTGGGCACACAGTAGCCGGAGGTATGGCCGCGGAGGGCCTCCATGATCTCGATCCCCTTGGAAACGGGGGTGCGGAAATGGCTCAGGCCCAGAGACGGATCGCAGGCGTAGATATAATAGGGGCGGACACGGATGCGAACCAGCTCGTTGACCAGCTTGAGCATCACGTGGATGCAATCGTTCACGCCGGCCAGCAGTACGCTCTGGTTGCCCAGGGGAACGCCGGCGTCAGCCAGCATCGCGGTGGCACGGGCGGCTTCCTCTGTGATCTCGTTGGGGGTGTTGAAATGGGTATTCAGCCAAATGGGATGATACTTCTTCAGCATATCACACAGCGCGGGCGTGATGCGCTGCGGCATGACGACGGGGGTGCGGGAGCCCAGACGGATGATTTCCACATGCGGGATGGCGCGGATCTTGGCGATGATATATTCCAGCATCTCGTCGGAGACCATCAGGCAGTCGCCGCCGGACAGCAGCACGTCGCGCACCTCGGGATGGGCGGCAACATACTCGATGCACTTGTCGATCTGTGCCTTGGGAACTTCACAGTCGTTCTGGCCGGCAAAGCGGCGGCGGGTGCATTGACGGCAATACATGGAACACTGATCCGTGATCAGCAGCAGAACACGGTCGGGATAACGGTGGGTCAGGCCGGGACATGGGGAATCGGTATCCTCGTGCAAGGGGTCGGCGTTTTCATAATCAGCAAACTCCAGTTCGTGTCCGGTGGGGATCGCCTGCTTGCGGATGGGATCGTAGGGATCGTCCAGGTCGATCAGGGACAGATAGTAAGGAGTGATTGCCATGCGCAGCTTGCCCAGCGTGGTGGCGACGCCCTCTTCCTCTTTCGGGGTCAGCTTGACGTACTTTTTCAACTCATCCAGCGTCTCAATACGATTTTCGACCTGCCAATGCCAATCGTTCCACTTTTCAGCGGGAACATCCAGAAACAGGCCGTTTTCTCTGCTCTTTCTCATAAAAATACGCTCCTTTCTGCGTTAAAAAAATACCTGTTCAGCGGGCGAGGCCTGCAGGAGACCGCTCTCCTGCAGGATAATGTGATATCCGGACAATCAGACGTATTTCTCGTCGAACAGCTTACGCAGCTTGGGAGACTCGCGCAGAACGTCCAGCGTGATCTGGGCATGGTTCTTGGTATAACCGTTGCCGATGATCATGGTGACGTCCTTGCCGATTCCCTCGGCGCCCAAAGCGGCCTTGGTGAAGCTGGTGGCCATGGAGAAGAAGTAGACCATGCCGTCGTCACGGACGGGCAGGATGGCCGACATCTCACAGGACTCGATATTGACGCAGCAGATAGAGAGATCGTATTCCTTGCCGCCCGTGACCTTCAACGCCTCTTCCATAACCTGGACGGGTTTGGTACAGTCGGCAACGATCACGTCAGTATAAACGCCCAGCTCCATCAGAGCGGGGACCTGCTTGGGATTGCGGACGACGCCGACAACCTTGCCCTTGGGGCCGACCTTCTTCATGGCTTCCCAACCGCACAGAACGCCGGACTTGCCGTTGGCGCCCAGGATCAGGACGTTGTCGCCCTCGTGAGGCAGTTTGCGGGCCTGCGCGGGAGCGCCGGCCACGTCCAGTGCGGCCAGCGCCAGAGGCTCGGACATATCCTCAGGCATTTTGGCGTACAGGGCGGACTCGAACAGAACGGCCTGGCCGACGATATCGACGCGGTCGATATCCTTGTGGATGGCCAGGATCTTGTCGATCTTCAGCGGAGTCATGGACAGAGAGACCAGAGAAACGATCTTGTCACCCACCTTCAGATCAAAGCCGGGCTTATTCAGCAAGTCTTCACCGATACGGGCGACGACGCCCTTAAACATGCCGCCGGAACCAGTAACGGGATTCTGCTGCTTGCCGCGCTCGGCAACGATGCCCAGGATCATTTCACCGATCTTCTTCTCGTCGCCGCCGCAGGCTTCGGAGATCTGGGTGAAGGAAGCGGAGTCGATGTTCAGAGATGTGACATCGCAAATGATTTCGTTGGAATACTCCTTGGTCATGTCGTTGTCGACCTTCCAGGCCGCCTGGGTGAGAACGCCCTTTGGCTCGATGACGCGGTGTGTGCCGTACTTATTGCCTTTCATGGACATGGGAAAACCTCCTCAAAATAATAACAGAATTGTTTGGATCAAAGCCTTATTTTTTCAAGCCGAAGATCACACGGGCCTCGTCAGGATTGGCGACCTCACGGCCCAGCTCTTTGGCCAGACGAACAACTTTGGCCACCAGCTCGCCGTTGGACTGGGCCTTCTGGCCGCGTCCCAGATAGATATTGTCCTCGAAGCCGACGCGGACGTTGCCGCCCATGATGATGCCGCAGGCCGCCATGGGGAACGCACCGCGGCCGACGCCGGTGACCGTCCAGGTGGAACCGGCCGGGATCTTGCTGACCAGGAAGGCCAGATTCTCGGGCGTGGCAGGCGTACATCCGGAAACGCCCAGCACGAAGTTGAACTGCATGGGATCGCCGGGGACCTCGCCCTTCTTGGCCATGGTGAGGACGGTGTCCAGATGGCCGATCTCGAAGCACTCATATTCGGGTTTGATGCCGTTTTCGATCATGCGCTTGCCAAAGGCGCGCATGGTGGGCATATCATTGGTGAAAACGTCGTCGCCGAAGTTGCAGGTGCCGCAGTCCAGCGTGGCCATTTCGGGGAACAACTCGGTGGGCTGCAGGCGCTCCTCGGCGGTCATGCCCACGGCGCCGCCGGTAGAGGGGATCAGAATGACGCCGGGGCAGGCTTCCCTGATGGCGTCCAGAATCTCGCGGAACCGCTCGCGGTCCTGGGTGGGCGTACCGTCGTCCCACCGGACATGCACGTGGATGACGGCGGCACCAGCCTCAAACGCGGATCTGGCCTCGCGAACCATTTCTTCTTTGGTGTAAGGAACGGCGGGATTATGCGCTTTGGTGACTTCCGCACCGCAGATGGAAGCGGTGATAATCAGTTTTTCCATAATGCACCTCAGATAAACAGATTTAAATTATTCCCTGACCTGCTTGCCGCGCTGACAATCCTTGAGCACGACACAGGTGCCCGAAGCGCGGCACACGATGACGGGCTCTTCCAGAACGTCGCAGGCAGAATCGTTGATATCGGGGCGGGGAGTGATGACCTTTTTGGCTACAAAGGTCATCTTGCGGGAAGTGTTGCCAATGCTGGTGATCTCGCCGGAAGCCTCAATGTAGTCGCCGGCATGGACGGGAGCCATAAACTCGACCTCGTCATAAGCCTTGAACAGGCCTTCGTCGCCGTCGTTCATGATGAGCAACTCGGTGGCTACGTCGCCGAACAGGTGGAGCATATGCGCGCCGTCGACCAGATTTCCGCCGTAATGCGCATCTTCTGCACCCATTCTCACACGAATCACAGATTTCATTTTGCTTTCCTCCTCGTATTTATTATTTTCATAAAAGAGTCCTGTTAATATAAAAAACAATAAAAACGTCGGGCCGCGCTTTGTTCTTCAAAAAGAAAAAGCGCCACAAAACGAAAAGCCGAAGCCTTTCGTTCAATAGCGCTTCATGATGACATGACAGTGACAACGTGCTGAACGATGTCCCCAAATGCGTCCGTCAGGATCCGAAACGCACTTTCGGCAAAAAACACATTCACGCCCGCCTCGGGGATCCTTCCCCTTCGCATCGGAAAGCTACCTTGTTTTTTGCGCCTCTATTGCCAAATATGTGATTTTCAAATAAAAAAAGCAGAACACAGCATGAAATTTACTTCCTTATATTACCATTATAGCGGACGTCTAAACCATTGTCAACAGGATTGTTTTCGGATTTTTTACCTGTCTTCATAATTCTTTTCAACCATCAAAAGAATATCCTCTCGCATTCCCAAAAGTTGGCAGATATTGAGCGCGTCGCGGGGACAATCCTGCTTCTCCTCCACCCGGTAAAGCCCGTAATTCATATGCCGGGCGATCAGCTCCACGCCCGCGTCACCGCAGGAATGCGCGATCTCGTTCCGAAGCCCCTTCAAGTCCATATCTTTCAGTCCGATGACCTGGTAATGGGCGGCGCCCAACTGGGCCACATTGTCATAATGGGTGGCCAGAACGGTAACAGCGTTTTTCGTGTTGAGCCAGGATGTGACGGCCTGCACGATGGCGGCGCCTTCGTCGGGATTGGTACCGCGGGCAAACTCGTCCAGCAGAATAAAGGAAAAGCCTTCAGTCAGCTTCTCCGCCACCTGGTTGAAGCGGACGATCTCGCCGCCAAAGCTGGAAAGGCCCCTATCGATGGACTCCAGATCCTCGGAAATAATATACATCCCGTCAAACAGTGGGACGCTTGCCCGCCCGGCAAAGGGGAAAAATCCGCAATGTGCCAGCAGGATATTGAGAGCGATGGTCTTGAGCGCCACGCTTTTGCCGCCCATGTTGGCGCCGGTGATGACGGTGGCGCCCCGATCCAGCGCGATGGAAACCGGGGTAAAGGTCTTTCCTCTCTCCTCCAGCAGATCGGCAATCTGGGGATTGACCATGCCTTCCAGCACCACGCGGCTCTCGGTAATCTCGGGCATGACGCCGCCGTATTTGCGGGCAAGGCGGGCCTTTTCCACTGTCAGATCCAGATCCGCGATGGTCTGCATATTATGAAGCATCGCGGGGAGCAGCGGACGCAGGCTCTCGCTGAGCTCGCCGCGGATGCGCGCCTCTTCGTGCTCTTCGTCGGCCGCAACGCGGACGCGCTTTGCCTGGGCCTCTTCCCGTTCGGGCCCGGCCTGCAGCCGGCGAATGATGTCTTCCAACGCCCTTTTCTCCTTGCGGATAGCCCGCAGCCGGGGCGAATAGCTGCCGCTGATGTAAAAGGTGGCGATGCGGTTGTGCTCGGGGTCTAAAATTTCCAGCGCCTCCGAAGTGTCCTCCAGCGTCACGCCCTCCAGCCGCAGGACAGACTGTACCGTTTCAAAATAGGGCTTCATTTCCTCGGTCTGCAGCAAAAACCGCTTGACCTCAAACAGCTCGATCTCGTTGAGGGCGGCCTCGCCGCACTTCAAAACCGTGGCGC
Organism: Clostridia bacterium; assembly: GCA_017455565.1. Lineage (GTDB taxonomy): Bacteria > Bacillota > Clostridia > Oscillospirales > Butyricicoccaceae > UBA4644. The sequence continues at coordinate 24,871 of JAFSZV010000030.1, forward strand.
GGATATTCTTCGCGCACATAAAGACACGCAGCATCCGGTTAAGCTCGTTTTGGCAGAGCGGCTCGCCCTCCAGTACCCGCTGCACGTTGCCAAGTTGGCGCAAAAGTTCCGGTTTTTCAACAGGTGTAAAGGGATTCAGCTTTCGAACCGTTTCTTCTCCATAAGGGGAATTGGGCCGCAGGGCGTCCAGCACATATTGAAAGCCGATGTTCTCTTTTTGTTCGAACTTCAAATCGATCATACTGCTCCGTCCTCCACGTTTATCACCGGAATGTCCACCCGTGCCTGCATTCGCTCCATCAGCTCGTCTTTATCGAAATGGAAGCCGTAAGCCGAGAAGGGATTGACCGTGACCGCCACCAGATTGATGCTTTCCTGCACGCGCAGATCAATGCCGCGAATAACGATCTTGTCGTAGTTCTCCCGCTTCAGCAAGTTCTTACTGCTGTCGCGCACCGCGAAGGTCAGGCCCTTCAGCGGTACGGAGGACATCAAAAGCGGCTTCATCAGTCCGTCGGACATGGCCCCGCCAAAAAAAACGGTTTTCGTGCCCGCCGCCTCCTGCTTTCGCAGGCCGTCTTCCAAAGACATCCCGGCTGGAAGGATCCACGGGCCGTTTTCCGTAAACAGCATCGTCCCGCGAAACGACTCGTCAAGCTGGCGAAGCTGCTGCAAGACTTGAGCATCTTCCAGCTCAGGCAGGGTCAGCACGCGGCAAACATAGGCGGTATCTTCCACCACCACGTCAATATCCTTGTGATACGATGCGCCGGTGCACAGCACGGTAGCCTCGGTGACGCTGCGGCTGCAAAGGGTCTTGCGGCTGAGCGCTCCGTCGATCATCACCAGATCGGCGCCGAAGGCACGAAAGGTGTCGCCCAGCCGGGCAAGCTGGCTGGTAATAGACGGGCCGGCAAGCTGGATGCTGCCGTCGCTGCGGGCACGGAGCACCACCACGTCGCCCAAGGGCGTGCTGACACCCGTAGTCTCCAAAATCTCACGGGTGATGTCGCAATGATGGAGAATGAGCTCCGAAGCCGTGGCCACCAGCGTCCCCTCGGCAACGTAAATGTCCGGTTTTTGGGTTCCGGTGACCAGATCCTTGTTTTCGCCGTCGCGTCCAATGGATGTCAGGGCGATGGTCTTACCGTTTCCGGCTACTTCGCGGATGATCTTGTTCAAAACGGTAGTCTTTCCTGCGTTTTTGCACATACCGATAATCGACACCGAGCGGTAAGGCCGGATCAATTCACTGAGCGTGGGCTTCATTCATTCCTCCTTCCCGCAGGGCGCATACCTCCAGTACGTCGCCGATGATCGCATTTGACACCAAAAAGCCCTTCGGCGTCAAATGCCACCTGCCGCCTTCATACACGACATGGCCGGAGGCCGCATAAGGCGCCAGCCGCCGGGCAAGCGGCTGGAATTCCCGCCCGAAGCGGCGGTAAAACGTGCTTTCATCAATGCCGTCCACGGTGCGCAGCGCCAGCATGACGAACTCCCCCACCCTGTCGCCGTAGGAAAGCTCGTCGCTTTCCTCCACGATGGGGGTCTTCCCCTCCATGCCGTTGAGATAGGTTTTGAGATCGGCAACGAAGGAAAACCGTTTCCCGTTATAAAAGCTGTGGGCCGCGCAGCCGAAGCCCAGATATTCCGAAAGATCCCAGTATTTCTGATTGTGCCGGGACCGGTATCCCGGAAGAGCAAAATTGGAGATCTCATATTGTGCATAGCCCCGCTGCGCCAGCCGTTCCACACAGGCCAGATACATATCGGCCTGAAGATCATCGTCTGCCCGGGGCGGATCGGCCAGATACATGGGCGTCCCCTCCTCCAGCTTGAGGGCGTAGCAGGAAATATGCTTCGGCGCAAGCGCGCAGATATCGTCCACGCTTTTCAGCCAGCTCTCCATATCCTGTCCCGGCAGGCCGAAAATCAGGTCGAGCGACAAATTGTCGGTACAATTGCTCCGGCAAAGCTCGACCGCCTCTTTTGCCCGGGCAAAATCATGGATGCGTCCGATGGCGCGAAGCTGCCCGTCGTCGGAGGACTGTACGCCCATGGAGATCCGGTTGACGCCCGCTTTTTTCAGCACACGGAAAAGCGCCTTATCGGCGCTTTCCGGATTTACCTCTACCGTGATCTCCGCGCCCCGCGTCAGCGAAGCGTGCTTTTCCAAAGCGGACAGCAATTTTGCGATCCGCTTCCCTCCAAAAACCGAAGGCGTCCCGCCGCCCAGATAAACCGTGTCCACGGGATAATTTCCGCCGGGAATAAAAAACTCGTCCATCTGCAGGACAAGCGCCGCGAGATAGGCATCCATCCGTTTTTCATCCCACGCCGCCGTGGAGCAAAAATCGCAGTAGGCACACTTGCTACGGCAAAACGGGATGTGAAAATAGACGCCCAGCGGCTTTCCCATCTCATTCTTCATCCAGCCGCAGCACCGCCATAAACGCCTCGGTGGGAACCTGCACGGTGCCCAGAGAACGCATCTTTTTCTTGCCTTCCTTCTGCTTTTCCAGCAGCTTTTTCTTTCGGGTGATATCGCCGCCGTAGCACGTGGCCAATATGTCCTTACGCAGTGCCTTCACGGTCTCGCGTGCAATGACCTTACCGCCGATGGCAGCCTGCACCGGCACCTCGAACATCTGGCGGGGGATATTCTCTTTAAGCTTTTCGCAGATGCGGCGGGCGCGGGAATACGCCTTCTCCCGATGGGCGATGAAGCTGAGCGCATCCACCTGATCGCCATTGAGCAGCAGATCCACCTTTACCAGATCGGAAACGCGATAATCCGCGATCTGATAATCCAGCGAGGCATAGCCTTTGGTGCGGGCCTTGAGGGCGTCGAAAAAGTCGTAAATGATCTCGTTCAGCGGCATCTGATAATGCAACTCAACCAGATGGGTGTCCAGATACTGCATATCCTTGAAAATTCCCCGCCGCTCCTGACACATGGGCATGATATTGCCCACATAATCGGGAGGCGCGATGATGGAAACCTTTGCGTAGGGCTCCCGCGCTTCGGCAATCAAAGCGGGATCGGGATAATTGTGAGGATTGTCTACCCGCACGGTGGTGCCGTCGCTTTTATCCACCTCGTAAATGACCGAAGGCAGCGTGGTGATCAGATCCAGGTCAAATTCCCGCTCCAGGCGCTCCTGAATGATTTCCATATGAAGCATCCCCAAAAAACCGCAGCGGAAACCGAAACCCAGCGCCACGGAAGATTCCGGCTCAAAGGTCAGAGAAGCGTCATTGAGCTGGAGCTTCTCCAGCGCGTCGCGCAGGTCGGGATATTTGGAGCCGTCTTCGGTGTAAATACCGCAAAAGACCATGGGCTGCGCCGGACGATAACCGGGAAGCGCCTGCACCGTAGGCCGCGCCGCCTCGGTGATGGTATCGCCCACCTGCGTATCCTTGACTGTTTTGATGGAAGCGGTGAAGTAACCCACCTCTCCCGCGGAAAGCTCCGACGCCTTGCGCATGCCGAAGGGCTCCAGATAGCCGCATTCCAGCACCTCGTATTCCGCGCCGGTGGCCATCATCCGCACCTTCATGCCCGGTCGGATGGTCCCCTGCATAATGCGGTAATATACGATGACACCCAGATAAGGGTCATATTGGCTGTCAAAGATCAGCGCCTGCAACGGGGCGTCCGGGTCGCCCCCGGGGGCCGGGACGTGGGCCACGATATCCTCCAGCACAGCGGGGATATTAATCCCCATTTTGGCGGAAATCTCCGGCGCATCCATGGAAGGCAGGCCGATGATGTCCTCCACCTCCTGCTTGGCCTTCTGCGGATCGGCGGCGGGCAGGTCGATCTTGTTGAACACCGGGAGGATCTCCAGATTGGCGTCCAGCGCCAGATAGGTGTTGGCAAGCGTCTGGGCTTCCACCCCCTGGGAGGAATCCACCACCAAAACGGCCCCCTCGCAGGCCGCAAGGCTGCGGGAAACCTCGTAGTTAAAGTCCACATGGCCCGGCGTGTCGATGAGGTTCATCTCATAGGTTTCACCGTCCTGGGCCTTGTAATACATGGTGACGGCGCGGGCCTTGATGGTGATGCCCCGCTCCTGCTCCAGCTCCATGTTGTCCAAAAGCTGCGAGCGCATCTCCCGCTGGGAAACAGTCTCCGTCAGCTCCAAAAGGCGGTCGGCCAGCGTGGATTTGCCGTGGTCGATATGGGCGATGATCGAAAAATTGCGGATCTTGCTGCGGTCTGTCATGATTCTCACTCCGAAACAGAATAACGGGCGTCGCGTTCATGTCGCCCGGAAAAGGGGGCTGCGGAAATCAGTCGTTGTCCCAGTTGTGCCAGACCGCCTGGATATCGTCGTTGTCCTCCATGATCTCCAGCATTTTTTCCATGTTCTTGATGTCGTCCTCGTTGGTGAGCTTGGTATAGGTCTGAGGGATCATCTGCACCTCGGCCTCCAGAAAGGCCAGGCCCTGCGCCAGCAGGTTTTCCTTCACCGTGTCGAAATCGTCGGGCTCGGTGTAAATCTCAAAGATGCCGTCCTCCACCTGGAAGTCGGCGGCTCCCGCCTCCAGCGCCTGCATCATCACGGTCTCTTCATCCAAGCCCTCGCCGTCCACGGCTAAAAAGCCCTTCTTGTCAAACTGCCACGCAACGCAGCCGTTGGCGCCCATGCCCTTGCCGTATTTATCCAGATAATGGCGCACCTCGGAGACCGTGCGGTTTTTATTGTCGGTGAGCGTTTCCACGATAACGGCCACGCCGCCGGGGCCGTAGCCCTCGTAGGCCGCGTATTCATAGTTTTCCGCGGCTGCGCCGGATTTGTATTTGTCCAGCGTGCGCTTGATATTGTCGTTGGGGACGTTCTCGCTCTTGGCGCGGGCGATAACGGCGAACAACTTGGAATTGGAATTGGGGTCGGCAGAGCCGCCCTCTTTGATGGCGATGGCCATTTCACGGGCATACTTCGTAAAAATTTTCGCTTTTTTGGCGTCGGCGGCGCCTTTTGTTTTTTGAATGTTGTGCCATTTGGAATGTCCGGACATGATCGTTTCCTCCATATTATTTAAAAATAATAACCGCATAACTTGACACTTTATTTTACCATACTCCTTTTCAGAACACAACCCCCGAAGGGTGAGTTTTCTTTTTGAAATGCGGCGACCCTCTTGTTATCCCACGCGATTTTATTTTAATAGCCTTGAATTTGTCAGACGGCGGTCTGACCGGATCATTGACGCTGCGGCGTCTCGCTGTCGGGAGGTATTTGTATATGACCACGGACGCATTTGTTTCATTCAACAAAAAAATCACGGAAAACTGCGCAAGGATCATCGTGGGCAAGGAAAACGTCATCCGGCAGCTGGTGATCGCCCTGATCGCCGGGGGCACGTGCTTTTGGAGGACGTTCCCGGCACAGGAAAAACAATGCTTCTGCGTGCGTTTGCCAAAAGCATCGGCGGCGATTTCAAGCGCATCCAGTTCACCCCCGACCTTTTGCCCTCGGATCTGACGGGCATCAACTTTTTCCACCAGCAAAAGGGGGGTCTTGCGTTCCGCCCCGGTTCGATCTTTTCCAACATCGTTCTGGCCGACGAGATCAACCGTGCCACACCGCGCAGCCAGTCGGCCCTGCTGGAGGTCATGGAGGAAAAGCAGGTGACGGTGGACGGCGCCACCTATCCCATGGCCGAGCCCTATATGGTCATGGCCAGGCAGAATCCCATTGGATCCTTCGGCACCTTTCCCCTGCCGGAGGCCCAGCTCGACCGCTTTTTCATGCGGCTTTCGCTGGGTTATATGACCCGGGAGCAGGAGATCGCCGTGATGTCGCGGCCCGATTCCAGGGAGCTGCTGGAGAAGCTGACCCAAGTGGCCGACGCCGAAACGCTGGCCGGGCTGCGGCGGGAATACCGCAAGGTCCGCGTGTCGGACGCGGTGATGTCCTATATTCGGAGCGGGGCGTTCACCCGCTGGGCAAGCTCTATCTGGAAACGGGCGGTTTCCTGGGCTTTTGCTCGACGGTAGTTTCAAGAGAGGCGGAAAAACGTCGTTTGCACCGCGCGGCTTTGGGACGAGGAGCCGGAAACGAAGGCCTTGGGCGGTCTGCTTTTACGACGAATACGTTCTGGAAGCGCCGCCGGAGACCCCGCAGGCAGCGCCCCCTTCCAAAGAGATCTTCGCATGGCCGAACACTGAGGTTGCCCGGGCGCCGATCCCGCTTACCGTGGCCGTTCTTGCGGCGACGGTTCTTTTGGTGTTTTTCGTCCGGCGAAGTCCTTTCACGGCCGCAGGCTACGCTTCCCGAGGACGAAGAGCTTCGCCGGATCTATCTGCTGTGCGCTATGCGGGCGACAACGCCCTGACCGACAGCGACGTTACGGCGGCCGAGGAATATCTCAAACAGATTAAAAACGACCGGAAATAACGGATTCGTTTTTTTGCGTATATTTTCAAAAAAGCCTGCCACACTATGTGCAGAACGTAGGAGGTGAAAGGAAATGGAACGCAGAAACGAATGGGAAAACGACAATCGGAATCAGAACCAGAAGCAGCGTCAGGATCGCAGCGACCGCTCTTATCAGCATGAAAAGAGCGAAACCAACGACCAGTATACCAAGCATTGCAAGGAATGCTGACGATAGGAATAGGGTAAAGAGTGGTTGAGGCCCCTCCCATTGCACCGTACGCACCGGTCAGGTATACGGCGCTACGTCAAAGCAGGAATTCGTACACCTTGCGAGGTAGTACGCCAAGGGATCGACCAGGCCCGGTCGATCCCTTGTTTTGATGCCAGCACTCTCGAGCTCAGAAACTGGGCCCAGGTGGAACAGCTGCTCTTCAATTACGGCAGTGCCGTCCGGAATATCCTGTATACCGCAAATGCTATTGAATCTCTGAATTCCAGTTTTCGGAAAGCCACCAAGAAAGGCGCTTTCCCCAGCGAAGATGCCATTTTGAAGGCGCTCTATCTCCAGCGCACGGAGCTTTATAAGAAATGGGCAAATCGCCCCGTTCCCAACTGGGCCATGGTTCGAAATCAGCTCTCCATGGATGCTGGGATACAGGCCAGGATCATGAAATATGAGAAATATTGACCCTCTGCCCCAGAAAAACAATTACACACTTTACCTGACAAAGCCCGTATCCGGTTTGCTTAGCAACCTCACCCACCGTTTAGCCTTATATCCTGTTTCTGTTCATAGGTTCGCTGGCTTTGCTACACCGCTTTCTCCTCCAGCGTCATTGCTGATGTCGGCTTACGGCTCGCTACACTTGACGGTAAATACCCGTGGCGGGACCTTTCACCCGCAAGAACTATTCCCTGCCTGTCACACTAACGCAAAAGCGGCGGGGACTCCCCTGCCGCTTGCTTTTTCCGGTTTTTGTCTCATTTCGGGCTGTATCTGTTGTTCCGCGCAAAAGATCACTCCCAGGTCTCCCACACATCGGGCCGGTAGCCGACGGTTGCCTGCTTCCCATTGCGGACGATGGGTGTTTTCAGAAGCGCAGGATCCTCCAAAAGCCGTGCCTCCCGGTCCGCGTCGTACGCCAGATATTTCAGGGTAGCGGCGTCCCGGTGCTTTTCGTCAATGAGCGCCTCCAGTCCGCCCACAGCCCGCTTTACCGACGAAAACTCCCCCGCGCTCATGCCATAGCGGGGCAAGTCGATCATCTGAAAACGGATCCGGCGCTCCTGAAACCACCGCTGGGCCTTTTTCGTGTCAAAACACTTGTTCTTTCCGTAAATCTGGATGTTCAAGCTTCCGTCGCCCCTTTCAATTAGCCGCCTGCTTAAAGCCCTTACCGAAAACTTCGTTCAGGTTGCTCAGCAGCAAAAAGGCGTGCTCATCCTGCTCCAGCACGAGCTTTTTCAAGGTGCCAGCCTCATGCCGATGTACCACGCAGATCAAGACCGTGCGCGGATCGCCGGTATACATGCCGGTAGCGTCCATGGCGGTGACGCCGCGCTTCAGGCCGGTAATAATGGCCTCCGAGACCTCCTTCGGCCTGTTGGTGATGATCATCGCTTTGCGTTGGACATCCATTCCGTAAACCAGCCTGTCGATCATCTGGCCGGACAAAAAGCTGGTGAGAATGGCATAAAGCGCGCTGTCTGGATTGCGGTAGATCAGCGCGGAACCGACGATGACCACCAGATTGATGCAGAAATTAACGGTCCCCACGGGAAGATCTCGCTTTTGATTGAGCCATTTCGAGACGATATCCGTCCCGCCGGAGGTGCCGCCGGCGCGGAAGACCAGTCCCAGACCAGCGCCCATGACGATGCCGCCGTAAAGCGCAGAAATCAGCATCTCGCCGGAAAATCCCGGGATGACTTCCGCCATGGTGTCCAGCCAGATAGAACTGACCACCGTAGCGTAAACGGTTTTATAAAAAAAGCTGCGTCCCAGGATCCGCCACCCCAGCACGTAAAGCGGAAGATTGAGCAAAAGGGTCATCAGACCGATCGGCAGCGACCAGAGATAATTGAGCACCAGCGAGATACCGGCTACCCCGCCCAGGGGAATATGCAGCGGCTTAATGAAAAACAACTGGCCGGTGGCATAAATCACCGCGCCCACCGTGATCAAAAGATACTGAAGGACGCGCTCTTTTGCAATGCGGGGCACGGATATTCTTTTCGTCATGCGTATTCTCCTTTCGCAAGCCGCTCGATCAGGGCGGCGATAGCGTGATCTTTATGATGGGGAAGCCTGTGCCGTACGGCGGCAAGAATTCTTGGGCAAGCGTTTTCGGGAGCGCAGCTATGAAACGCGCAGGCAAGGAGCTGTACATCGTTTGTGCCGTCGCCCACGGTAAAAAGCCCTTCCGGACCGACGCCCAGCAGCTTCGCCAGCCGCAGCGCGCCCGCCCCTTTGTTGGCATCCTTTCGCAAAACCTCCAGCATATGGGGCGAGGAATACTGCAGGAAAAAAGCATCGGGAAACCCGTTGCGGATCACATCCTCCGCCGCGCGCAAAAGCCCGTTTTCCCCCGTTAGCACCAGACTGAGCCACGGCTGCGGGATGGCCTCCGGCGGGCATGGGTTCCACGGGGTCTTCACCGACGCAAAATGCCGGCGGGAATAGTCGTTGCCCTGCGCCACATAGGGAACATGGCCGGAATAGACCTCGACCCCCAGCTCCGGAAAAGTGCGGATGAGCCGTGCGGCAAGCCGGGCCCCGCTTTCTCCTACGGGCGCGGAATCGATCTCGCGTCCGGCGGCGAAATCATAGATCGCGGCGCCGTTATACAGCACGGCCGGCGCGTTGATCCGCAGGCGGGGAAAGAAATGCTCCATTCCCATCTTGCTGCGGCCCGTGGCCACGGAAAACAGGCCGCCGCCTTCGATAAAGCGGTCGACGGCTCTGCGGTTTTCCTCCGAGATCTCATCGCGCTCATCCAGCAGCGTGCCGTCAAGGTCAGTAAGGATCAATTTTCCCTCAAACAGGTCAGTCATGTCTCGCAAGTCTCTCCAAAAAAACGGTAAACCACGCGGGTAAGGGCGCGATCAGGCGCATCGTCTCGCCCGTGGCGGGGTGAATAAAGGTCAATTCCTTGGCGTGGAGACACTGTCCCTGCAGCCCTGAGCCGTCATTTTTCCGGCCATACAACGGATCGCCCGCCAACGGATGGCCCAGATAGGCCATATGGACGCGGATCTGATGGGTTCGCCCCGTTTCAAGCCTGCAACGGACATGGGTAAAGCCCGGATAGCGGGCAATGACCTCGTAATGGGTGACGGCGGATCGCCCGTCGGCCACCACGGCCATCTTTTTTCGGTTTTTCGGGCTTCGTCCGATGGGGGCGCTCACGGTGCCGCGATCTTCCTTCAGGTTGCCCAGCACCACTGCCTCATAAACCCGAGCCAGCGTATGATCCTTGAGCTGCGCCGAAAGCCGCAGATGGGCGCGGTCGTTTTTCGCCACGATCAGCAGGCCGGAGGTGTCCTTGTCAATGCGGTGAACGATCCCCGGGCGCACGGCTCCGCCCACGCCTGAAAGGCTCTTGCCGCAATGGGCAAGGATCGCGTTGACCAGCGTTCCGTCGGGGTTGCCCGGCGCCGGGTGCACCACCATGCCGCGGGGCTTGTCGATCACCGCCACGTCCTCGTCCTCATACACGATATCCAGCGGGATCTCCTGCGGAGCCGCTTCGATCGGCGCAGGATCGGGCATCTCGACCAGGATCGTTTCTTCTGCGCCGACGCGGTGATTCTTTTTCAGTGGACACTCACGCAAAAGGACATGGCCATCCTCGATCAGGCGCTGTGCCGCGCTGCGTGTCAAGTTAATTACCTTGTCAGAAAGAAATATGTCCAGACGTTTATTCTCGTCTTCCGGCGCCGCCGTCAACAGGATCGTTTTCACGGTCGTTCTCCTTTTTCTTGTGCTTCGGCTCGATGAACAGCAGATAGATCAGCAGCGCAAACACGCCGATATTGAGCAAGATGTCTGCCACGTTAAAAATGGGAAACCGGATCAGGCGGAAATCCAGAAAATCTACCACGTAACCATGGATCAGCCGATCCAGCAGATTGCCGATGGCCCCGCTGAGGATCAGCAGCAGGCACACGCGGCCAAATACGGTTGGGACCCAGTCCTTCAGCAGCGCATACAAAATGACTGCCAGTAGGACCAGCGTAATCAAAAGCAGGAGCCAGCGCCGGTCGCTGAGCATACTGAAGGCCGCGCCGGTGTTTTCACAATAAGTGAAATAAAAAACACCCTCCCACAGGGGGATCGTCCCGACAGGCTGGAGCTGCGTTGCCGCCCAGTGCTTGGTAAGCTGGTCCAGCGCCACGCCGAGAATAGGGATCAAAAGATATAGCAATGACATGGTAAACTCCTTTATACCGCTTGAATTTCACCCGGATCACCGTTTTCCAGGCTTTGAAGAGGATCGCAGCGCCGCAGCGCGCGACGGCCCACTTCCGGAATGGGCGAGATTGCGTCAGCCCGGTCAGTCCCCTGGTACAGCAGGGCCAATTGCAGGGCCTGCGCCGCCTGTTCCACCGCGCATACGCCGTCGAAGGCGTGCCACAGCGTGGCGCCCATGGCGATTGATCCGTGGTTGCCCAAAAGCGCCACGTTGTTGTCGCTGCCAAAGCCGCGAAGCGCGCTTTGGGCCAGCGCCTCGCTTCCCGGTATCTCAAAGGGCGCCACCCGCACAGGCGACGAGCAATGCATGCAGATCTCGTGAGTGATCAGCGGAAGCTCCTGCCCCGCCGCAGCGGCGGCTGTCGCATAGGGGCTGTGACAGTGGACCACGCCGCACACCCGCGGAAAGGTCCGGTAGATCAGCGTGTGCATGGGCCATTCGCTGGAGGGACGGTAGTTTCCCTCCACTACCCTCCCGTCAATGTCAATGATCGTGATGTCGGCGGGGCGAAGAAGATCATAGGGCATGGTGGAGGGCTTGATGGCGATCAGCCCGGTTTCCCGGTCTTTGGCGCTGAGATTCCCGCCCGTATGCATGGTAAGCCCGCTTTCCAGCAGTTGACGGCCGTAATAGACCACCTGCTCCCGCAATTCTTTCAGCAGCATGATATCCTCTCCCGCAGATCATAAACTTATTTTCATTATACCGGATCCGGCGGGAAAATACAAGTGCCGCCGCATAATGGGATTGCAACCTGCCAAAGATATTGTTATACTGAAAAAAAACAAACAGATGGAGGCGTAGTATGGATCAGATCAAACGAATCCAGCAGATGGAAGAGGCTCTGGATGTCTCGGCCGAGGCGGTCAAAGCTCTTTCTGAGGCGCTCGACCGTTATGAAGCCGCACAGAGCACCTATCGGAAGCTGTGCCGTTATTACGGGAGTCCCCGTTGGATCCGGGATTACGAGGATGACGAGGCCGGAAAGCTGCCCGCGGATCTGAAACGTGGCGTGCTGTCGGAAGACGCCGTTTACGATCTTCTGACCGAAAACCGGGAATTGACGCTGCGGCTGCTCAAAACAGTCGCGGAAACCGTCAAAAACGCCTGAGCGCGGCGGGCGCTCAAGGGCAGGAACGCATGGCGCAACGGGCGTTGCCTGTGCGTTTGACCGTCTTGCCTCTGCCGGCGGATATTCAGGTCATGGCATACAGTTCCTCTTGCCTTTACGCCGGGATCACTCTTTTCGCCGTCCATAAGCGGCAATAATGAAACATGAGGGAGGCACCCAAAGTACCTCCCTCGATTTTATTCTGCCAGATAATTATTCTTCTTCGTCGACGAACTTGGCTTCGGCGATGATCTTCTCCTGCACCTCGGCGGGGACGGGCTCATAGCGCTCAAACTTCACGCTGAAGGAGCCGCGGCCCTGGGTCATGGAACGGAGGGTGATGGCATAGTCGGCCACCTCGCTCATAGGGATCTCGGCCTCCACAAGCTGCTGGCCGTCTTCGGCGGGATTCATGCCCATCACGCGGCCGCGGCGCTTGTTCAGGTCGCCGATGATGTCGCCCATGTATGCGTCGGGTACATAGACTTTGAGGCTGCCCACCGGCTCGAGGATCACGGGGCTGGCCTGGGGGATACCGGCCTTGTAAGCCAGACGGGCGGCCATCTTGAAGGAGAGCTCGTTGGAGTCGACCTCGTGATACTTGCCGTCCATCAGCGTGGCCTTCAGGCCCACCATGGGGAAGCCGGCCAGAACGCCGTGCTCCATGGCCTCACGGATGCCCTTTTCCACCGCCGGGAAGAAGTTCTTGGGCACGCTGCCGCCGAAAACTTCCTCAGCGAACTCGAACTCGGCGCCGTCCAGCGGCTCGAAGTTCATCTTGACGTTGCCGTACTGACCGTGACCGCCGGACTGCTTCTTATGGTTGCCCTCGATCATGGTGACCTTCTTGCGGATGGTCTCACGGTAAGCCACTTTGGGGTCGCTGAGATCGACTTCCACGCCAAACTTACTCTTCAGCTTGGAGCAGAGCACATCGATGTGAATATCGCCGGCACCGGAAATGACCATCTGCTTGGTCTCCACGTTGTTGACCAGCGTAAAGGCCGGATCCTCGTCCTTCAGACGGTTGAGGCCGGAGGCGATCTTTTCTTCACCCCCCTTGGTCTTAGGGGCAATGGCGCGGCTGTAGCAGGGCTCGGCAAACTCGATGCCCTGGAGCTTGATGTTGACAGAGGGATCGCAAAGGGTATCGCCGGTCTTGGTGTTATTGAGCTTGGAAACGGCGCCGATGTCGCCACAGCCGATCTCCTTGACCTCAATGTTCTTTTTGCCCTTGACGATATAAATATGGCCCATCTTTTCCTGGGTTTCGGTATTGACGTTGCTGAGCATCATATCCGCGGTGACCTTGCCGGAAATCACCTTGAAGAAGGAGAAGCGGCCATACTGGTCAGCCACAGTCTTAAAGACCAGCGCAACGGTCTTGCCATTGGGATCGTACTTGACCTCAACCTCGTTGCCGCCGCCGTCAACGCCCTTTTCCACGCGGACTTCGCCGGGATTGGGGGCGAAATGCACCAGCGTATACAAAAGCTGCATGGTGCCCACGCCGGTAAAGGCGCTGCCGCAGACCACGGGTGCCAAGCTGCCATCGCGGATACCGGTGCGCAGACCGGTGAGAAGCTCTTCCTCCGTGAATTCCTCGCCCTCGAAGAACTTTTCCATCAGCTCTTCGGAGGTCTCGGCCACAGATTCCATCAGCGCACCGCGAAGATTCTCGATCACGGGCTCCTGATCGGCGGGAACGGGGACCTCAAAGGTTTTGTTGCCCTCGGCCTTAAAGGCCTTCCGATTGATCAGGTTGATGACGCCCACGGGCTTTCCTCCCTCCATCAGGGGGATTGTGAAGGGGGTGACGCTGATGCCGAAGGCGTCGCGCAGGCTGTTATAGGCACGCTCAAAATCGGCGTTTTCCTCGTCAATCTTGGAAATATAGAAGAAACGGGGCAGTCCGGCCTTGCTCAGGCGCTTCCACGCCTTCTCGGTGCCGACGGCGCAGCCGTTCTTGGCGGTAACGACGATGACGCCGCAGTCCGCCACGCGCATCGCCTGCGCCACTTCGCCGTCGAAATCGAAATAGCCCGGCGTGTCGATGAAGTTCAGGATATGGCCTTCGTACTCCACGGGAGCCAGAGTCGCCTGGATCGAGATCTGGCGCTTGATTTCCTCGGGATCATAGTCACTGACCGTATTACCGTCGGCGACCTTGCCCAGACGATCGGTGCCGCCGGTGCGGAACAGCAGGCTCTCGACCAGGGAAGTCTTGCCGTCGCCGCCGTGGCCCAGTAAACAGACGTTGCGGATCTTATCAATGGAATATGCCATAATTTCCTCTCCTTCAAGCATTGTATTGGTAAAGCCTATTTTTAGACAGTTTGCTTTTCTATTATAAAGGAAACCGTAGTAATTTTCAACAAAAATTTTTGAAAACGCATGGAATCCGGAAAATTTTACGAATCATAAGGTCAAAGCCTGGTGATAATGCCCCGGATCATCTTGACGGGAAACGACCAAAGCAGCAAATAGAACAGAATATTTAAGGGGTCGGCTGCCGCCGCAGCTCCCCCTCCGGTCAAAAACGCAAGGATCGCCATACCGGAAAGCGCGCAGATCAGTCCCATAACAATGCCCCAGCGCGAAGCACGCCGCAGCTTCTTCGCCGCCAGAAGCACCTCGGCCATAGGCATCAGCCCATCCCGTGAGAGTAGCGCCAGAGTTTCCTCCTCCCTGCCGAAAGACGCGGCGGAATAATTGAGACGCTCCTCCAGATCGGGCAAAAACGCCGTATCGCGCTTGAGCTCAAAACGATTTTCCACGATGTTCTGGGTCTGGGCGGTGTCACGAAGCGCCAGAACGGGGCGGATCCTGCCGTGACGCAGCAGGCCAAAAGCGGAATAGACCGGCGTCTGGGCCTCGTAACGCATGGAAAAAATACCGGCAAAGCGGGAATCTATGGCGATGAAAATGCTGTTTTTCAGCTTCAGGCCCTCGGTCACGTCGATGCCCGAGCGCATCAGATAGCTCGCCGTGCCAAGTTGGACGTAGCGGCCGCTGACGGCGGCGCTGATGCCGCGGGTCTCAAAAAACCGCAGCTCGCGAGCCTTGTTGGGCACGATATACTGTTGACGGGCAAACTCCAGAAACGCCTTGGACAGCCCGCCGCCCACCTCCTGCAGCAGCGAGGCGGCGCAGCCCACCACCACCTCCGGCTCCTGATCCTCCGCGATCTTCATGCCGGTGATCTTCACCGCGCCGACAGGATAGAGATCGGCGTCGCGCAGGACTGCGAATCGCGCCTTCGCCAGCCGTTCTGTCAGCACGGCGTTGATCAGCGAGCTGCCGGAGGTATAGAGCTTTTTCCCCAAATTCTTTGTCACGGCGCTGGAGGAAAGCAGCAAGCACATGGGCGCCGCCGCCGCAAGAATATAGGAAATGCTCCAAAAAAAACGCTGCGGAACGTCTTTTGCGACGCTTGCGCTGACGGCCAGCGCCAGCGCGAAAATCAGCACGATGGGCGCGTAATAGCAGGAAAAGCGTTCGGTGTCGTCATGCTGCGCCAAGGCCGGCAGGTCGATATCCACACCGCTCTGGGTCTTGACGGCCATATCCTGCACCTTACCGTCGGAATACAGCTTGACGCCGATGGGCGAGGCGCTCATGGCGACGGATTTGTAATTGCGCCGCAGCGCCTCCATTCTCTGCCGTTTGGCTATCAGGGCAAAGAAATCGGTGGCCGTGCAGACGCAGACGGCCGGCAGGCCGCAATCCAGCTTCGGGAACAGGATCACCGCAGCGCAATAAGCCAGCGAGACAAGGCCGCTCACCGACACCACCGTGTCAAGCGTCGGACGCAGACGAATCAGCCGCCACAGGCCGGAGACCGTAACCTCCCAGCTCAGGGCCATGGAGATCAAAAGCAGCGCGCCCAGCGCGATGTGGTAATAAAGTGAATAACCCGCAAAGGTGAATCCTGCCGGCATGGGAAAGTCCCTCCCGGCGGCTCCCGTCAGCCAAACGGCCACGGCGCAGACCGGCACCGACGCCATCAGCCGGACAGCCATGGAGCCGATGCGCCGGCTCAGGCGAGACGCGGCCTGCCCGGCGTCGTCAACGGAACGGTTGATCAGATCATATGGGATAAACGGTCGCTCTTTCCGTCGCTTTACCGGCTCTTCCGGATCAAAAGCATCCTGATCCGGCATCAAATTCAGCGGCTCGTGACGCTCGGTGCCGCTGAAATCCACCGTCCGCAGGCGCGGCTTTTTTTCAGCCGCGGGAGGCTCTGGCTTTTTCGGCTTTTCAGCCGTTTCCCCGAACGACGCGGCAACCGGCTTTTCCGGCTTGGTGCGCCAGGGCGCGGAACCCAGATTGCGGCGTTTGGTATCGTCGGAGACCGGGCGGGGCCGCGGCGGCTCTTTGGCCTCGAGGCCGGGAAAGGTCAGCGGCCGCTTCTTCCCCGCCGCCTTGATCTCATCGAACAGGGTTGGGAAATAGATCTCTGTCTCGGCGGCCTCATCAGACGGCTCGTCGGACGGCGCGGACTCTTTTAGCTGTTCTGCGCTTTTCACGGGCTCCGCCGTTTTGACCTCCATATTCAGCGTGTGCAGATCCGCGTTTTCCCCCGCAGTCAGCTCAGCAGGATCTTGCGCGGATATATTCTCCTTTTCCCGCGGCTGCGCGGCAGCAGGAGTGTCAGACGGCTCCACCCGAGGCGGATCCTGCGCGGGAGCGCTCTCTTCCGCAAGCTCAGGCCAAAAGCTCTCGTCCAAAAAGGCAAGCTCCGCCGCGAGAGACGGTTTCGTCTCCCGCTTTTTTCCGGGAACGCTGCCAGGGTCGCTTTTGAACTCGGCAATGATGTCTTCCAGAGAATACTGCCGGTCTTCGGGCAACGACACGAAAAGACTCCTCTCTTCAGGTTCTTTGGCGCGCGACTTCGTACAGCAGAATCGCCGCGGCATTGGATGCGTTCAGGGACTGGATGCAGCCCTTTTGCGGGATGCTGATCACCAGATCGGCCGCCTTGCGGACGTTCTCGGACACGCCGCTCCCCTCTGCCCCGATGACGATGGCGCAAGGCATATCAAGGTCGATCATGGATGCGGGCTGGCCGCCCATATCGGCGGCGAGAATAAACAGGCCCTTTTTCTTCAGGTCGGCAATGGCGTTTGCCAGATTGGCGCATTTGGCCACCGGAAGATGCTCCAGCGCCCCGGCGGCCGCCTTGGCGCAGGCGGCGTTGAGTCCCGCGCTGCGGTGACGGGGCACAATGACCCCATGACCGCCCAGCACTTCGCAGGAACGGATGATCGCTCCCAGATTATGGGGATCGGTGATCCCGTCGCACAGAATCAGAAGCGGCTTTTCGCTCCGGGACGCGGCAAAAGCCAGCATATCGTCCACCGTTTTGTATTCGGCGGCAGCCCCTTGGGCAATCACGCCCTGATGGGCGCCGGTAATGCTCATTTTGTCCA
The DNA here is from genome assembly GCA_017455565.1 of Clostridia bacterium. Classification (GTDB taxonomy): domain Bacteria; phylum Bacillota; class Clostridia; order Oscillospirales; family Butyricicoccaceae; genus UBA4644. Next base: position 42,281 of record JAFSZV010000030.1, read on the forward strand.
GCTTGCGGCGGTCGCATTCCTGGATGGCAATGCCCGCCGCCCGGGCAGCTGACAGGATATGGCCCAGATTCTGCGCGCCCTGCGCCACAAACAGCTTGTCCAGCGTCCGCCCGATCTGGAGCGCTTCAAAAACCGCGTTGCGGCCCTCGATCAAACCTCTGTCCTCCGCCGGAGCCGAATACTCCATCTGCTCCATGGCGGCGTAAACCGAGCGGACGCGGGGTTTCGCGGGACGGCGTTCGCTGTTTTTATGGGGATAACGGGATTTTTCCATGGTGTTTTCTCCGTTTCATAGACAAGATCCATAAGTATACATTAGTATACCACGCTTTCTGTAAAATGAAAAGAGCGAATTGCAGAAATCCGAAAGGTTTTTCCTTGCTAAAAGCTGCCGGAACGACGCTCCTGTTTCGGCAGCTTTTTCTTTTTGCTATAAATATAAATTGTTTTGATTTATTATTATATCATATTGGTATAAATCTAATTATAGCTGTTCTTCCCGCGTGTCTTCGCCTTCGGACGGCCGACTTTCCGCGTTCCCGTCTTTCGCGTCCGTATTTCCCGGGAAAAGCGCCTCGTGCAGGATCTGCGCGGCCCGCTCTTTTTCTTCCCGCGGCAGTGCGGCTGTCAGATGGATTCCCCCGGCCTGCAGCGAATACAAGGGTATCCCGGCCTCTTCCAGCGTTTTTTGCAAAAGCGTGCGGGTCTCCGGCAGACACGCGCTTTCCCCAACCAGAGAAATCAACGCCTCTCCTGCTGTCTCTGTGCAGACCACGCCGCGGATGGGCGGCCGGGGACCGGGATCGGCGCAGATCAGCGTCTTTTCTCCTGTTCCGGAAAACGACGAGCAGACCTCCACCAGAACGCCGTGCTTTTTTGCCAGCGCCACCGACCGGGCGTGCAGCACCTTGGCCCCCAGATCCGCCATCTCCTGCATCTCTTCGTACGACACGGCATGATACGGGACAGCCGTGGAAATGATTCTGGGATCGGCGGAATAAACGCCGTCTACGTCGGTAAAAATCCGGCACAAATCCGCACGCAGCGCCGCCGTCAGCGCCACGGCCGTCGTATCCGAGCCGCCCCGTCCGATGGTCGTGATGTCGCCCGCGTCATCTACGCCCTGAAAGCCTGCCACCACCACGATCTTCCCCGCTCTGAGCTCCCGAAGAATGCGTTCGTGCTCAATCCTGCGGATATGGGCGTCGCCGTGACGCCCGTCGGTGCGAATGCCGGCCTGCCAGCCGCAAAGAGACACCGCCGGCGCGCCCAGCTCTTCCAACTGCATGGACATCAGCGACATGGACATCTGCTCGCCGCAGCTGAGCAAAACATCCTTTTCCCGCGGAGCGGGGCGGCTCGTCTGCTCGGCGGCCTGCCGCAGCAGTTCGTCTGTCATGCTGCCCTGGGCCGAGACCACGACCACCACGCCGCTCTCTTTCTTTTGCCGTAAAATCAATTCCGCCGCACGGCGGATATGGGAAGCGGAAGCCAGAGAAGAACCTCCGAATTTCATTACGATCAGCATACGCTTACCTCCATCGTTTGCTGCTACCATCTTATGGAGGAACGCTGTTTTTTGTCCTTGCTCCGGCGGGCAAACCGTGGTATGCTAAAAACAGAAAACCGAAACGATACGGAGGAACGGATCATGAAGCTGATCTCGTGGAATGTCAATGGCCTGCGTGCCTGCGTGGGCAAGGGATTCATGGATTTTTTCCAGGCGGCGGATGCCGATGCGGTCTGCCTGCAAGAAACGAAAATGCAGCCTGGCCAGCTTTCGCTGGAAACGCCGGGGTACCTGCAATTCTGGAACAGCGCCGAGAAAAAGGGCTATTCCGGAACGGCTGTCTTTACCAGGATGGAGCCGCTAGCCGTCGAAAACGGAATCAGTATCCCCGCCCATGACGCCGAGGGACGGGTCATCACCTGTGAATATCCCGCCTTTTATCTGGTAACGGTCTATACGCCCAACGCACAGCAGGGTCTGGCCCGGATCGACTACCGCATGGCATGGGAGGACGCATTCCGGACCTATCTCCTTGCGCTTGACGCAAAAAAACCGGTGATCGTCTGCGGCGACATGAACGTGGCGCACAACGAGATCGACCTGAAGCATCCCGCCGCAAACCGGGGCAACGCAGGCTTTTCGGATGAAGAACGCGGGAAATTCAACGAACTTTTGCAATCTGGTTTTATCGACACCTTCCGCCTCCTCTATCCAGACAAGAAGGACGCCTATTCCTGGTGGAGCTATCGGTTCCACGCCAGAGACACCAACGCGGGATGGCGCATCGACTATTTTCTTGTTTCCGACCGTCTGCGGGGCAAGGTCTGTAAAGCCGGGATCCTTTCCGATGTCTTCGGCAGCGACCACTGTCCTGTTCTGCTGGAGATCGCGCTGTAAACGCAAAAGGACCCCCGTTTTCATGAACTGAACCAGTAAAAAAGGACAATAGACAAACCCCCCTTGATGTAGGAAAATTAGAGTACTACATCAAGGGGGTATAATTATGGCAAGGATATACCAGCATACTCAAAAACTGCTTGAAGAGATCAAGATTATGCTATCGGAAGGGATGACCCAGAAAGAGATAGAAGAACATCTGGGACTAAAAGGGTATCGACCAGTACATCAACTTCTCAAAAGAGAGAAGCGAAAAGAGAAGCGGCTTGCAGCTGGCATAGTGCCACAGCCGAAGGGTCGGCCGCGAAAAAACGCAAGACCTCGAGATATAGTGGCAGAACAGGCATATGAGATACAGCGATTGAAAATGGAAAACACACTATTGCGGGATTTTCTCTCGCTCGCTGGAAGGAAGTGAAGCCCGGCTTAAAATACAAGATAATCTACCGTTATCGGGAGAAGTACAGCATCAGCGAGATGTGCCATTTCTTCGGAGTTTCACGCAGTGGCTACTATGGGTATGTAAAACGTATGGAACAACCGGCAAAAGATCTGGCACTGGCCGAGAAAATTCGAGAGTGCCAGACTGAGTGCAGAAGCACCTATGGCTACAGAAGAGTTCACATATGGTTAGAGAGGCAAGGAATCCATCACAACCCCAAAACGGTTCTCCGCGTGATGAA
>JAFSZV010000031.1 GCA_017455565.1 Clostridia bacterium
ACGGGGATTTTCAGTCCCCTGCTCTACCAACTGAGCTACAGAGGCAAATGATGGCGACCAAGATGGGGCTCGAACCCACGACCTCTAGCGTGACAGGCTAGCGTTCTAACCAACTGAACTACTTGGCCATGTTGCGATGGTGGGAACAACAGGGCTCGAACCTGTGACCCCATGCTTGTAAGGCATGTGCTCTAACCAGCTGAGCTATGCTCCCGTTTTCCCTCAGCGCAAGAGTTATTATATCGAGAATCGGGCCCGTTGTCAAGAAGTTTTTTTATCTTTTCGCAAAGTTTCAAGTTCCTGCGGCATAAAGGTATAAACGCTGTCGCAGAATTGGCAGGTAACGGAGATCTCCTTTCCCTCTGCGATCAATTGATCCAGCTCCCCGCAGCCCAGACTGATCAGGGCGGATTCCACCTTCTGGCGGGAGCATTTGCATTCATAGGCGATGGGATGCTCCTCCATCAGCGCAAGGCCCATGCCGTCCAGCAGCTCCTCCACCACCTGACGCATAGTCATGCCTTTGGAAAGATTGCCCGTCACGCTGCCGGACTCCGCGATGCGGTATTCCAGAAGATCAATGAGCCCTTCGGGCGCGCCGGGCATCAGCTGCAGGAGATATCCGCCGGCGCATCTTACGCTCTGGTCCTCGCCCACCAGCACGCCCAGCGCGCAGACCGTGGGAATCTGTTCGCTGATCACATAATACGCCGCCACATCTTCGGCGATCTCGCCGCTCTGCAGCTCGATCTTTCCGGTAAAGGGCTCGCGCTCGCCGATATCCTTGATGACCGTCAAAACGCCGTCGCGCCCCACGCCGCCGCCTACGTCCAGATGACCGTCGGGACGCAGCGGCAAAAGCGCCGCGGGATTCTGCAGATAGCCGCGGACATTCCCCTCGCTGTCGCTGACGGCGGTGATGGCGCCCAGCGGGCCATCGCCGCGGATCTGCAGCGTTACCGAGCCGTTTTCGTATTTCAGCTCGTTGCCCATCATGGAAACGGCCGCAAGAGACCGCCCGAGCGCAGCCGTAGCCAGCGGAAGCGTTTTATGAATCTGCCGCATCCGCTCGGTCAGCTCTGTGGTCTGCACGGCAGTGATCTTCACATACCCGTCGGCCGTCATGCCCCGAACAAGAAAGTCCTTCATCAAAACCCTCATTTCCTCGCCGCGAACAAGAGCCTTCCCGTTTCCTTCTTCGCGCGATTTTTGGTAAATCCGTCATATACGTCGCATTTGGCAAAGCCTGCGCCAAGCAGCGCGTTTTTCAGCGCATCAACGCTGTAACACCGTTGCTCGTGAATCTCTGTAAAGCGAGAATACTTGTCACCACTTTTTTTGAAAATATCCACCTGATGCATTCCGCGGCCGCTGGACGTGTCAAAGCCATACTGCCATGCGCAGAAGAACTCGTCCGTTTCCTGTATGCTGCAGGTCCCGTTCAGCTCCGCAAACATCCCACAGGACTTAACGTCGAACAAAAATAACCCGCCCGGCTCAAGAAACAGGCTGACCCGGGAAAACACCCTCTTCAACTCCCGCAGACCGGTGAAATAATTGATGCTGTCAAGGCAGCATACCGCGCCGCGCACCGTTCCGTAAAGATCCAGCTCGTCCGCCGGCTGGCAGATCAAGACCGGCGGGACCGGTAGTCGCGCGCATTTTTCACGCGCCACGTCCAGCATTTCGGGAGAAATATCGCAGCTGATCATCTCGTATCCCTGCTCAGAAAGCAGCTTCGTCAAGCTTCCCGTTCCGCAACAAAGCTCCAAAAGGATCCCATCACAAATACCGGCGCCGCGAAGCAGCGCCGTGATTCGTTTTGAAAAGCGATGATATACGGATTGATCGATCAAAAGGTCATAACACGCGGCAAGGTGCGAGAATTGGCTCACGGCTCCTGCTCCTCATCATCCATGACACGGGAATAACCGCCGTCGCCGTATTGCAGCGAACGGTTGACTCGGCTGATCGTCGCCGTGCTCGCCCCTGTAATCTCAACGATGTCTGAATAGATATAGCCTTTTCGAAGCAGCGTGGCTACCCAGAACCGCTGTTTCATCGAAAGCAGTTCATTCACCGTACAAAGATCGCTGAAAAGCGCATAGCAGTCGTCAAGCGTATCCAGCTTCAGGATCGCCTGAAACATGCGATCCATGTTTTTATCGCGCAGGTTGTTCTGCATAAGACGTTCTCCTTCCCCATTATGACAAGTTTACGCAGCAAAAGGATGATGGGAATATATCTGTTATTAGTTTATCACGTTACAACCGAAGTGTAAAGAAAAATTTCAGATTTCTTATCATCAATCCAGTTCCGTGATCTCGTGATAGAGATCGGAATACCGGCCGTCGGTCGCCAAAAGCTCCTCATGTGTGCCTCGTTCCACGATCCTCCCCTTTTCCAGCACCATGATGGCATTGGATTTTCGAACAGTAGACAGCCTGTGCGCAATGACAAAAGTGGTTCGGTTCTCCATCAGCGCGTCCATACCCTCCTCGATGTGGCGCTCGGTGCGGGTGTCCACCGAAGAAGTGGCCTCATCCAAAACCAGAATGGGCGCCCGGGATATGGCGGCACGGGCAATGTTGAGCAGTTGCCGCTGCCCCTGCGAAAGATTTGCCCCGTCGTTTTCCAAAACCGTGTCATATCCGTTTTCCAACTGAAGGATAAAGGGATGGGCCGAGGCTACCTTCGCGGCTTCCTCCACCTCTTCATCTGTGGCGTCCAGACGGCCATAGCGAATATTTTCCCGCACCGTCCCGGTAAACAGATGGGTATCCTGCAACACCATGGCGATGTTTTTTCGCAAAAATTTCCGGTCGATGCGCTCGATGGGCACGCCGTCAACGGTAATGCTTCCCTCTTCCAGATCGTAAAAGCGGGACAACAGATTGGTCACAGTGGTCTTTCCCGCGCCGGTAGAGCCCACAAAGGCGATCTTTTGCCCGGGTTTGGCATACAGGCTGATATCATGGAGCACCGGCACGCCGGGCTCATAGCCGAAGCTGACGTGCTCCAGCACCACATGCCCCTCTATCTTTTCCAGCGGCATCATGTTGATGTCAGGCGCCTCGGGCTGGGCATCCAGCACCTCAAACACCCGCTCGGCTCCCGCGAGGGCTGCAAAGACCGTGTTCATCTGCATGGAAACCTCGTTGATAGGACGGCTGAAATGCTGGGTATAGTTGAGAGAAATGGCCAGTCCGCCGATATCAAAGCCCCGCGTCACCACCATGATCGCGCCGACACAGGCGGTGAGCGCATAGGTCATGGTGCTGAGCTGATGGGTCATGGGGCCCATAATGCCCGCCCGAAACTGTGCCTTAATCTGGGCTTCGCAAAGCTGACGGTTCAGATATGCAAACTCGCTTTCAGCGATCTGCTCATGGTTAAAAACCTTGACCACCTTTTGCCCGGAAATGGTTTCCTCAGCAAAGCCGTTGAGCATACCCAGATTTTTTTGCTGCCTCACATAAGCGCCGCGGCTTTTTTGGATGATGATCTTGCTGACCCAAGTTAAAAGCGGCGTCATCAGAATGGTAATCCCGCCCAGAATGATATTGGTATACAGCATGAGCACCAGCGTTCCCGCGATGGTGACGCCGCCGGATATGATCTGAATGAGCGTGGTGTTGAGCATCTCGCCCACCGTATCCACGTCGTTGGTAAAGCGGCTCATCACATCTCCGGCGGAATGGGTATCGAAATAGCGGATGGGCAGCGTTTGCAGCTTGTTGTAAAGTTCCGACCGCATCCGTTGCAGCGACCGCTGCGACACCCGCAGCATCAGCCGCTGCTGGAGCCATTGCGTACCGATCGAGAGTCCGTAACACACCGCCATCAGCGACAGCGCCCTTGCCAGCGCGGCCAGACGGGGCGTCAGGTCGATCTCTGTGGGCTCGTAGTACAAATATGTATTCATGACCGGACGCAGCATATAAGAGGCAGCCAGCGAGGTCAGAGTATAAACAATGGCGCAGATCACGGCGATCCCCAAAGTGACGCGCTCGTGCGACAGATATCGCAGCAGACGAACTACTGTTTTTTTGAGATTCTTCGGCTTTCCCTGCGCCGTCATGCCGCCGCGGCCCGGGCCGCGGCCCACATTCATCTCTTTCCGCTCCGTTGACGCAGTGTTTTTTCCTCCGTATTTCTGTTTCAAACGCTCATACCGGATATCGGCCATATCATATTGCCTCCTTCCGGTCGTTCTGGGACCAATAGATCTCACGATAGGTCTTGCAGTCGCGCATCAACGTTTCATGATCGCCGCAGCCCACGATCCGGCCGCCGTCGATCACCACGATCTTGTCCGCGTCGATCACGGAATTGATCCGCTGGGCGATAATCAGTTTGGTCACGCCGGGAAGCTTTTCCCGAAGCGCTCTGCGAATCGAGGCGTCCGTAGCGGTATCTACCGCAGAAGTGGAGTCGTCGAGAATCAAAATCTTTGGCTTTTTCAACAGGGCGCGGGCGATGCAAAGGCGCTGCTTCTGTCCGCCGGACAGATTGACGCCGCCCTGCCCCAGTTCGGTTTCATAGCCGTTTGGAAAGGAGCGCACAAAACCGTCGGCCTGTGCAACGGCGGCCGCTTCCCGCAGCTCGTCGTCGGTGGCGTCTTTCTTACCCCAGCGCAGGTTTTCCGCGATGGTGCCGGAAAACAGGGTATTTTTCTGCAAAACCATGGCAACGCTGTCTCGCAGATGCCGCAAGGAAAGCTCCCGCACATCCACACCGTCTACCAAAACGGCGCCCTCGTCGACGTCGTAAAGCCGCGGGATCATGGAAATCAACGTGGTCTTACCCGAGCCGGTGGAGCCAATGATGCCTATCAATTCTCCCGAGGCGATCTCTAGATCCACGCCGTCCAGCACCTTTTCCCGGCTGTTCTTAAAGTAGCGGAAGGATACGTTGCGGAAGGAAATGCTGCCGGAGGCGATGGTGTGCCCGGTCTGCGAGGCGGCGCTGTCGTTCAGATCGACCGCGGCGTTAAGCACCTCTGAAATGCGGCGGTCGGAAGCGGCGGCGCGGGTGCCCTGCAAAATGATGTTTGCCAGAAAGTTCAGCGCCATGAGTATCTGCGAAAGATAGGTGATAAAGGCAGTCAGCGTTCCCAGTTCCATGCCGCCCACCATGATCTGCCTGCCCGCAAGCCAAACCACCGCCAGCGTGGTCACGTTGATCGCGACAGCCGAAGCCGGCTGCATCAAAAGCATCATTTTCAGGGCGGAAGTGCTCTTTTTCACCAGCGCTTCGTTCAGGCGGGAGAATTTCTCTTTTTCATATTCTTCCCGCACAAATGATTTAATGACCCGCTCGTTGGTGATGGTCTCGCGGATGCCGATATTGAGCAGGTCGAGTTGCTTTTGCATTTTGCCGTAGCGCGGCGACGCGACGGCGATAATGGTGGCAGTCACCCCGGCAAGAATGGGGATCACGATCAAAATTACCCGTGCCAGAGACGGATTGAGCCGAAAGGATACAATCAGCGCGCCGATGAGCATCACGGGACTGCGGAACATTCCCCGCAGAAGGGTATGGGTAAAGTTCTGGATCTGGGTAATGTCGTTGGTGATGCGGGTAATCAGCGACCCGGTAGTAAAATCGTCGATGTTGGAAAAGGAAAAGGTCTGGATCTTCCGGAACACGTCGCCCCGGACGCCCGCCGCCAGCCGCGAGGCGCCGCGAATGGCAAAATTGGCCCCCAGCACGCCGGCCAGCATCATCAGACAGGCGATAACGAACATCAGCGCGCCCCGCCGCAGGATATAGGGCACGTCGCCACTGGCCGCGCCCACATTGATGACATCGGCGTTGATATAAGGCAAAAGAAACTCTCCGCAGGCCTCCAGCACCATAAAAACCGGGCCCAACAGAAAGCTGTACCAGTATTTTTTGACATATGGACGGTATTTCTTCATGAACAATGTCCTTTCAGGGGATCGTGAAACAGATCCGTGAAATTTTGTTTTATCTCGAATGGAACGCTCTCGCTGTGCATATGGTAAACGGAAAAGGAGGGGTCATTTTGAACCGGATAACCGTGTTTTTCAAGCGGCACAGGCCGCTTTTCACTGCCTGCTTTCTCGGTCTTTGCGGGATCGTGATCTGCGCGCTGTGCATCGCGCCGAAGTCGCGCGGCGCCGCGGCGGCCCAGCGGGATCTTCCCATCTACTGCGTCAAAAAAAGCGACAAGGTCTGTTCCCTGTCTTTTGACGCGGCGTGGGGCAACGAGGATACCCAGCAGCTCATCGACATCTTGGGGAAATATGATGTCAAGGCGACCTTTTTTGTCGTGGGCGAATGGGTGGACCGCTATCCAGAATCGGTAAAGGCGCTGGCGGACGCCGGGCACGAGATTATGAACCATTCCGACGACCACCCTTATTGCACCAAGCTGAGCGCCGATCAGCTAAAGGCGCAGTTGGACGCCTGCAATCAAAAAATTCAGGCCATCACCGGCGTATCTCCCATTCTGTTCCGCCCGCCCTACGGCGATTACAACGATAAGGTGGTTTCCACCGTGCGCGGCTGCGGGATGTACTGCATCCAATGGGACGTGGACAGTCTGGACTGGAAGGATCCGCCGCCGGAAAAGATCACGGCCCGGGTGCTGGAGCGGGTCACGCCCGGCTCCATCGTCCTGTTCCACAACGCAGCAAAAAACACACCGCAAGCCCTTCCCGAAGTCATCGAGGGCCTCATCCGCGAGGGATATTCCATCGTCCCCATCTCACAACTCATCTATCGGGAAAACTATTATATGGATCACACCGGGCGGCAAATCCCGCAATAATCAGGGACAGGGATCGAAATAGCGGCTGTGCCGCAGGACGCTCATACCGAGATGAAAAGCAGCGACAACCCGGCACAGAGCGCGATGCAGACTTGACACTCCCCATGGATAAATCCAGAGGATTCTTGCTCAACGACCAAGCTTGCCGCTGCGAGGGAAAGCCGTAGAGGTCTGATCTCCCCAAGCGTATCGGTTCAGGTGTGTCCCACCCTACCATGGATTTGCGATTTTAAGAAAGGAAACGAAGTCCTTCTGCGAGGATATTCTTTGCGGCATTCACGTCCCGGTCGAGGCCTGCACCGCAATTGGGGCAGACCCACCGCCGGACGGAGAGATCCTTTGTTCCGGGCCATTGAACTCCGCAACAGAAGCAAAGCTGAGAGGACGGGAAAAAGCGGTCCACAACAGAGACGGTCCTTCCGTACCATGCCGCCTTGTACTCCAGTTGCCTCCGGAACTCGCCCCAACTTGCATCAGGGATCGCCTTCGCGAGATGATAGTTTTTGACCATGCCTTTCGCATTGAGGTCTTCGATGCAGATGACATCCGCGCTGCCCTTGCTTGCAGCCACGAATGAAATTCTTGTAGGCAGAATCCAAATCCCGCAGGGAGGATTGCAAAGCAGTAGCGTCCACTTCCGCGAGCCAGGGGAACAATTTCTTCAGCTTCGTTATATCGTTCGCGCAGGCCACGTAGCCAAGGGAGCTTCCGTCAGTCTGATATGCCTTGATCCTCTGATCGAGGTAATAGTTATAGACGAAGCAGCAGCACTCAAACGTGCGCTGGATCTGACGGATCTGCGTGCCGTTCGGATAGATGCGAAACTTGTAGGAATACTCCATCGAAGCGTCACCTACTTGTTTTTCTGGTTTTCGATATACTGTTTGATGGCATTTAACGGAGCGCCGCCAACAGTAGAAACGAAATAGGAATTCGTCCAAAGCGTCGGCAGCCTTGATTTCAGCGACGGAAACTCTGTACGGAGAACGTGGGAGGAAACGCCCTTAATATGGCGAACCGCTTTGTTGATCCCGTACTGCGGGTCGATCTCAATGCGCAAATGCACATGGTCCGGCATGACTTCCAATTCAAGAATTTCGGCGTTGATTTCATCGGCAGTTTTTTGAATCAACTCCTTCAGCCGATGTTCGATATCGCCAACGAGAACTTTGCGCCGATATTTTGGACACCAGACCACATGATATTTGCAGGAATACACGACATTATTATTGGCTTTGTATTTCATGCAGATATTATACCACAAATACAAATCTATTTCAACTGCTTTATATCCCCATTGATAATGCAAGGGGGTTTACGGCAGACGCGATAAGCTCGATCCCGCGGGTCTGTTGCGTCGCGAGTTATTTTGACAGGCTTTACATCAGACCGGCTCGTCCCCATGTTTCACGGGCACGAGCCGGTCTTTCTCTCGCAAAAAAATCACGGTCCTCTTTTTGAAGATTTCAGCACAGAATGGGCGCTCCGCGACGGCCAGTGGCCCATAAAATCATTGATAAACCTCGTGTCCTCCGCTGCGATTCGCAGTAGCTCCAATTCTTTTTTGGCTCTCGTCGCCGCTACGTAAAACAGACGGCGCTCTTCGGCCAGCACCAGCTCCTCTTCCCGGTCGACTGGGTCGGCGTTCTTCGGAAGCAGCCCGTCGAACACGTCCATCATAATCACGCTGTCGTATTCCAGACCCTTGCTGCCGTGGATGGTGGAAAGGATCACGCTGTTTTCGCTGCCGGTCCTTCCCTCGGCAGCGAGCTGTTCCAATTGCTTTAAGCGAAGGAGCAGCGCCTCCTGCGTGGAATTCTGCCGGGCCAGCGCCTCAATGATGCCAAGTTTTCCGGCATCGCCCCGCAAAGAGGAGAGATACTCCCGATAACGCAGCTCATATTCGATTCTTCGGATCGCCGCAAGACTGCCGTCTTTCTTCAGCAGCGCAAGCTGCTCGATGACCTCATAGATCAGTTCCTTCTGCCACGGCTCGGCGGCGGCCGCCAGCCTCACAAGAATCGGTTTTTGCGGCGGGAGCAGATTTTCCCGAAGCGCCCGGTGGGCCGCCTCTTTCGTAATGCCGCAGCGGAGCTTGTAATAGATGCGAAGGAAGCATTCCCCGTCTGTGGGATCGGCGGCAAAGCGAAGATAATCCTTGATATCGCGCAGGATGGGATGTCCGAAAAAGACCGTTTTTTGCTCCCGCATGGTATAATCCGTCCCCTGTCTTTCCAGAAGATCCAGCAGCGGTAAAACGCATTCGTTGTTCCGGTAAAGGATCGCAAGCGGCTCTGTTCGCTCGGCGCAGCGTTTCGCCAGATAAGCATACTGATCCGCGCGGCGCCGCAGCTCGGTCATGCGAACAGGCGCGCCCGCGGGATTCGGCGTGTGCATATGCTTCTCGTGGCGCTCCGTATTTTTTTGGATAAAAGCATCCGCATGACCCACGATATTGCCGTAAGAGCGGTAATTGGTTTCCAGCAGAAGGATCCGTCCCTCCGGCCAAACGGTTTGAAACTCCGTAAGCGCCCGGGGATAGGCGGCGCGAAAACCATAAATCGTCTGATCCTCATCGCCCACCATAAACAAGTTCCGGCTCTCGCTTGCCAGCAGGCGGATGATCTCATGCTGGATCTTAGAGGTGTCCTGCGCCTCGTCCACGCAAAAATAGCGATAGCGCCGCCGCCAGGACGAAAGGATCTCCGGCACGCGACGTAGGATCGCCAGACCATAAACCATCTGATCATCATAATCCATCAGGCGATTTTCCCGCAGGATCGCCCGATATGCGTCATAGATCGGAAACAGGTTACCCTCCTCCCTGTCCAACTCTTTGATATCGTCGTCAGTCATCATGCCGTTTTTGCAAAAAGCGATGCGCGTTTTGAGATCTTCCATCTCGCTTTCTGTGGGATAAGGCAGCGCACAGCGCCGGCAGGCCTCCCGTAAAAGACGGGACGCCTCGCCTTCTTCCGTAATCAACCGAAACGCCGGTTTGCCGCTCATGGCCTCATACCGGCGGATGATTCTGACGCAAACGCCGTTGATCGTTCGAAAATCCAGCGCGGAGGCTGCTTCTCCACCGAAGGTCTGGGCAAATCGGCGGCGCATCTCTTCCGTTGCGGCAACGGTATAAGTCATGGTCAAAATGGATCGCGGGTCCACGTCCCGGCAAAAAATCATGCAGCCGATCCGCGCCAAAAGCACGGTGGTCTTTCCGCTGCCTGGCACGGCCAAAAGAAGGACCGGTCCTTCCGTCTGCCGGACGGCAGCCTCCTGCTGACCGTCCAGCAAAAGGCTGAACCGGCTGCGAAACGCTTCATATTCCATCATGTCTTGTGACGATAAAGTCGCTTGTTGTCCAGCGCAAAAACACGCTCGGAAAAGGTTCCTGGCTCGGTCTTTTCCAGCGTTTCCCGATAGATCTCCATCCGGCTGTCAATCAGGTCGATATAGGCCAACAGCTCGCTTTCGGCACACTGGCAGACCACTGCTGATCCAAAGGACGGATCGCCGTGGTGCGACAGGATCAGATGCTGGAGCAGGATCGCCTTTTCTTCCGGTACGGAAAGCGCCCGGCAGACCTCCGATACCTCCTGCGCACCCATCACCAAATGGCCCAGAAGCTGTCCGGGGACGGAATACTCCGACACCATGCCCGTTTGGGAGAGAGTGAATTCCCGGATCTTGGCAAAATCGTGCAGAAAAGTGCCGGCCAGAAGCAGATCCCGGTCGATAAAATCGCCATAAAGCTTTGCCAGCCAAAGCGCCGTTTTCATCATGTAAGCGGTATGCATCAAAAGCCCGCTGCGGAACCCGTGATGAACGCTCTTCGCCGCTGGGATCACGGCAAACGCCTCTCTATGGCGGGAAAGCATTTCTTTACAGACGCTCTGATAGTCCTTGTCGGTCATATTTCCCAACATCTGCTCCACTTCGGCAAGCGCCCGGTTCAGATCGATGGGCGCCGTGGGCACAAGCTCCGAAAGCTTGTATTCATCCCCGGCCTCGGCAAGACGGATCTTGTCAGCCGTTACCTGCAGCATCCCGCGGAAATCCTGCACGCGGCCTGACAAAAACACGATCTTTCCCTCATCGGCGGTCGAAACAGGACCGCCGTAATCCCATACCTTCAGTTCCACCGCCGCACTGCGATCGGCAATGATGCCAGATAAATAGGGCTTCCCTGTGTTGGTCGTGCGAAGCGTAGCCTGTTTTAAAAGATAAAAGCCGGAAATGGTACTTCCGTTTGTGATCTCATTTAGCCGCATAATCGTTCCTCCCTGCTGCCCGCCAATGCGGGTCCGGACTCACTATAGTTTACCACAGCCGCGCGGGATTTGCAATCGAAGCTTCCCGCTCTTTTCCGGTCCGTTTGCGGATTTTCTGCAAGATTCGCTTTTCTTTTTCCTGTTTTTGTGTTATACTGCTCAAGTGAAATGGAGGTCCTGTGTATGTCTGAAAAAAGAGCTTCTCCTGCATTTTTCCGTGTGTTGAAGGAGCTTGGCCTGCGGTTTTTTCAGGATCGGATCACCAGCGCTTCCGCCGAGCTTTCCTATTATCTGCTGTTTGCGCTGTGCCCTGCGCTGATTTTTTTGAACTCGGCCATCTCCATGCTTCATTTTTCTGCCGACACGCTGGGAAACAGCCTCGGCATCGTTTTGCCGGACCAGGCGACTGATGTGATCACCACCTATCTCTCTTATATCAAGGGGCTTGACACACGCGTCCTGCTTTATGCCTGCCTTGTTCTGACCGTTTACGCCGTATCCCGCTCGGTGGCTTCGCTCATCAGCTCGGTGGCAAGGGCCTATCGAGTGCCGCGCGGCGGTCTGGTCACCGTACTTATCGGCGTCGTGTTTACCATTGCGCTGATGATCGTCGTTTTGCTACTGATGGTGCTGATCATGGTCAGCAAAAACCTTCTGGTCACGCTGAATCTTTATATCCATGTTCCCGAGACGCTTATCCGATTCTGGAGCCTGCTCCGCCTTGCGGTCGGCCCGATCCTGATGTGTCTGCTTCTGGCGGGCTTTTACTCGATTGTGGCCTTTCGCCGCTATCGATTCTGGCAGGCGCTGCCCGGCGCGGGAGCCGCCGTCGTGTTCTGGTTTTTGCTGACATCCGCTTTTTCCTATTATATCGGCCACATTTCCCGTTCCTCGCTTTTATACGGGTCCTTGACCTCGATCATGGTGCTGATGCTGTGGTTTCATCTGACCTCCACCACCATCATCATGGGCAGCGAACTGAACCATATCCTTGCGCAGCTCCGCGAGGAAAAAGGTCTTTCGAAAGGAGAATCTAAATGAACCGTACCATTGCCGTCCGCATTTCCTTTTACAGTGAACGCTGGGAAAAAATGATCTCTGACGGGATAAAGTCTTACGGCTTTACACCGCGCTTTTTACACGATAAAATTGAGCTAAAAGATCTTGAAGACTGCGAGATCCTATTCGGCATGTTCCAGCCGGAGCTGCTGGCGCAATGCCGCAATCTTAAGTGGCTGCAATGCTCCTTTGCCGGTGTGGACACCTATTGCCAGCCGGGTGTTTTTTTCTCCGACGACGTAATCCTCACCAACGCTTCCGGCGCTTACGGCATTACCATTGCAGAGCATATGCTCTGCGTTCTTTTAATGATGATGCGCCGTATGCCGGAATACCAGGCGCTGACGGCGGAACGCGGCTGGAAGATCCTGGGCGATATCCGCTCGATCTATGACAGCCGGATCACCGTCGTCGGCATGGGCGACATCGGCAGCAACTTCGGCCGTCGCGCAAAGGCGCTGGGGGCTCATATCACCGGCGTGCGCCGGACGGTGCGGGAAACGCCCGATTGGGCCGAAGCCGTTTTCCCCATCGAACGTCTTGCGGAAGCCGTAAAAGACGCCGATGTGGTGACGCTTTGTCTCCCCGGAACCGAGAGTACCCGAGCCGTGTTGAATCGGGACATTCTCTCCGCCATGAAGCCGGGCGCTTACGTCATTAACGTGGGCCGCGGAACGGCTGTGGATCAACAGGCGCTCTGCGATGCGCTTGTTTTGGGAAAGCTGGCGGGTGCCGCCATCGACGTGGCTGTTCCAGAACCGCTGCCGAAGGATCATTTTCTTTGGGACGCGCCGAATCTTTTGATTACGCCCCATGTGTCCGGCAATATGTCCCTTGCAAAAACCTGCGAGCTGGTCATTCAGATCTTTCTTCGGAATCTCAGCCATTGGCAGAATCACGAGCCCATGGAGCATCTGGTAGACCGGAAGCGGGGATATTGATTTCATAAGACGGGCCGCCGCGCACATCGGCGGCCCGCTTATTTGTTCAGACGCTCGCTTGACAAGAAAGCGGCGTCATGCTATGATGAAGAAAAAATGTGAGGTGCAGCCATGACTATTAAGTGATCCATCGTATGATGCATAGCGGCATATGCCCGGGTTTTCACAGCCGGGCAGGTTTGCGTTGTCATGATACGGATCGCTTAATTCCGTGCCATACCAATTCGGTATCGCGCGGTCATGCTGCGCATTTTTATGCCCGTTCCCCTTCTGAAATTTGTGCAGCCGCAAGCTCCGTTTGACAGCGAACCTTTCGCCGCCGAAACGGAGTTTTTGTTTTCGGGAGGTACGATATGTTAGAATTAAAGGACGTAAGCATCAAAATGAAGCATGCCGACCGGCAGCTTGTCGATCATTTTACCTTTACGCTGGAGCGCGGCGATAAGGCCGTTATCATTGGAGAGGAAGGAAACGGAAAATCCACTCTCCTGAAATTTCTGTATGACAGACGCCTGGTCGAGCCTTACTGCGAATGCGCCGGAACCGTGATCCCACGAGGGCGGCTTGCCTATTTACCGCAGATGATGGATGAGGCGCTCTATGAAATGACGATCGCGGATTATTTTGAAGGAGCCGATTATTACCGCCACATCGATCTGCTTTCTCATTTTGATTTCACGGTGGAAACCCTGTTTTCCCGGCAAACACTGGGCACGCTGTCCGGCGGCGAAAAAGTCAAAATCCAGATTTGCCGGCTGCTGATGGACGACCCTGATATTTTGCTGCTGGACGAGCCGACGAACGATCTGGATATTGACACGCTGGAATGGCTGGAAGGATTTCTTTCCGACACAAGGCTCCCGGTGCTCTATATTTCTCACGACGAAACGCTTATTGAAAACACCGCAAATGTAATCATCCATATGGAGCAATTGATCCGAAAAACAAAATGCCGCATTACAGTATCACGGGCCGGTTATCGAGACTATCTGGCGCGAAGACAGCGGCAATTTGCCCATCAGGATCAGGTTGCCAAAAAGCAGCGCGACGATTATGCGGAACAAATGCGGCGCTGGCGGCAGATCCGTGACCGCGTTGAACATGAACAGCGAACGATTTCACGCGCGAATCCGTCAGGCGGCCGGCTTTTGAAAAAGAAGATGCATTCCGTTCTGGCCACGGAAAGACGGCTTGAGCGGGAAAAAGAGCAATTTCTCGACTTTTCCGAGCAAGAAGACGCTATTATCACGCGCTTTGACTGCGATGTTTCCCTTCCATCCGGCAAGGTTGTGCTGGACTTTGCGCTCGACCGGCTTTGTGTGGAAGATCGTATCCTGGCGCGGGACATTTCCCTGCTCGTCACAGGCCCCGCCATTATCGGAATCACCGGAAAAAACGGTGTGGGAAAGTCGACCTTGCTGCGCCGCTTTTGGGAGATATTGCAAAACCGAAGCGACCTTTCCGCCGCGTATATGCCGCAAAATTATGCCGAGATGCTGGACTATCGGCAAACGCCGGTGGAGCGTCTGTCGGCAAATTACACAAAGGATGAGATCACGCGGGCACGCAACTGCATGGGCAGCATGCGCTTTACGCACGGCGAAATGACCGGCCCCATCGGGCAGCTCAGCGGCGGCCAGCGGGCAAAGATCCTGTTTTTGGATATGGTTCTGAAAAGGGCTAACGTCCTGCTGCTTGACGAGCCGACGCGTAATTTCAGCCCGTTGTCCGCGCCGGTGGTGCGCAGAGCCCTGCGCGACTTCGGCGGCGCGATCATCAGCGTATCCCACGACAGAAAATATCTTGCGGAAGTATGCGACGCAGTGTATGAATTGAATCCGGAGGGCCTGTATCGGCTGATGTGGTAATCACCCAATTTAAAAGCAGGCCGTGAAAAAGTCTCCTATGGTATAAAAAGGAAGCGACGGACGCACACTACCACAGCGATCCGCTCCGCGCCGTCTATTTCAAGATGGATACGGACGGCAGTCTGATATGCCCGAACGGGCGCAAGCTTCACTTCGCTTACCGCAGGCCAATCAAGGGAAACCTGTATGGGCGGCAGGAAGAAATCTATGCGTGCGAGGATTGCGGCGGATACCCCTATGCCGCGCAATGCAAAAAGACCGATAAGAACCGGACGGTTTGGTTGAACCGGGAACTGACAGCCCTGTACGAGGATGTTTTGCACAACCCGGAAAGCATCCACGGGCGCTGCTGTTGATGAACCGTTCCATTCAAGCGGAGGGAACCTTCGGCATTTTCAAATATGACCGTTGGCACAAGCGAATAGTGCGCAGAGGGCTGGATTCCGTGAGGTTGGAGCTGTATTTGGTTTTTATCGCCCACAATCTCTGCAAATAAGGTATTGCCTTATCAAACCAAAAGCCGCGCTCCGAGCAGCCGGAGCGCGGCTTGGCGCATAGACCTCAGGCGCGAAGTTTGGCGCGAAGATCAGAAAGCGCCTCAGTCATTACTTCTTCAAAGGTGGGATGGGGACGCATGGCCAGAAGCATCTGGTCGGCCGTCAGGCCGTTTGCGATGGCCTGCGCCAGTTCCGAGATCATGTCAGTAGCATGCTCGCACATAAGCTGCGCGCCCAAAAGCTTCCCGGTCTCGGCATGGGCAACCAGCTTCATAAAACCGCGGTCACCCTCCACAATCACCGTACGTGCGTTGGCGCTCATCAGACCCTTCCCCACCTTCACAGGGATGCCGGCCTCCTTTGCCTCTGCGTCGGTCATGCCGGCGGCGGCAATCTCGGGACGGCTGTAGATGCAGTTGGGCACCACATTCATGTCAATCGGCTCCTGCGTGCCGAACAGCTTCTCCACGCAGGCAGTCCCCTGCGCGGAGGCAACGTGGGCAAGCTGGATCTTGGAGGAAACATCGCCGATGGCGTAAACGCCGGGAATGCTTGTCTGGTAATCTCCATCGACCTTGATGCTCTTCCCGTTCATCTCGGGCAGCATATCGGGGGCAAAGGCACCCTCCAGATAGGGCTTGCGGCCGATGGCGCAAAGCACCGTTTCAGCGCAGGCAGCGCCTGGCTTGTCCTTCTGGACATAATGAACCGTCATGCCCCCGGCGGTCTTTTCCACCTTCTGCACCATGGCGTTGAGCACCACGCTGACGCCACGTTTTTTTAGGATCATGGCCAGATTCTGACCCAACTCTCGGTCCATGTTGGGCAGAAGCCGATCCATCCCCTCCAGCACCGTCACCTGACAGCCCAAGTCGCTGTAGAAGGTGGCGAGCTCCACGCCGATGACGCCGCCGCCGATGATGACGATGGAATCATACAGGCGATCCGTGCCCTCCAGCAGCTCGTCGGAGGTCATGACGCCCTCCAGATCAAGGCCGGGAATGGGCGGACGGGCGGGCACCGATCCGGTGGCTACCAAAATATGCGCCGCGGTGCGCGTTTCCTCGCCGTCGGCAGTCTTTACCGCAACGGTATGGGGCGCGACGACCGTGCCCGTTCCCCGCAGCAGGTCGATCTTGGCCGATTTGAACATGCCCTCGATACCGGAGGACAGCTTTTCGGACACGGCGCGCTTGTGAGCAAAAACAGCGTTCATATCCACGTGGATCTGCTCTGCCGTGACGCCCGCATGCTCGCCGGAAGCGATATCATGATAGATCTGCGAGGAATGCAGCAGGGTCTTGGTGGGAATGCAGCCACGATTGAGGCAGGTGCCGCCCACTTCCCTGTTTTCTACCACGGCGACCTTCGCGCCCAGCTTTGCCGCCCGCAACGCGGCAACATAGCCGCCGGGGCCGGCGCCGATGACGATCAGATCATAGTGATTCATAGTATTTTCTCCTTTGATTCAGCGTTTTAACGATTTCTGCTTTTGGATCAGCGCCATGGCTTCATCCATAGAAACACATTCCGCAAACAGATCCGGCCACACCTCGTTGAAATAATATGCACAAGTTGTTTCTCCGGTCATATACGGATTGTCAAACGTGGAATTTGTTCCTTCTGGAATGATCACATGATACCCCCGCTCAAAGGCGGATTTCACGGTGGCATCGATGCAGAAATTGGTTTGCAGGCCCACAACCATCAGGGTTTCGTCCTTCGCTGCTTCCAGATACGCGGCAAACTCCTTGTTGCCAAAGCAGCTATTGATGGTCTTTACAAAGGTTTTTTCACCAGCTCTCGGCGCAACCTCGTCGGCAATCTCAAAGGCTTCATCTCCGACGGAAAAGCCGGTGCCGGGGCCGGCATCGTGCTGGACATAGATGACTTCGATATGATTTTCTCTGGCCACCTCTATGATTTTCACGGTGTTCTCGATCAAACCGTCAAAATTATAAAGCGCGTCATCCATGAGCGCCTTTTGCATATCGATCACGATCAATTTCATAGAGGTTTCTCCTTTCAGTCGAAGCAAGGAGCTTCCACTTTTGGTTTCCAGCGCGTAAAATTACAAAGCCGTTTCCAGAAGGGACAGAAGATTCGCTTTCTGTTCCGCAGGCAGGGAAAGCGCCGCAAATCGCTCCCGCAGGGACCCGATCCGGAAGGCGCATTCTGTCAACGCGGTTTCCAATTTGGGCGCCAGAGTATCGTCCATGGCGTCGGTATAGACCTTTACGGCACGGATCACGCCCTCGCTGACATTGAATTGAATCTCAGCACCGCCCCACGAAAAGCGATCCTCCACCGAAGCGGTAAAGGGCAGCTTGGAGCCGTAGAGCCATTCACCGGAGCTATATTTTTCCCGCAAGGTGTGCAGATCCATTTCGTCTGTGCCCAGCGACTGAAGGGGCAGGCGCACGCCGTGCGCCCCTGCGGCGTAAGCCTCGGCAAGGGCGGCAATCAGCGCGTCGGAAAGACCGTCAATGGTAAGATCAGGCACGAACTCCCGCAGGTTGACCACCCGGGACCGGACGGAATCTACGCCCTTGGCGGCCAGCTTGGCCTTGGAGGGGCTGAGATAACGCTGGACCATCTCTATGTCCACGTCAACCATCAAGGTGCCGTGGTGATAGGCCTTCCCGGCGTGGGAATAGAAGGCGTTACCGGAGAATTTCCGGTCATCCGCCAGCAGATCATTTCTGCCCGAGCGCTGGGCCGGGATGCCAAGGCTCCGGCAGGCCCGTTCCAGGACCGTGAGCTGACGTGCCAGGTCATAGTCCTCCGCGGACATCAAGAAGGTGAAGTTCAGATTCCCCAGGTCATGAAACACAGCGCCGCCGCCCGAAAGGCGGCGAGCCAGATGACCGCCCTCCTCCTCGAGGAGGGCGGTTCTGCATTCCTTCCAGGGATTCTGATTTCTCCCGATGACCACGGTACGTTTATTCTGCCAGAGATAAAGGATCAGTTCCCCCTTTCCCACCCGGTGAAGCAACGCCTCCTCCAAGGCGAGGTTTGCATAGGGATCATGTCCGGCGCTCCGGCAGATCAGCAGTCGTTGGATCATGCCTTTTGCCAGCGCAGCAGGGGGCTGCGAGCAGCGCGCACCTCGTCGGGTCGACCGATCTGAGCATGATGCGGCGCGGCGTGCATATAGTCAGGATCGGCATAGCCCATCTGATAGAGCTTGCGGAACACGTCAGCCGCCCAGTCAAGGGTTTCCTTGCTCTCGGTTTCGGTGGGCTCCAGCATCAGGGCCTCATGGACGATCAGCGGGAAATACATCGTGGGGGGATGCATGCCATAGTCGATGAGCGTCTTGGCCACGTCCAGCGCGGAAACGCCGGTTTCCTTTTTGAACTCGCTGAGATCCAAAACAAACTCGTGCATGCAGATGCGGTCAAAGGCGGGGGTAAAGGTGCCCTTGATGCGCTGCATGAGATAGTTGGCGTTGAGCACCGCATTGACGGCGGCCTCAGGCACGCCCTCGCGGCCCAGCGTCAGGAGATAGGTCATGGCCTTGACCACCACCAGGAAGTTGCCGGCAAACCCGCGGACCTGGATGCTGCCCTCGCCCTCCATCGTGGCGGAATGAGGCATGAAATCCTTCAGGAATGCTTTGCAGCCCACCGCGCCCGCACCGGGACCGCCGCCGCCGTGAGGCGTGGCAAAGGTCTTATGCAGGTTCATGTGGATGCAGTCGAAGCCCATGTCGCCGGGACGGACGATGCCCATGACAGCGTTAAGGTTGGCGCCATCGTAATAGCACAGGCCGCCAGCGTCGTGGACCAGACGGGTGATCTCCAGAATGTTTTCATCGAAGATGCCGACGGTGTTGGGGTTGGTGAGCATCAAGCCGGCGGTATCGTCGCCCAGAACGGCCTTGAGGGCCTCCAGATCCACACAGCCGTTGGGCGCGGAAGCGATGTTGACCACGTCAAAACCGCACATGGCGGCAGTGGCGGGGTTGGTGCCGTGAGCGGAATCGGGAACGATGATCTTGGTGCGCTTTTCGTCGCCGCGGGAGCGATGATACTGCTTGATGAGCATCACGCCGGTAAACTCACCGTGGGCGCCTGCGGCGGGCTGGAAGGTCATCTCGTCCATACCGGAGATCTCGCAAAGATACTTCTTTGCGGTGTCCAGCACCTGGCGGCAACCCTCGGTGGCGTAAGTGGGCGCCAGCGGATGCACATCGGTAAAACCGGGCAGCGCAGCCATTTCCTCGTCGATGCGGGGATTGTACTTCATGGTGCAGGAGCCCAGCGGATAAAAGCCGCAGTTGACGCCGTGGACGTTGTGGCACAGCTCAGTATAGTGGCGGGACACGTCGGTCTCGCTCATCTCAGGGAGCTCCAGCGCATCTTGGCGGGCAAAGGCTTCGGGCAGGACGTATTCCTCCACGTCGCAGGCGGGCAGAAGCGACAGCTTGCGGCCGGGAACGCTCTTTTCAAAAATCAGCTTCATGCTTCCAGCACCTCCTTCACGATGGATACGGCCCGGTCGAGCTCGGCCTTGGCGACCTTTTCGGTAACGCACCACAGAACGCCGCCCTCCACAGGCAGACCGCCCAGAATGCCCTTGTCCTCCAGCGCCTTCAAAACGGCGTCGGCCTTGGGCAGAACGGTGACGAACTCGTGGAAGAACTCGCCCGTGTATTTCATGCTCACACCGGGCAGCGCGCACAGCGCCTTGGCCAGATAATGGGCCTTGGCCATGGACTGTTTTGCAGCCTCTTTCATGCCGTCGGGACCCATGGCGGCCATATACAGGCCGGCGGTAAGCGCGCACAGCGCCTCATTGGAGCAGATATTGGAGCTGGCCTTTTCGCGGCGGATGTGCTGCTCGCGGGCCTGCAGGGACAAAACATAAGCGCGGTTGCCGTCGTTGTCGGCGGTTTCGCCTACAATGCGGCCGGGCAGCTTGCGCATATGCTTCTGGGTGGTGGCCATGATGCCCAGATAAGGGCCGCCGAAGGCGATGGGCATCCCCAGAGGCTGGCCCTCGCCCACAGCCACGTCGGCGCCGCACTCCCGCGGCGTCTTGAGTAGGGCCAGAGCGATGGGATTGCAGCCCATCACATACATGGCGCCGGCTCCGTGGACGATCTCACCGATCTGCTCCGCATCCTCCAGCAAGCCGAAGAAGTTGGGTTGCTGGATGTAGACGGAAGCAACGTCGGGGGTGAGCATTTCCTTCAGCGCGGCAAGATCGGTCTTGCCGTCCTTCAAGGGCACCACCCGCAACTCATGGTTGGTGCCGTAGCAATAGGTGCGGACGGTGTTAATGGTGTCGGGATGGGCGGCGGCCGAGATCAGGGTGACCGTGCGCTTGCGGTCGCGGCACATAGCGGCGGCTTCCGCGGCGGCGGTAGCGCCGTCGTAAACCGAAGCGTTGGAAACATCCATGCCGGTAAGCTGGCAGATCATGGTCTGATACTCAAAGATCGACTGCAGAACGCCCTGGCTCATTTCGGCCTGATACGGAGTATAAGCGGTGAGGAATTCTTCCTTGGCGGGGATATATTTGACGATGCTGGGGATATAGTGGTCATAAGCGCCGGCGCCGCGCAGAACGGTGGAGAACACCTTGTTCTTTTCCGCCATGGCGGTGACGGCACGCCGCACCTCCAGCTCGCTCATCCCCTCCGGAAGATCCAGCAGGCGGTCGAGGATCATGCTCTGCGGCACGTCGGCAAAGAGCTCACGCTCGTTTTTCAGGCCGACAGCCTCCAGCATGGCCTGCCGCTCCGCTTTCGTGGAGGGCACATAGCTTCCCATCTTATTCCTCCTCGGCGCAATGAGCCTCGTAAGCGGCGGCGTCCAGCAGTTCTTCCTTATCGGTGACGTTCTCGACCTTGATGATCCAGCTTCCGTAGCAATCGCTGTTGAGCAGTTCGGGAGAATCCATCAGTTCCTCGTTGACGGCGCAGACAGTGCCGGTAACGGGAGAAAGCAGATCGGAAACGGCCTTGACGGATTCCACGTCGCCAAAGGCTTCACCTGCGGTGACTTCATCGCCCTCCTGAGGCAGGTTGACGAACACCACATCGCCCAGCGCGTCCTGTGCAAAATCGGAAATGCCGATGACGCAGACGCCGTTCTCTTCTTTGACCCACTCGTGGGACTTGGAATACAGCAGATCGTTGGGATAATTCATAATAGTAACCTCCGTTTTTTAAAAAATATTACAATGTTTAATCAAACTGACTTAAAAGCCGATGGTGCCGATGAAGTCGCCCAGCGCCGCTTCCATTTCGGCATCGCTGAAGCAATATTTCATCTCGGTATAACCGGCGCGGAGCTTCTCCACATCCTCGCTGACATCCTTGTTGCGCAGGACGCAATCAGCGATGAGCGAAGCAAGCTGCTCAAACTCCTTCTTGCCAAAGCCAAAGCGGGTCATCTCGTTGACGCCCATGCGCAGCGCGCCGGAGGCGGTGAAGGCCTCTTCGTCGGGCGTGGCCTGATAGTTGACGATGATGTTGTTCTGCTCCAGACGCTCGGCAACATCGGGGCCCTGACCGTAGCCCACGCGGACGATGACCTGATGGGTCTCGGTATAATCGATGGCGGGATCGCCGGCCACATCCAGACCCTCGGCCTTGAGGCACTTGGCGAAGTATTTGGCGTTTTCGATCACGGCCTTCTGGTAGGAATCCTTGAAGGTGTTCATTTCGTAGGCGGCCATCAGCAGACCAAGCTGAGTGCCCAGATGATGGTTGGATACGCTGCCCGGGAAAGCGCGGGATTCGATGGTCTTCCACAGGCCGTATTTCAACTCGTCCTTCTTGTAATTGACGCCGACAACGCCGCGCTGCGGGCCGAAGAAGGTCTTGTGCGTGGAGCCGGTGACGATCTCGGCGCCCTCTTCAAAGGGCTTCTGGAAGTAATCGCCCACCAGACCCATCACATGGGCCATATCATACATAATGGTGGTGGGGATCTTCTGCTCGTCCACAAACGCGCGGATGGCGGCCACAGGCTCTTTGTGGAGCACCATGCTCTTGCCGAAAATGATAAACTCGGGACGATATTGCGCGATGACCTTCTTGGTCTCCTCCACGTCGATCTTATAGGGATTGTCCTTGCACACCGGGAAGCTGACCACGGCGTTGCGCTCGGTGACGGGATCCACCGCCACATAATCGTGGAGCGCGCCCATGGGCTGCGCGGACAGGTGGCCGCCCTTGAGGATGTTGTTGTGCAAGATATAGCCCAAACGCTGGGGATTCTGCTTGCGGTTCAGGCGGTTCTTCCAATCCATCAACGAGGAGAACACCGCCATGTTGGACATCTGGCCGGAGATCACGCGGGTCTCCACCTCGGTGCAGCCCAGATACTGCCGCATCTGCTCCACCAGCATATGCTCCACCTGGTCGATGAACTTGGTGCCCTGATAATAGAAGATATCCTGATTGTAGAAGGAGGTGATCTTCTTGTGCTCCGCATAGCGGAACGCGGGATCGGAGGCGCACAGGAGCTGAACAGCCTTGCTGGCGCTGTTCTCGGAGGGGATCAGGTTGATGCAGTATTTCTGGCGCCACTGATGGTTGTCGGTGGCGGTGCGGATGAGCTCCAGCGCCTTGAGGCGGCGATCGGCGTCGGTGACGGGAGCAGCGGGCTCTTCGGCCTTGTAGATGATGGGACGGGCAAAGGGCGGCGCGTCAACGCGCATATGATAATGCGGGATCACGGCCTTGATGCGCTTGCCGCGGATGTCCACCTCAACGGTATCCTCCCGCTGGATGGGACTGTAAAGATACGCCATGCCGATAGCGCGCTTGGCGGTCTCATCGGTATAGCGGGTGGCAAGGCCCTCTCCTTCCGCAACATAGTAAGGAACCATGGTGCCGGAGGTGACCCAGCCCACCTGCGTGTCGCCCTGATAGACGGGCATACCGGCACGCATGACGCCGCGATCCAGCAGTGCGATGGGCATGATGCGCTTGGGCAGGTCGGCGATATCATCGAACTGGTGCTCCCGGATGCGCTTATAAGCGGCAGCCTGCTTTTCCAGCGCCTTGCGTCCCACAAAGTCGCCCTTCAGCGGAGAGAAACTGACGGCGAACTTGGCCAGAGGCACGGCGAAAATGGGGATCTCCTTGCCCTCAGGATCGACGCCCATCTCGTGACCGTACAGCGGAAGCACGGCCTCCATGCGCAGGGTGTCGCGGGCGCCCAGGCCGGAGGGACGCGCGCCCATCTCGATCAGGCGGTTCCACAGCCAGCCGGCGTCTTCGGAGCGGATGTAGACCTCATAGCCCAGAGGCTCGCCGGTATAACCGGTCTTGGCGATACGGACAAAGCGCCCCTCCAGCTCCAGAGAGTTGAGAGAGTTGCGCACCAGTTCGGTGAGCTGCACGCCGCCGGCCAGCTCGGTAAGGAGTTCCTTGCTCTTGGGGCCCTGCACGGCGATAGCCGCCCACTCGGCGGTGATGTCGGTGATGGTGCAGTCAAAGGCCTTCACCTGCTCCCGCAGATGAACCAGATCCTTCTCGGTGTTGGCGGCGTTGACCACCAGCAGGAAGCGATCCTCTTCAAAGCGATAGAGATAAGCGTCGTCGATGGCGCCGCCGTTTTCATTGGGGATAATGCAGTATTGCGCCTCGTTGACATCCAGCGCCAGCACGTTGCTGGACAGGACATGCTGCAAAAACTCTACCCGCTGGGGGCCGGAGATCAGCAGACGGCCCATGTGGGACACGTCAAACAGGCCGCAGAAGTGGCGGGTGTAAAGATGCTCGGCAACGATGCCGGTGGGATACTGGACAGGCATATCCCATCCGCCGAAGTCTACCATGGTAGCTCCGGCCGCTACGTGAAGATCGTAGAGCTGGGTCCTTTTGAGTTCGCTCATTTTGGTTCCTCCTAAAGTTTTAATATGATCGTAATCATTTTACAACAAAAAAAAGCACAGACTTCCCCCTCGGGGATGATCTGTGCCACCGTACCGTAAACCTGAGAGATTCCCCACGACGAACGTCATGGGTTGCACCTTCGGCGTGCTGCCGCACTCTGCGGTGTTTCGTCCGGATCCGATCCTTTTGCCTGAGAGCTTTTGCGTTCCCCTTCGGCGCCGTAGCACGATCTCTCTCGGGTCCATCATTCGAAGCAAACTGCTATTCAGTTATAAAAAACAATCGTTCTCTCACGGTCATTTCCCTGCAAGAATAAGATAGCACAGAGAAAACGGCATTGTCAAGCAAAGAAATCGGTTTTTCAGGGTTTTCAGCCGTTTTGAAAAGCGAAAAGAAGCGCCCCAATTCCAGGGCGCTTCCATGCTCTATCACACAGTAAGATCCAGCGGGCCAAAGCCCTCCGGCAGCAGTTCTTTCAGCGTAAAGGAACGAAATTGCGCCGGCGTGCCCAAAAGGACGCGGAAGGTCTCGGGATCGCAGAACTCCATCATCACCTGACGGCAGACGCCGCAGGGCGCGGTAAAGGTCAGCGCCTCCCCTTCTTTCCCCGCCGCGATGGCGATGGCTTCAAAACGGCGCTCGCCCTCGCTGACCGCCTTAAAAAAAGCGGTGCGCTCGGCGCAGTTGGTGGGCGTATAAGCGGCGTTTTCAATGTTGCAGCCGCGATAAACCTTCCCCTCCGCCGTTAAAAGCGCTGCTCCCACCCGAAAGTGAGAATAAGGCGTATAGGCCGACTTGCGAGCCTCGGCGGCCTCAAGCATCAATTTCAGATCGTTCATACACTCACCTCTGTCCCTTGTCATAGGGGATGCCCTCGGCCTTGGGCGCGCGGGACTTCTTGGAGGTAAAGGCCAACACCAGCAACGTGATAATATAGGGCAGCAGGCGGTAGAAGTTGGCGTTGAGCCCCAGCTCCGCCAGGCTGTAAACCCCGTCGCCGTTGATATCCAGCGTGGAATAGGCCGCCGCGATGCATTTGAACAGGCCGAACAGCAGCGCGCCGCCGACAATATTCAGCGGCTTCCAATTGCCAAAGATCATCACGGCCAGGGCAAGGAAGCCAAAGCCCGCCACCTCGCCGCTGGAAGAACAGTTCGCCGTGGTAATGGCAAAGACCGCGCCTCCCATGCCCGCCAACGCACCGGAGATCGTCACGCCAGCATAGCGCATCTTTTTCACGTTGATGCCCAGCGAGTCGGCTGCCTGCGGGTTCTCGCCGCAGGCCCGCAGACGAAGGCCAAAGCGTGTCTTGTAAAGGATCACGGAAAGGATCACAAAAATCAGGATGCAGACATAGGTGGTCAAATAAACCTTATTCAAAAAGGTCTCTCCCAAAAAGCCCAGCTCGGCGCTTTTGTCAAAGCCCAGCATGGTCTTTTTGATCATAAACCAGGTAGCGGAATCGCCGCTGAGGAGCAGCAACGTGTTCTGCTTGGCGATGATGCGGACGAGGAAAAGCACCAGCGCGGGAGACAGCAGATTGAGCGCCGTGCCGCCGATGGTCTGGTCGGCCTTCAGGTTGATGGCGGCAAAAGCCAGCAAAAGCGAGAAAATTGCCCCCATCACAGCCGCCGCCAGTAGCGTCAGCAGCAAATAGCCCTGCAGCGCCAGCCAGTTTCCAGCTTGCTGCGCGGCCTGGAACAGCCCCGCCGCCTGCAAGATCCGGACAAAGGTGACACCGATAAAAGCGCCGAAGATCATAATGCCTTCAAGCGCCAGATTGATGACGCCGCTCCGCTCGGAAAACACGCCGGCCAGCGCCACGATCATCAGCGGGATCGCGTAAATCAGGGTTTGACGGATCAAAAACGACATTACGCCTGCGCCTCCTTTTCCTCTTCCTTCGGTTCTGCGGGAGTTTCCCCGCCGCCTTTCGGTTCCGTGATCGACGGCATGGGGGCCGCCGGTCCTTTCACGGGCGCGGCCATTGCTTCTTTTTTCTTTTTCCGTCCTGCCAGCCACAGCTTGATTACCAGAGAAAACGCTGCCAGATAAACGATCACGGCGATGATGATGCCGGTGATGTATTCATTGTAAGCGGTGAGATTGGTGAGCTGTAATCCGGCGATATCCAAAAGCGACATGAAAATGCCGGTAAAGATCACGGCAACGGGATTGTTCACCGCCAGCAACGCCACAGCGATGCCGTTAAAGCCCTCGCCGGGGAGCGATTGATAAGTAGACCAGAAGAACTCGGTGTTGCCGGAAAGATAATACAGCGTGCCGCCCAATCCGGCCAGCGCACCGGCGATGGCCATGGAAACGACGATGTTGCGCTTGTCCTTGATGCCGGCATACCGGGCCGCATGACGGTTGGCCCCGCAAGCCTTGAGCTGATAGCCAAAGGTGGTCTTTTCCATCAGGATATACGCCAAAACCGCAAAGAGGATGGCGATCAGGATGCCACCGTTGACCTGAGAGCCTGGGAACAGCTTGTCCAGCCCCATTTTCGGCGTGGCAACGCCGTTAAAGGTGGTCTTGTAAATATAGCCGGTCTTGGTGCCCTCGGTAACGTTTTTCAGCTTGCTGATATCAAACAGCCAGGTCACCAGATTTGCCGCAATCCAGTTGGTCATGATGCAAGCGATGACCTCGTTGATGTTGAGCAGCGCCTTCAAAAGACCGGGGATCGCGCCCCAGACCGCGCCCGCCAGCATACCGCCCAGAAACGCCAAAATCCAGATAATCCACGCCGGGACGACACTGGAGGGGATGCTGAGCGCGATGAACAGCGTAGCGCACACGCCCGCCAGATACTGCCCCGCCGCACCGATGTTGAACAGGCCGGTCTTATAGGCCACCGCGACGCTGAGGCCCGTCATGATCAAAGGTGTGGCTCGGAAAAGCATGTTGCCGAAGTTGGCGGGATTAAAACCAAAAGTCAACGCCCCGGCGGCATTGCGTCCGGTGGAAAACACGCCGAAAAGCACCAGACGGATGCCCTCCCACGCGCTGTTTAGCGAGATCCTGTTGTCGATGAGGCCGACGATCAGAATGATGACCGATCCCGCCAAAAGGCCGATGACAATGGAAAGCAGAGACGCCAGCACGCTGCGGGTGCCGTCTTTCTTCAGAAAACCTTTCATGCGGTCTCACCTTCCTTTTCCTGCCGTTTTGCGCCGGCCATATAGAGGCCCAGCTCTTGCACGTCGATCTTCTTGGGATCAAACTCACCCACGATCTCGCCCTCGTACATGACAAGGATCCGGTCGGAGAGGCTCATCACCTCGTCCAGCTCCAGCGAAACCAGCAGGATCGCCTTTCCTTCGTCCCGCTCCTGCACAAGCTGGGAATGAATGAACTCGATGGCGCCCACGTCAAGGCCGCGGGTGGGCTGGACGGCTACGACAAGCGGCTTATCCCGGTCCATTTCCCGAGCGATGATCGCCTTCTGCTGGTTGCCGCCCGACATGCTGCGGGCTTTGGTGACGGCGCCTTGTCCGCTGCGGACGTCGAACTTTTCAATAAGCTTTTCCGCATATTGCCGCACGGCGTCGAAGCGGATGAAACCGTGGTTCTGGAACTGCGCTTCCTGGAACCGCTGAAGAACCATGTTCTGCTCCAGCGAAAAATCCAGCACAAGGCCGTGCTTGTGCCGGTTTTCGGGGATGTGGCTCATGTGCTCGCCGCGGTGATGGATGCTGGCCTTTGTAATGTCTTCGCCGCAGAAAGCGGCCGAGCCACCGGATATCTTCTCCATTCCGGTAAGGCCGTAAATCAGCTCGCTCTGCCCGTTGCCGTCGATGCCGGCGATGCAGAGGATCTCGCCCGCCCGGACGTCGAAGCTGACGTTGTGAACGGCGTCCTTTTTGCGGAGCGGCGAATAGACGCAAAGGTTCCGCACGCTGAGAACCGGCTCACCTGGCTTTGCCTCATCCTTGACCACTTCCAACTGGACAGGACGGCCCACCATCATGTTGGACAGCTCCTGCTTGCTGGTGTCTGCGGTGTTGACCGTGCCCACATAGCGGCCCTTCCGCAAAACGGTGACCCGGTCGGCCACGGCCATGATCTCATTGAGCTTGTGGGAAATAAAGAGGATCGATTTGCCCTCGCGGGTCAGGTTTTTCATGATCTGCATCAAGTCGTCGATTTCCTGCGGAGTCAAAACGGCGGTGGGCTCGTCAAAGATCAGGATCTCGTTGTCCCGATAAAGCATTTTCAGGATCTCGGTGCGCTGCTGCATGCCAACGGTGACGTCTTCGATCCTGGCGTCCAGATCCACTTTCAGGCCATAACGCCGGGAAAGCTCCTGCGCTTTTTTCCGGGCCTCTTTCTTTTGCAGAAAACCCATCTTCGTGGTCTCCGCGCCCAAAATGATATTGTCCAGAATGGTAAAGACGTCTACCAACTTAAAATGCTGATGGACCATGCCAATGCCCAGCGCCGTCGCGTCGTTGGGGTCGCGGATCGCAACGGGCTTTCCATCCTTGCGGATCTCGCCGGCCTCGGGCTGATACAGGCCGAACAAAACGCTCATCAGGGTGGATTTTCCAGCGCCGTTTTCGCCCAGAAGCGCGTGGATCTCGCCTCTTTTGAGCTGAAGCGTGATGTCGTCGTTTGCCTTGATTCCGGGGAATTCCTTGGTAATGTGGAGCATTTCGATGACGTATTCCGGAGTGTCCATCATGCCGCCACCTCCCTTTCTCCTATTTACAGATTTTTGAAGCAGTACTTTCCTGTATAACACTTTAATTATATTCGTATCCCGGCGGAAAAGCAAGATTTTATGAATATTTTGTTAAACTAACGGAAAAGGGGCTGTAGCAAAAGTCCCTGAAAAAAACAAGAGACCGCGGTGGCTGAAAACAGTCGCCTCGGTCTCTTGTTTGTGGTAAAATTAGTTTGTGAGAAAAATAATACCGCAAAAAGATTATGGCACATGCGAGCGGAAT
>JAFSZV010000032.1 GCA_017455565.1 Clostridia bacterium
ATTACCGGCGCTGCCCAGATGGACGGCGCGATCCTGGTCATCGCTGCTTCTGACGGTCCCATGGCTCAGACCCGCGAGCACCTGCTGCTGGCCCGTCAGGTGAACGTGCCCTCTGTTCTGGTCTTCCTGAACAAGTGCGATCAGGTCGACGACGAGGAGCTGCTGGAGTTGGTCGAGATGGACGTCCGCGATCTGCTGAGCAGCTATGGCTTCCCCGGCGATGATACTCCCATCATCCGCGGCTCTGCTCTGAACGCTCTGATCTCTGAGTCCACCGATCCCAACGCTCCCGAGTTCGCTTGCATCAAGGAACTGATGGACGCTGTTGACACTTGGATCCCCACTCCCGATCGTAAGGCTGACATGCCCTTCCTGATGCCCGTGGAAGACGTCTTCACCATCACCGGCCGCGGCACCGTTGCCACCGGTCGTGTGGAGCGCGGCGTGCTTAAGATGAGCGACGAAGTCGAGATCGTCGGCCTGATGGACGCTCCCCGCAAGACCGTCGTCACCGGCATCGAGATGTTCCGCAAGCTGCTGGACTATGCTGAGGCCGGCGACAACATCGGCACCCTGCTCCGCGGTATCAACAAGACCGACGTCGAGCGCGGCCAGGTTCTGGCTAAGCCCGGCTCCATCCATCCTCACACCAAGTTCGTCGGCCAGGTCTACGTTCTGTCCAAGGACGAGGGCGGCCGTCACACCCCCTTCTTCAATAACTATCGTCCGCAGTTCTATTTCCGTACCACCGACGTTACCGGTGTCATCAACCTGCCCGAAGGCACTGAGATGTGCATGCCCGGCGACAACGTCGACATGAAGGTCGAACTGATCACCCCCATCGCCATCGAGAAGGGCCTTCGCTTCGCTATCCGCGAGGGCGGCCGCACCGTTGGCTCCGGCGTCGTTATCGAAGTCGGCGACTGATTTCAAAACAACTGTTTTCAACCCGCAGGGATCCTCCTGCGGGTTGTTTTTTGCAATGATTTCCATCCGGATACTTGCCAAAGCGCCGACTGCTGTATATAATTGGAATTGAATAGCGGCCGCTTGCGGCCGGACAGGGAGGGAAAACCATGAGAACCGAGCAGACCGCGTGCCCGCAATTTTGCATCCGTGAGGCGCGGGAAGAAGATGCAGCGCTGATCTTTTCGCTGATCCGGGGCCTTGCCCTATACGAAAAGCTGTCCGACCGGATAGAGGGCGACTCGGAGACCCTGCGGCGCAATCTGTTTGAAAACAGGCAGGCCAACGTGATTATCGGGGAAGAGGACGGCGTTCCCGTGGCCTTCGCGCTGTATTTTTACAATTTTTCCACCTTCCAATGCAAGCACGGGCTGTATCTGGAAGATCTGTTCGTCAAGCCGGAATACCGCGGCAGGGGCTACGGCAGCGCCATGCTGACCTGGCTGGCCAACAAGGCCAGAGAAGAAGACTGCGGCCGTTTTGAATGGATCTGCCTCGACTGGAACGAGACGGCCCTCAAGGTCTATCGTTCGATCGGCGCCGTCCCCCTTACCGGGTGGACCATTCAGCGCATGGAGGGTGCGCCGCTGGAGGCGCTGGCCGGCCGATAAGGAAGAAGCGTTCATTGCCCATACCGTAAGTGCTTCCTTTTATCAGACCGTGATTTCAAAGGGGGCGGCAAAGTGCGGCAGACCTGTTCGCGTCGATTTTTAGATTTCGGGAAGAATCGCTTGCGTTTCCGTGCTCTATTGGAGATTATTTTTACAGAAACCGGCAAGGAGGGCGCGTCATGTTTGTTTCCAAAGAGGCGGCGGATATTTTCAACGCCATGAGCGAGGGCATCCTGATTATTGATACCGAAGCGCGGATCGTCTTCGGCAACACAGCTTACCGCCGGTTTCTCAATCAGGAAGCGGGAGCCGATATCGGAGAGATCGCCGGCTATTACCTGCGGGATCTGCGGCCGGGCGCACAGCTTCCCAATGTGCTGAAAACGGGAAAGCCCATCCTGCAGGCTCCGCGAAAAGAGATCGAATCCATCTATTTTGTCAACATGTATCCCATTTATCAGGAGGGGAAACTGGCGGGCGGCATTTCGGTGGTCACCTTTATGGAAGAGGCAAGCGCCTTCCGCAAGATGATGGACGAAATCGAAAACCGAAATATGGAACTGCTGCGACGGGTAAATAAGTCCATCAATTCCCGTTATACCTTCGACAACGTGGTGGCTTGCGGCGAAAAATCGGTGGAGTGCAAGCGGTTTGCCCAGCGGGTGGCGGGAAGCGAGGCGCCCGTGCTGCTCACCTCAGAGAGCGGCGCCGGAAAAGAGGTCTACGCTCAGGCCATCCACAACGCCAGCAGCCGGCGTGGCAGGGTGTTTACCGCCATCAACTGCGCCACCTTTCAGAAGGAAACACTGGAATCTGAGCTGTTCGGTTATGTAGACGGCGCGTTTCCCGGCGCACGGAAGGGCGGGAAGATTGGCCTGTTTGAGGCGGCCAAGGGAGGAACGCTCTTTTTGGATGAGATATCGGAAATGGACCTGCGTACCCAGTCCAAGCTGCTGCGCACACTGCAGGAAAGCACCATTTGGCCTGTGGGCGGGGTTGAAGAGATCCCGGTGGACGTCCGTTTGATCGCCGCCAGTAACGCCGATCTGGAAGCGTATATCGGGGAAGGCTGCTTCCGCGGCGACCTGTATTACCGGCTCAATACCTTTCATATCCGCATTCCGCCGCTGCGGGAGCGGAAGGAGGATATTCGGGAGCTGGCGAATCAGATCCTGACGGATATCTCCACCACACTGAAAAAGAATATTTCGGTCACGGAGGAGGCCGTAACGCGGCTGATGACCCACGATTGGCCGGGCAACATCCGCGAGCTGCGCAGCGTTCTGGAATTTTCGGCCTATCTTTCGCCCGACGGCAGGATTACGGCGGACAGCCTGCCCAAAAATATCGGCGCCACCGTCGGGCGCGATACCACGCCGCTTTATCAGCGGGTCCGCCGGTTCGAACGGGCCGAGATCCAAAAAGCCTTGCAGTTTTACGGCAGCAATCTCCGGGGAAAACGCGCCGCTGCCGCCGAGCTGGGGATCTCGCTGGCCGGGCTTTACGGAAAATTAAAGGAAGATTCATGATCCCGCAACAGAAGAGAGCAGGTTTCCAAAATTTTGGAAATCTGTTCTAATTTTTTGGAATTGAAAACCCATTGCGGCGGCAGTCTTTTTTTCCAAATAGGCGGCAAACATTCCAAAAAACAAAAAATGGAAAATATTGACTGGAAAAGCACGGAATGGTTAAAATGAAGACAATGAAGCGACAGAGGAATCATGAAGTCACAAAAATACCATCAAAAGGGGGCCCTTCTATGACAACTGCATTGGCGATCCTCGGTTTTGTAACCGTCGTGGCGATGGTCGCTCTGATCATGGCCAAAAAGCTTTCTCCCACCGTCGCGCTGATCATCATTCCCATCATCACCGGCATCATCGCCAGCTTCTTTATCGTCACCGATCCCGAAAATGCGCCCGGCGTGGTCAACGTCTGGGCGAACATCAAGGCCCTGGGCGGGTATATCACCGGCACCAAGGGCATCGGCTCGGTCGCCGCCACCGGCGTGATGTTCATCTTCTCCATCCTGTTTTTTGGCATCCTCACCGACGCCGGAACCTTCCGTCCCATCATCAGAGGCATCACCGGGCTGATGGGCTCCGACCCCGTCAAGGTGGCCATCGGCACCGCCATTTTGGCCATGATTGTTCACTTAGACGGCTCCGGCGCCGTTACCTTCCTGATCTGCATCCCGCCCTTGGTGCCTTTGTATGACGCGCTGGGTATGCGCCGCACCACGCTGGCCACTATTGTGGCGCTGTCCGCCGGCACCATGAACATCCTTCCCTGGGGCGGCCCCACCATCCGTGCCGCGACGGCCTTCTCCATGGATGTCAACGAGCTCTTTCGTCCGGTCCTGCCTGCTGTTCTGGCCGGCCTTGTGACTGTGGCTGTCTTTGCTTTCCTGCTGGGCAGTGCGGAAAAGCGCCGCATCGGCGACGTAAAGGCAGTTGCCGCCCAGTATGTGGAGGCCGAGCTCACCGACGAGCAAAAGGCGCTCCTCCGTCCCAAGCTGTTCTGGGTCAACATCTGCCTGATCGTTCTGGCCATCGTTTCGCTGCTGTTCTCCGGCTTTGCCCCCGCCGTGGTCTTTATGGTTTTCTATGTGTTGGCTACGATGATCAACTATCCCAGCGTCAAGGAGACCAAGGCTCGCGTCGACGCGCACGCCAAGAGCGCGTTGATGATGTGCTCCGTTCTGTTTGCCGCCGGATGCTTCACCGGCATCATGAAGAGCACCGGCATGATCACCGAGATGGCCACCGCCCTTACCTCGCTGATTCCCGCCTCCATGGGCAAGTTTTTCCCTGTGATTACCGGCGTCATCTCCATGCCCGCCTCTCTGCTGTTTGACCCAGACTCCTTCTATTACGGCGTTTTGCCCGTGTTAGGCCAGACCGCTGCTGGCTTCGGCGTTGAGGCTGTCAACGTGGGCCGCGCCGCAATCCTGGGCCAGATGACCACCGGTTTCCCCGTGTCGCCGCTGACGCCCGCCACCTTCCTGCTGCTGGGCCTTGCCGGAGTCGACTTGGGCGAGCATCAGAAAAAGACCATCCCGATGGCCTTCTGCATCACCATCGTCATGCTCATCGTGGCGCTGATCAGCGGCGGCATCCGTCTCTGATCGGAATCATTGAAACCGCCATCACGGAGAAAGGAGTTCTGCTATGAAAACCATTCGAATCGGATCCGGCGCCGGCTATGCCGGCGACCGTCTGGAGCCCTCTCTCGAGCTCATTGAAAAGGGAAATCTGGATTATATCAGCTATGAGTGCCTTGCCGAGCGCACCATCGCCATCGGACAGGAGGCCAAGCTAAAGGATCCCACCAAGGGCTATAACGGCCTGATGGAATACCGCATGGAAAAGGCGCTTTCGCTTGCCTGGAAGCACAAGGTCAAGATCATCACCAACATGGGCTCCGCCAACCCCGCCGCCGCGGCGCAGAAGTGCATCGAGATCGCCCGCAGGCACGGCCTTTCTGGGATGAAGGTCGCCTGCGTTGAGGGCGACGACATCCTGCCTATCATCGACCGTTACGCCGACACTGAGGTCTGGGAAACCCACCGCCCGCTGAAGAAACTGCCTGGCAAGATCGTTTCCGCCAACGCCTATCTGGGCGTCGAGGGCATCGTCAAGGCCTTGGAGCAGGGCGCTGACGTGGTGATCACCGGCCGCGTTTCCGACCCCGCCATCTTCATGGCTCCCATGATTCACGAGTTCGGCTGGAAGGAAGACGACTGGGACCTGCTGGGCAAGGGCACCATGGTGGGCCACCTGCTGGAATGCGGCGGTCAGGCCACCGGCGGCTATTACGCCGAGCCAGGCAAAAAAGACGTTCCCGGTGTGGGACATCTGGGCTTCCCGCTGGTGGAGGTCGCGGAAGACGGCAGCTTTTTTATCACCAAGGTTGAGGGCTCCGGCGGCATGGTCACGCCTTCTACCTGTGCCGAGCAGATCTGCTATGAGATCCACGACCCCGAGAATTACATCACCCCCGATGTGGTGGCCAATTTCAAAAACGTCACCTTCGTGCAGGACGGCCCCGACAAGGTGATCGTCACCGGCGCCACCGGCAAGCCCCGCACCCAGACCTTCAAGTGCTCCATCGGATATAAAGACTGCTTTATCGGCGACGGTGAGATCTCTTACGGCGGTCCCGGCTGCCTGGAGCGCGCCAGGCTGGCGCTCGAGATCGTCAGGGAGCGCCTGGAGCTGGTGGCGCCCGGCCAGTTCGACGAGATGAAATTCGATCTGATCGGCTGCAACAGCCTCTATTGGAACCCTGATTACAAGTACAATGAGCCCTCCGAGATCCGTGTCCGCGTGGCAGGCCGTGCCAAGACCAAGGCTATCGCCGATTTGGTCCCCAATGAAGTAGAAGCCCTTTACACCAACGGCCCTGCCGGTGGCTGCGGCGCTGTCAAACGCACCCGCGACATCGTTTCCGTGGCTTCGATCCTCATCGACCGCAACGACGTCAAGCCCCGTGTTACGGTCTTTACCGTCTGAGAAAGGAGAAATCACCATGAAGCTGTGGGAAATTGCACATAGCCGCACCGGCGACAAGGGAAATATCTCCAACGTTTCGCTGATCGCGTATGACCCGAAGGATTTTGAAACGCTCAAGCGGGTCGTCACCCCCGAGCGGGTGAAGGAGCACTTCAAGGGCATTGTCAAGGGCGAGGTCGTCCGCTACGAGTTGCCCAATATCTGCGCGCTGAACTTCGTGATGTACGCCGCGCTGGGCGGCGGCGTCACCCGCTCTCTGTCCGTGGATATGCACGGCAAGAGCCTCTCTTCCTATCTTTTGGACATGGAGATCTGAGCACAGACGCATCCTTTTTAAGAGGCGGCGCCCCGCTTTGC
>JAFSZV010000033.1 GCA_017455565.1 Clostridia bacterium
CGAGATCATGGACCTGTGCCGAGCATCTAAAAATGAGCACTTACTATGGTTTTACCGCCTTCTCGATTCGCATTTTGAAGGGATTATCGCTCACGCAACCTATAACATCTCTGCTGGAAAACTGGAAGGAATCAACAACAAGATCAAAACCCTCCGCCGCCAGGGCTACGGCTATCCAGATGACGATTACTTTTTCCTCAAGCTTTTCGACGCAAGCAGAAAAACCTATACCCGCAACCCTAAATCACACAAGAAAAATGATTGACCCATTCTTATCCCAGGAATACTCACTGCTAGGTTTATCATTTGGACTTGTGTTTCCATATATCTCATAGGGAAGCATGTCAAAATCCCGTGGTTTGCTCCGGAAAGTGAGATCTGACCCACTTGCTATTCAGTATACCATACTGTCTAACAAATGGGGTGCTGTTCAAACTTGCAGGGCAGTTTTTGTACCATTTAATCCGTCAGGGGATAATCCTGCGCCCGGATGCGCTCCAGCCAGCGGGAGCTGCGGTAATACCAGAGAAAGATCACCGAGCTGACGGCCCAGGTGATGGGATAGGCCAGAAAGACCAGGGCGATGCTGCGGAACAGATGGAGCACCACCTGGATATAGGCCACGCGGAACACGCACCAAACCCCCAGCATCACATACATGGGCACCTTGGCGTAGCCCGCGCCGCGGCACACGGCGGCGATGCCGTGAGACATGGCCAGCAGCACATAGGCCACCGAGCAGATCCGCCCCCGTAGCACGCCGGCGGCGATGGCTTCGGCGGATTTTCCGAACAGACCCACCAGCGTGGGGGCGAGGAAATAGAAGACGGCGCCCAAAACGAAGGCGCAGACGCAGGAAAAGCCCACGGCGAAGGCGGCGCCCTCTTTGACCCGCCCATATTCCCTCGCGCCGATGTTCTGGCTGACAAAGGTGGTGGCCGCCGAGCAAAAGGCGTTGATGGGAATAAAGATGAAGCCTTCCAGCTTGACATAGGCGCCGTTGCCCGCCACCGCCGCTGCGCCGAAGCTGTTGACGCTGGACTGGACGATGACGTTGGCAAAGGCGATCACGGAGTTCTGCACGCCGGAGGGCAGGCCGATGCGGATCATTTCCTTTGCCAGCGCCCGATCGAGGCAGACGCCATGCAGCGTGACCCGGTAAGGGGCGTCGATCCGGCGCAGACGTGTATAGGCCAAAATCGCGCTGAGACCCTGAGCCAGAACGGTGGCCAGCGCCGCGCCCTTGACGCCCATGTGCAGCGCCCCCACAAAGACCAGATCCAGCGCCACATTGACCGCCGAGGAAACCATGAGGTAATACAGCGGACGGCGGCTGTCGCCAACCGCCTGAAAAATGCCGTTGGCGCTGTTGTAGAGGATGACGGTGAGGATGCCGGAAAAATAGATGCGGAGATAGCTCACGGCGTCGGGGAGCACGCTGGCGGGCGTGTCCATCAGCCGCAATAGAGCCGGAGTGGCGGTGACACCGATGACCGTCAGAGCAGCCCCCGAGATCAGGGCAGTGGACACTGCCGTCCCCACGGCGCGGCGGAGGCGGCGTTCGTCGCCGGCGCCGAAGCACCGGGCGATTACTACGCTGACGCCGCCGAATACGCCGCCGAAAAAGCCCACCAGCAAAAAGATCAGCGAGCCGGTGGAGGTGACGGCAGCCAGAGCGTCCTGCCCCACGATATTGCCCACCACCAGCGCGTCCACCGCGTTGTAAAGCTGTTGAAAAAGCTGTCCCAGGAACAGGGGAAAGGCAAACCGCAGCAGATTGGGGCGGATGCTGCCGCGAATCAGATCAACGCCGCTGCCCGCCGCCATATCAGCCGTTGAGCAGGCCGTTGAGCAGGCCGTCCAGCCAGGGGGCGTGGACCGATTCCACCGTGCCCTCGTCCATGGCCTTGGCCACGGCAGGCTCGATGGGCAGACGGGCCGTCAGCGGGATCCCGTACTGCGCGGCCACGGCGTCCACCCGGCTCTCGCCAAAGATCGCGTGCTCCATGCCGCAGCCGGGGCAGCGGAAATAGGACATGTTTTCCACGATGCCCACCACGGGGATGTGCATCAGCCGCGCCATGTTCACGGCCTTGTCCACGATCATGCCCACCAGCTCCTGGGGCGTGGTGACGATAATGATGCCGTCGATGGGAAGAGACTGGAAAACGGTCAGCGGCACGTCGCCGGTGCCCGGCGGCATATCTACATACATATAATCCACATCGTCCCACAAAACGTCGGTCCAGAATTGCTTGACCGCGCCGCCGATCACGGGGCCGCGCCACACCACGGGGTCGGTTTCGTTTTCCAGCAACAGGTTGATGGACATCATCTGGACGCCCGTGCGGCTGACGGCGGGCAGAATGCCTGTTCCGGTGCCCTGGGCACGGCCGTGTACGCCGAAAGCCTGGGGGATGGAGGGGCCGGTGACGTCGGCGTCCAGCACGGCGGCGGAATAGCCCCGCAGACGGGTCTGAGAGGCCAGAAGAGAGGTGACCATGGACTTGCCTACGCCACCCTTGCCGGAGACTACGGCATAGACCTTTCGCACCGACACGCCCTCGGACAGGCTGGCGCGCAGATCCTGGGGCTGGGTGCGGGAGGGGCAGTCGGCGCCGCAGGTATCGCAGTTGTGGGTGCAGGTTTCGGCTTCGCTCATAAGGTGTTCGCTCCTTTAATTTAATTATATTTATATACATGGAAGGCGGCTTCCGCGCAGGCGGAGCCGTAATTTTTATCATGGCACAATTTGGCGGAGTTTGCAAGTCCCTTTACTTTTTTTTCGGAAATGCTATACTTAAACTAAAAAACGGGAAAGGAGCTCTGTGTGATGACCGAAGAAAAGCGCCGTCCGGTCGGACAGGAGGAAAAGCCCTTCTGGGAGGG
The DNA here is from genome assembly GCA_017455565.1 of Clostridia bacterium. Classification (GTDB taxonomy): domain Bacteria; phylum Bacillota; class Clostridia; order Oscillospirales; family Butyricicoccaceae; genus UBA4644. The sequence continues at coordinate 2,890 of JAFSZV010000033.1, forward strand.
CAAACATTACGCTTTTTTTTGCAACCGGGAATGTGAATTTTTCCCCTGCCACGAGGGGGTCGATCCGGAACGCTTCAACTGCCTGTTCTGCTATTGCCCGCTTTATGCGCTGGGCGAAAAGTGCGGCGGCAATTTCACCTATAACGAAAGAGGGATCAAGGACTGCTCGGACTGCCGCCTTCCCCACGTCCCGAAAAGCTACGGCTATATCATCGGAAAATACGGCGAACTGATGAAGCTGGCCGCCCGCGGGCCGCGGGAAGAGAAGACGGCGGAAATGAAATAATAATAAGCATTGCGGCGCCGGAGATCGCTCCGGCGCTTTTATTATGCACGAAATTACGAAAAAATTCACAAAAAAAACGAATATGCTGGTTTTCGGTGGAATTTACAAAGACAACCAAGTTTTTGCTCGAAAAAAAGAAAAAACGGCAAACAAACGCGAAAAAACAACCCAAAAGCAGCGCCGTCCTTGTGAAAAAGAACGGAAGAGCGGGGGAAGAATACCCGCCGGACAGGGAAAATTGACGGGGGGGAAGGGCCCCCTCGCACAAAAAAAGTATTGCACTTTGAAAAATCGCGTGCTATAATAAAGCAACCATGTTAGTGGGACGTGTGTTTTTGCGGCGAAACGGCGGCAATGGGAGGCCGGCGTCCGCCTGCCGGATGCATACGTCAAAGCGTGAACAACATTTTTTAGGAGGAAATGAACAATGAGCAAGAAACTCACCCGCCTGCTGGCGCTGATCCTGGCTCTGGCTATGGTTTTCGCCCTGGCCGCCTGCAGCAAAGAGCCTGCCGACACCCCCGAAAACCCTGGCAACACTGGCACCACCGAAGACCCCGGCAATACCGGCACCACCGAGCCCCCTGAAGACGAGGGTCCCAAGTATCTGACTTACGGCGAGGGCACCTATGAGCGCCAGGACGAAGAAGAAGTGTACGAGTTCGTTCTGGGCGATTACGCCGAGCTGATGGAAGCAGCCAAGGCTGCCAAGACCGTTGACGAGAGATTCGTTCTCTTCGCCCAGGCCGAGGCCGTGCTGCTGGATTCCGCCGTTATGATCCCCACCACCACCCAGGGCGGCACCTATCAGATCGACCGCCGCGCTCCCCGCACCGTCCCCTTTGTCCAGTGGGGCAACGACAGAGACCGCCTCAAGGGCACGGTCGTCTCCGACGAGTTTCTGACCCCCGCCGAGAGAGCTGACCTGTTTGCCCTGTGGGACGAGGCCGTCGCCGCGCAGGATTCCAGCCTGTATAAGCCCGCCGAGTATCTCACCGGCAAGGGCCACACCATCCAGCCCGACTACGTCGTCACCTTCAACGCCGCCCCTGTCACCATCGACTGGCTGAACACCAGCGCCCAGGCGGATACCGTAGTCACGGTCAACACCGTGGACGGTCTGGTGGAATACAACAACATCAACCAGCTCACCCCCGCTCTGGCCGAGTCCTGGGAGATCTCTGATGACGGCCTGACCTACACCTTCCACATCCGCGAAGGCGTCTACTGGTACACCGCCGAGGGCGCCCAGTACGCCGAGGTGACCGCCGCCGACTTCGAGGCCGGCTTCCGCCACATGCTGGATGCCCATGCCGGTCTGGAAGGGCTGGTTGACGGCGTCATCGCCGGCGCCGGCGAGTATTACAGTGCCGGCGGCAGCTGGGACGACGTGGGTTACAAGGCCACCGACAAATACACCCTGACCATCACCCTGGAGCAGCCCACCTCTTACTTCATGACCATGCTGACTTATAGCTGCTTCCTGCCCATCTGCGACAGCTTCTATCAGTCCCGCGGCGGCGTTTACGGCATTGACGAATATGCCGCGGCTTCCGCCGACACCAACGCTTACACCTTCGGCAAGAACACCGACGTTTCTTCCCAGGTCTACTGCGGTCCCTTCCTGATCCGCCAGCTCCAGACCAACTCTGTGATCTATCTGGTCAGAAACGAGCACTACTACAAGAACGACGAAGTGAACCTGAACTCCATCAAGTTTGTCTTTGACGACGGCTCCAACCCGACCGCTTATTACAACGACACCGTTGCCGGCACCTATGTCGCCGCCGCTCTGCAAGAGGCCAACGGCACCATGGCGCTGGCTAAGGCCGACGGCAACTTTGACAAGTACGCCTTCATCACCGAGACCAACTCCACCACCTTCTTCGGCGGTCTGAACGTCGACCGCGGCACTTACGCCCTCGAGGGCGGTGTGGTCGCCTCTTCCAAGACCGAGCAGCAGAAGATCGACACCGCCGTCGCCCTGTCCAACAAGAACTTCCGCAAAGCTATGCAGTTTGCCTTTGACAGGGGTGTTTGGAACGCCGTCAGCGTCGGCGAAGATCTGAAGTACACCAACCTGCGCAACATGTACACCCACCCCGAGTTTGTGTCTCTGTCCAATGACACCACCGACGCCGAGGGTCACACCTTCCCCGCCGGCACTTTCTACGGCGAGATCGTCCAGTATTACTGCGACAAGCTGGGCGCCGGCATCAAGGTCGCTGACCAGATCGACGGCTGGTACAATCCCACCGAGGCCAAGGCCCGTCTTGAGGCCGCCAAGGAGGAGCTGGGCGACGCGGTCAACTGGCCCATTACCATCGACGTGGTTTATTTCTCTCCCTCCGACGGCAACACCGCTCAGGCCAACGCCTACAAGACCGTGATCGAGGAGGTCCTGGGCACCGAGAACGTTATCGTCAATCTGGTGGAATCTACCACGCAGGAAGATTTCCTCGCCTGCGGCTACCGCGCTTCCAACGGCGAAGCCGGCAACTTCGATATGTTCTACGGCTCCGGCTGGGGCCCTGACTACGGCGATCCTTCCACCTATCTGGATACCTTCCTGGGCGAGGGCGCCGGCAACATGACCAAGGTCATCGGCCTCTTCTAATCTCCATCAGAACGATCGCTTTACAGCGTATTCGCACACGCGTAGGAGGACTTCGGTCCTCCTACGTGTTGTATCGGAATCGCAGCAGCGATTTAAACCAAAAAAGCAAAAACAGTGGAAAGTCATGATCTCTTTTCAACTCTCTTGCCGGGCGCCCCACGGGCATCGGGCATCCGGAAGGGGCATGACTTGAAAAAAGAGCCTAACTTTTCACACCCGCATGCGGCGCGGATCCGCGCGATCCCATCTTAACGATAGGAGGAAATAATTAAAGGGCGCTTTAATTATCAAAGATCACCATGAGAAAATATTTGCTCAAGCGCATCCTCTTCTCCTTTTTTTCCTTATTTGTGGTGGTGATGACGGTCATGCTGCTGATCTATTCCCTGATCGACCGCAGCATGATCTTTCAGACCGACGACATCTGGAACAAGAGGAACCTCAATGAGCGGACGGTCTACGAGCATATGCAGTATCAGCGGTATGGGTATCTGACCTATCAGGACTATACCGATTTCGTCCGCGCGAAATACACCGAGCAGTACGGCGACAGCTACAGCACACAGGCGCAGTTCAAAGCCGACATCGCCGCCATCCAGAACGAGAATACTTATCTGGAGAACGCCACGGTCCAGGAGTTTATCGCCAAGACCAAGGCCGAGGGCTATGAGGTGAAGTATCTCCAGCCCATCAGGTTCAAATCCGGCAAGGTCAAGCCCGGCGGCACCGGCTTTCTGCTGGCTTCGCGGGAAAAGAGTGTGGTGCTCCGCTTGCTGGATTATCTCAAAGGCTTTTTCCACGTGGAAACCACCCGCGATGTCAAGGACGCAAACCTGACCGAGCGGTATGTCCGGTTTGAAAAGGATCCCTATTCCGGGCTGTTTGCCATCGTCGGCTCGGGAACGCAGCACAAATATCAACTGTATTTTGACGGCCGCTTCCCCTTCATCCATCAGAACTGGCTCAGCATCAACCTGGGCACCTCCTACACCACCTACCGCGGAATGGAGATCACCTCGGTCATCAGCAAGCCCGCCGGCGACACGATCAAGAGCCGGACCCAGTTCCCCGCGCTGTTGGGCACCGACCAGTATGAGAAGACGGCCATCGACTTCCATTCGCTGACCTACAACGCCAACCCCACCGAGGCTGACCGGGAAAAATTCCCCGATAACTATACCTCTTATTCCTTTAGGCGCGCCGGTCTGTCCCCCCTGGAGACCTCTTTTGTCATCGGCCTGTTCGCCGCGGTCATCGCCTATGCCCTGGGCCTCCCGCTGGGCATCCTGATTGCGCGGCGGAAGGACACCATCATCGACCATCTGGGCAACGCCTATATCATCTTCATTATGGCTGTGCCTCCGCTGGCTTACATCTTCATGTTCGCCGCCGTCGGCACCAAGATCTTCCACCTGCCTTATAAGTTTGCCAACGCCAACGTGAAGGTTCTGGCTTATTTCCTGCCGGTCATTTCGATGGCGCTGCCCCAAATTGCCACACTGATGAGATGGATGCGCCGTTATATGATCGACCAGATGAACTCCGATTACGTGAAGTTCGCCCGGTCCGAGGGCCTTTCCGAGAAGGAGATCTACAACATCCACATCTCCAGAAACGCCCTGATCCCGCTGGTCCAGGCCATCCCCGGAACGATCCTGGGCGCCCTGGTCGGCGGCATCATCACTGAGCGCGTTTACGCCGTTCCTGGCGTGGGCACTCTGCTGACCACGGCCCTCACCGCCCGCGACAACGGCGTCATCGTGGCCTGTACAGTGTTTTATACTTCGATAGCCATTATCTCGCAGATTCTGGGCGACCTGCTGTTGGCAAAATATGACCCGCGCATTTCTCTTACTTCGGAAGGAGGCGGCGGAAGATGAGCGAACAGAACAAGGTTTTAAAAAGCGAAGACGAGCTGTTCCGTTTTATCGACAACGACCAGTTCGTTTCCGAAAAGATTACCGCGCCCCGTTATTCTTATTGGAAGAGCGTGTTCCGCGTGTTCTTCCGCAAAAAGATTAACATCGTGATCATTGCCTTTTTGGTGCTGATCCTGCTGGTCGCCTTTATCATGCCCATCTACTGGCACTATGATCCGAATGAAAACGTCACCAATGCCGCCACCTACAACCTGAGTCCCAAGGAGGCCATACAGTATTTCGGCGGCTTCTCCTTCAAGTGGATGCTGGGCAGCGGCAACCTTGGCAACTCGATCCTTTACGGCATCGTGTCCTCCGCCCGGACCTCGCTGCTGCTGGCGGTGATCTGCGCCGCCATCAACATGACCATCGGCATTCTGGTGGGCGCTTTGTGGGGCTATTCCAAAAAAGTCGACGCGGTCATGCTGGTCATCTATAACATTATCGCCAACGTGCCGTTCATCCTGATGGTTTCCGTTCTGGTGTACATCATCGGTCAGGGCTTCTGGAGCTTCGTGTTCGCGCTGACCGTCACCGGCTGGCTGTTCATCGCTTTTTTCTTCCGCACCCAGGTCATGATCATCCGCGACCGCGAGTATTCGCTTGCCTCCCGCTGCCTGGGTACGCCGGTGAGCCGCGTCATTACAAAAAACATCCTTCCCTTCCTGACATCGGTCATTGTGACGCTGCTGGCTCAGGAGCTTCCCAGCTATATCGGCATGGAGGTCACCCTGGCCTTCATCGGCATCGGTCTGAGCGCAGCCGTGCCTTCGCTGGGCCGCATGATCGCACAGGCTCAGGGTGCGTTTTTGACCTATCCCTGGGAATTCTGGTCGCCCGTGGCCGTCGCTTCGGCCATCACGATCATCCTCTACGTCCTGGGTCAGAATCTGGCGGACGCCTCCGATCCCAGGACCCATATGTAACGAGGTGAGACTATGAGTGAATTGCAAGAGAAAAAGGTTCTCCTTTCGCTGAAAAATGTTGAGGTCAAGTTCAACGTCCGCGGAAGGATCCTCACCGCGATCCGCAACGTCTCGCTGGATGTTTATGAAAACGAGAGTCTGGCCATCGTGGGCGAATCGGGCTCCGGCAAGAGCGTTCTGACCAAGACCTTTGCCGGTATGCTGGATTCCAACGGATTCATTCCCCAGGGCAGCATCCGGTTTTATGACGACGAGATCTCCCAGACCGACGTCAAGCTTACCGACCGCAACAAGCGGCTGCTGGCGCGGCTGAACAACATGGTCAACAAGCACTCCACGATGGAACGCGGTGCCAAGGAAAACAACGCCTATCTGCAGAAGCAGCGGGACATCAAGGCGGCGCAGTCGCTGACGATGGACGAGGAGGCCGATTTTGCCGCCCGCATCAAGGAGGCGGAGGACGACGCCACCGACGCCCGCAACTATCTCTGGACGCTGGACAAGAAGGCCGACGCCGACGAATATGCCGCCGTCACCGCCCGCATCAAGAGCAATGACGAGAAAAAGGTTCAGATCGCCAGGGAGAAAGAACAACTCATCAAAAAACGCGCCGCCGAATACCGCACCGGCAACGCCGATCAGAAGGAGCTGGCCGAGCTCAAGGCGCTCCGCGACAAAAAAATCGCCACTGACGACGTGGCGGGCAATCCCTACGGCCTGTCTGACGAGGTGCTGGAGCGTAACAAGAAGATCGCATATGAGCTGCTGCTCTCCATCAGCCGTTATCCGCTGAAGGAGCAGATCAAGTGCATTCGCAAGCTGAATAAGGCCTTCAAGATCGCCATGAGCACCGGCGAGGACCTCAGCGACCCCGAGACCCTGAACAAGGTCTTCGAGGCCGCCACCTTCCGGGTGGAGTTCCGCTCGCTGGACGAGAAAACCCAGACCCTTCACGGCTATGCCAACATCGACTGCGCCAAGGTCAAATACGCGCAGGACTGGCAGAAGATCCGCGGCCGCCGCATCGCCACCGTCTTCCAGGATCCCATGACCTCGCTCAACCCGGTCATCACCATCGGCAAGCAGATCCAGACGGTCATCCTCAAGCATCAGCAGTGCAGCCTTTCCGAGGCCCGCAAGCGCACCATCGACATCATGGGGAAGGTGGGAATCCCCGATCCCGAAAAGCGTTTTGACGACTATCCCTTTGAGTATTCCGGTGGTATGCGTCAGCGCATCGTCATTGCCATCGCCCTGTCCTGCCAGCCCAAGATCCTGATCTGCGACGAGCCCACAACGGCTCTGGACGTGACTATCCAGGCGCAGATCATCCGTCTGATTAAGCAGTTGCAGAAGGAGCTGGGCTTCACCACGGTCTACATCACCCACGATTTGGGCGTCGTGGCCAACGTGGCCGAGCGCGTCGCCGTGCTTTACGGCGGCCAGATCGTAGAGCTGGGCACCGTGGAAGAGATTTTCTACGATCCCAAGCATCCTTACACTTGGGCCCTGCTGTCCAGCCTGCCCCAGCTTTCGGAAAAGGGCGGCGACCTGTTCTCCATCCCTGGCACGCCTCCTTCTCTGTATAACAAGATTGTGGGCGATGCTTTCGCACCCCGCAGCCAGTACGCCATGGCCATTGACATGGAAAAGGAGCCGCCCATGTTCCAGGTGAGCGAGACGCACTTCGCAAAGACCTGGCTGCTGGATCCCCGGGCACCCAAGATCGAGACTCCGGCCAGTATCCAGAATCTGCATGAGAAGATGCTGGCGACCCACATCGATTTTGAAGCATAAGGAGGCGACGGAATGGAATCGAACGAGAAGAAAGTTGTGCTGTCGGTCCGGAATCTTGACGTCGTCTTTGGACGGGGCAAGAAGGCTTTTAAGGCCATCGACAACGTGAGCTTTGACATTTACGAAGGCGAGACCCTTTCGCTGGTGGGCGAGTCCGGTTCGGGCAAGACCACCATTGGCCGGGCCATCGTCCGCATCAACCCCTGCTCTGCAGGCGAGATCTATTACAAAGGCAAGAAGATCTCGGGTAAGCTCTCCCGCAAGGACGACCGGGACGTCATCCGCAAGATCCAGATGATCTTCCAGGACCCCGCCGCCTCGCTGAACGAGCGCGCCACCATCGAATACATCATTTCAGAGGGCCTGTATAACTTCCACCTGTATAAGGATGAGAAGGACCGTATCGCCAAGATCGAAAAGGTCGTCCGGGATGTGGGTCTGCTGCAAGAGCACCTGACCCGTTATCCTCACGAGTTTTCCGGCGGCCAGCGGCAGCGCGTGGGCCTGGCCCGCAGCATCGTCATGGAGCCGGAGTTCATCGTGGCCGATGAGCCAATCTCCGCGCTGGACGTGTCGATTCGCGCCCAGGTGCTCAATCTGCTGAAAAAGTTCCAGGTGGAGCGCGGACTGACCTACTTGTTCATCGCCCACGACCTGTCCATCGTCCGCTTTATCAGCGACCGCATCGTGGTCATCTACAAGGGCCGCATCATGGAGATCGCCCCCACCGAGGAGCTGTTCCAGTATCCGCTCCATCCTTATACCAAGTCGCTGATCTCCGCTATCCCCATTCCCGATCCCATCATCGAGAAGGAGAAGAAGCTCTTCGTCTACAGCCCGTCGATGCACGATTATTCCGTGGAAAAGCCGGAGCTGGTGGACTTGGGCAACGGGCACATGGTGTTCGGCAGCCCCTCTGAGATCGAAAAGTACAAAAAGATCCGGTTCGCCGGTCAAAACTGATCAGGAGGAAAACAGCGGGTCGCTTTGCGATCCGCTGTTTTTGCAAAACTATGAAAAAAAGAAAGCACTCTGCTGACGAGGAGATCCTCGTCAGCGACAAGCATCTCGGCCTGCGGATCGCCGCCTTTGCCTTGGCGTTTGTGGCGGCGGTGAGCGCCTTTGGTATCGGCATCTATCAGGCGGCGAAGAAGGAGCCCGGCTATTATGTCATCACTCCCGCCGTGGACAAGGATGCCATGCGCTATGCCAACGGGATCACGCTGGAATACTACTTTTCCGGCAGCAGCAGCGAGATCAAGGATGCCCTGCGTGAGGTGACGGACCGCTACAGCGCTGTGCTTCAGCGCGCCTATAAACTGCTGGATCCTGTCAACGAATACCCGGGCTACGTCAATCTGGCCACGATCAACCACAATCCGGGCAAGGAGCTGGAGGTCAGCGAGGAGCTGTTTTCCGTCTTAACCGACGCCCTTGATAAAACGGCGGAGGAGCGGGGCTTTAACCTGTTTGCCGGCGCGCTCAACGCCGAGTGGAACAGCATTTTGACTGCGGAGCACGCCGCGGAGTTTGACCCCCTGCAAAATCCCGACGAGGCCGCCCGTCTGGCGGTCATCGCGGAGCGGACCACCGACCGGGCAGACGCCGTCCTGACGGTGACCGACGCGGGCCGCCGGGCCGTCAGGCTCGATTTGTCCGACCGGTATCGGGCCTTTGCCGCAGAATACGAGTTGCCTGAGACGGTGCTGGATCTGGGCCTGCTGAAGGAAGCGTGGATGCTGGATCTGGCGGCCGCCGGACTGGAGCAGGGGTTTTTCCGGTGTGGCTATCTTTACACCGTGAGCGGCCTCACCCGTGCCCTTTCCGAGCCGGGCGGCGGAGATAACGTCCTGTACGCTTTTCCGCAGGGAGAGCCCGAAATGGCTGGCCTTGTGCCGGTGAGGGGGAGTTTGGCCTGCAGCCGCTTTAAGAGCTTTCCGCTGGGCGAAGAGCTGGGCTATTATATTTTGGAGACTGGCGGCGCGACCCATTACCGCAACCCCTATCTGGCGGTGACGCCCGACTTTGAAACGCCTCTTGCCGCCTCTTATGCCATCACAGACGGCAGCATTGTGGCGGCCTGCTATCACAATATCTGCCTGTGGCATCTGAATGAGACGGAGCAGATCCTTTCGGCCGTGGCCGGAGAGCAGGAGGTTCTTTTGGCGGCGGTCATGCCCGGAGAACGGGTGATTTATGGCAACGGGCCGGCGCTGGAGCAGATTGAGCCTTACGCTGATCAGGGCTTTTCGGTGCGCCTTGCCGAAGAATAACACAGATAAAAAATGCGGAGCAGCGCAAGGCTGTTCCGCATTTTTGCGTTACGAGAGCTTTCGGATGCCGGAACGGCGGCGGAAAGAGCGGGTCACCGAAAAGTCACGGGGTTCGCCGCCTCCCAGATAGGGGGCAAGCTGGGCCCGCAGGGCCTGATGATATTCCCGTTCGAACAGATCCAGCCTCCGGCGGGTGTCGGCGGGGTCTTCCCCAAGCAAAAAGGGGGCGAATCCGACGGCAATGCCCCGCTCCTCCAGCCCGGTTCGAGCTTCTTCCAGCATTAGGCGGCGCAGCCGCTCCTGCTTCAGGGCGGCCACCTCCCGTTCCAGACGGGCCACCTCGCCGGCGGCGGGCTGCGCTTCAGGCAAAGGCGCGGGCACTTCCTGCTGGGGCGCAGGGGCTGCGTCAGAAGGCACCTCAGGGACGGAAACGGGCGGAATACCGGTCTGCACGGTCCCGGGCTCTGCATAGGAAAGCTGCTCGTTCTTTTCTTCTTCCATATGTTACGCTCCTTTCCGCTCGTCAGCGATGCGCTGTTCCTCGTCCTCCGCGTTTTTTACGAAGGGAAGAAGTTCCAACTTGGTGCGGCGCGAAACCGTGTCGCCCAGCGTGTTGAGATCGGCGCACAGGCGGCTGAGATCCTGGGGCAGGTTTTTGTAAAACCGGGCCGTACAGGCGCATGCCAGTTCGGCGCCCAGCTTTTCCAACCCCTGATAGAACAGGGCGATCAGATGATACAGTCCGCCGGAAAAGCCCCGCTCCTTGGCCGTGCGGGCCTGCTCGATGCCCCATAGCTTGTATTCCAGCGCCACGCCCGAAGTGTTGCCCGCAAAGGCGGCGTCTTGCAGGTTGGGGGTCATGGTAATGGCCAGCATATCCGACAACAGTGTTTCCTTCATCAGGGCGATGGTGTCGGGGCTGAGATTTTTCACCACAAACTCGGCCCTGCCGTTTTCTGCCATGCACAGCACACGGCTGCGGTTGGCCTGCTCGATGTCCTCCCGGGTGGCGCCCATGACGCCGTAAAGGGCGAGAAAGGCGTTGGCAACGCTCTGCATGTCGTCCATAGCGCCCGAAAGCAGCAGGTTATAGGCGTCCAGCAGCGACAGCACCGGCTCAAAGTCGCCAGCGCGCTGGGGGTTGTTGTAGAAGCAGGCGACGGCAAGCCCCGAAAAGGGCAGCGGCTGGGAGGCGCCGAACACCAGCTCCCGGCCCGTCATCTCCCAGGGGATGCGCATGCCCGGAAGATAGAGCTCGCCCTCGGCCCGGTCGCCCCGGTCGGAGCAGACGCGCACGGCGGCGGCGATCTCCTCCCGTACGCCCCGTACGATCATGAAGGTCTCCAGCGGCGACAGCCGCGCCAGACGGGGGCCCTTTTCGGTGAGATAGGCCAGCAGATAGCCCTCGCCGCAAACGCTCATGTCCCTTGCGGCGTCAAAAAGCAGTTGATCCAGCGAGGCCTCCTCCAGAGCCCGCAGCATCCGTTCCTGCACCCGCTTGCGTTCAAAGGTCAGCGTGGGGGGCAGGCCCATAAAATAGCCGGTGTGGACGTCGGAAATGTACTTGGCATAGTTGGCCGTGAGCTGATTGTTGGGGCGGCCCTGGGCCACGGGGCCCTTGCGGACGCCCTGCTCGCCCCGATAATAAGAGGTGAGCATGGCGCGGCGGGGACGCTCCAGCGCCAGGAATTGCCGCACGTGCTCCCGCAGCTCGGCGGGCGAAACGGTTTGTGATTCGGTTTTGAAGATCATGGTCTTCCCTCCTTTTGGCCCCATTAAACGCCTGTTTTTCGGAAATAGACAAGGAAATCCTTCCCGGAAGAGTTCCGGGAAGGGCTTCCTTTTTTTCTTCCGCTGCGGCGGGCTATCCTTGCGCCAAAGGAGGGAACATCTGTGGAAAAAGAGAAAAAACCGTGTCCCCGCTGTATGATTTGCGGCACGGGGGAGCATCTGTTCCGGGAGGCGGGGATCTGTCTTTGCAGCCGGTGCATCGGCGCGCTGGGGCGGGCGCTGGCGAAAAAGTTGGGCCTGTCGGCGCCGCCGGACGAGGTCCCCGTCCCGCCGCCATGGGAAGGCCGCTGAAGGGTGCGGCTCTTTGGGGAAAAGAGACGATCCCATCTTGAAATACCCGCGGGGCTATGCTATGATAACAGGAGCAAAACACTTTGAAACACAAAGGATGGCAGGTGTTATCATGGAAAAAAACAAGGAATTGCGCGTTTTTGCCGAAGAGATCCGCGTAGAAACGCTAAAGGAGCTGGCCCATCTGGGCTTCGGCCATGTGGGGGGCTGCATGAGCATCGTGGAGCTGCTGGCCGTCCTCTATGGGAAAGAGATGCGCTATGATCCCCAAAATCCCAACTGGGAGGAGCGGGACAAGCTGGTGATGAGCAAGGGCCACGCGGGTCCCGCCGTCTATGCCACGCTGGCGCTCAAGGGCTTTTTCCCCAAGGAGGAGCTTTTGACTCTGAATCAGGGCGGAACCAATCTTCCCTCACACTGCGACCGCAACAAGACCCCCGGCGTGGATATGACCACCGGCAGCTTGGGACAGGGCATCTCCGCCGCCTGCGGGCTGGCGCTGGGCAACCGGATCCTGGGCCGCAACGACAGCTACGTCTACCTGGTGATGGGCGACGGTGAATGCGACGAGGGCCAGGTCTGGGAGGGCGCGGCCTTTGCCGCGCATCAGATGCTGGATCATCTTATCGCCTTTGTGGACTGGAACAAGCAGCAGCTTGACGGCGCCTGCGAGGATGTTTTGGATCTGGGTGATATGGTGGACAAGTTCACCGCCTTCGGCTGGTTTGTTCAGAAGGTGGACGGCCACAACGTGGACGCTGTTTTGGCGGCCATCGAGGCGGGCAAGGCACAGGATCAGAAGCCGGTGATGATTATTCTCGACACCGTAAAGGGCAAGGGCTGCGAACTGGCGGAACACACCTTCCCCTGCCACCATATCAAGTTTACCGCGGAGCAGATCGCTCCCAGCATCGAAAAGGCCGAGGCCGCGCTGGAAGCGGCCCGCCGCGCGTAAGGGAGGCCGGAAGCATGTATCGGGTAAAAAAGACATTTGAAAAGGAAAAGACCGAGATGCGGGCCGCCTATTGCGACACCCTGCGGGAGCTGGCCCGGGAAAACGACCGCATCTGCATTCTGGACGCCGATCTGGTGGGCTCCTCCGGCGTAAAGGCCTTTTTTGAGGAATTCCCAGACCGGGCCATCGACTGCGGCATTCAGGAAAACAACATGATCGGCGTGGCGGCGGGCCTTTCCGCCGCGGGGATGATACCCTTTGCCCATTCCTTTGGCCCCTTTGCCAGCCGGCGGTGCGTCGATCAGATCTTCATCTCCTGCGCCTACGCCAAGAACAACGTGCGTATTGTGGGCTCTGACCCCGGCGTTACGGCAGCCTATAACGGCGGCACCCATATGCCCTTTGAAGATATGGGCACGCTGATGTCCATCCCCAAAATCACGCTGGTGGAACCCACCGACACCGTGCAGCTCAAGTGGCTCATCCGTGCGCTGGAAAAGGAATACGGGGTCTTTTATATCCGCCTGCTGCGGAAAAACGCCGTGGGCGTGTTTGAAGAGGGCTCGGCCTTTGAACTGGGCAAGTTCGCCCGCCTGCGGGAGGGCAGGGACGTGGCCATCGTCTGCTCGGGCATCATGGTGGGCGAGGCGCTCAAGGCCGCAGAGGCGCTGGCCGCTGAGGGCATCGAGGCCGCCGTGCTCAACGCCTTTACCTGGAAGCCCATGGACGAGCAGGCGCTGGCGGAATACGCCGAAACCTGCGGCTGCTTCGTCACCGCCGAGAACCACAACATCCTGGGCGGTCTGGGCTCCGCCGTGGCGAACAGCCTAAGCCGCATCCGTCCCGTCCCCGTGGAGATGGTGGGCGTGGAGGATTCCTTCGGCGAAGTGGGCACCGAGGACTTTTTGCGCAAACGCTTCGACCTGACGGCGGAGCATATCGTCCGGGCGGCAAAGGCCGCCGTGGCAAGAAAGTGAGGAACACTGCATGGATGTGAAAGAAGAGGCACTTTTGGCCCATGAAAAGTGGCAGGGCAAGCTGGATATCCGCACCAAATGCCCCATCAATAACACTCACGACCTGTCCATCGCCTATACCCCTGGCGTGGCCGAGCCCTGCCTGAAGATCCGCGACGACGTGGATCTCAGCTACAAATACACCGGAAGAGGCAATCTGGTGGCTGTGGTCACCGACGGCACTGCCGTTTTGGGTCTGGGGGACATCGGCCCCGAGGCCGGTATGCCCGTGATGGAAGGGAAATGCGCCCTGTTCAAGGCCTTTGGTGGCGTAGACGCCATCCCGCTGTGCATCCGCTCGAAAGAGGTGGACGACATCGTGAATACCGTGGCGCTGCTGGCGGGCTCCTTCGGCGGCGTCAATCTGGAGGATATCTCCGCGCCCCGCTGCTTCGAGATCGAGCGGCGGCTCAAGCAGCGTTGCGACATCCCCATCTTCCATGACGATCAGCACGGCACCGCCGTCATCACCCTGGCGGGCCTGATCAACGCGCTGAAGGTGGTGGGCAAAAAGCTGGAGGAGATCCGCGTCGTCACTTCCGGCGCCGGCGCCGCCGGCACCGCCATCGTCCGCCTGCTGCTGTCACTGGGACTGAAAGACGTCATCCTATGTGACCGCAAGGGCGCCATCTACGAGGGCCGCCCCGATCTGACGGGAGAGAAGGTCTCCATCGCCGCGGTTACCAACCAAAACCGGCTGGCAGGTGAGCTGAAGGACGTGATCCGCGGGGCCGACGTGTTCATCGGCGTTTCGGCGCCCGGCGCGCTCACCCGGGAGATGGTGGCTTCCATGGCGAAGGACGCCATCATTTTTGCCTGCGCCAATCCCACCCCCGAGATCTTCCCCGACGAGGCCAAGGCCGGCGGGGCGCGAGTGGTGGCTACGGGACGTTCGGATTTTCCCAATCAGGTGAACAATGTGCTGGCCTTCCCGGGCATTTTCCGCGGGGCGCTGGACGCCCGCGCCTCGGACATCAACGACGAGATGAAGATCGCCGCCGCCTACGCGCTGGCCGGGCTGGTGTCGCCGGAGGAGCTGTGCGAGGACTATGTGCTCCCCGCCGCCTTCGACCCCAGAGTGGGCCCCGCCGTGGCAAAGGCCGTCATGCAGGCGGCGAAGGACAGCGGCGTCGCCAGAATTTAACGGGATAATCGAAGCAAAACGAAAGAAACGCCCGCTTTTTCCGCGATTTCTCGGAAATTCCTGCGGAAAATGCTTGCTTTTACGTGCGGTTTATGTTAAAATCTGTAATGCTGTAATTCTTCCGGAAACTCCGGTAAATGATAACGGGAGGCCAATCTTATGAATCCTACTCTTGAACTGATCCTGACGATCCTGCTGGTTGTCATCGGCGTTGTCATGATCGTTATGATCCTGATGCAGAACAGCAAGTCCGAAGGCTTGAGCGCGTCCCTCAGCGGCGCCGCCGAGACCTTCTTCGGCAAGAACAAGGGCCGCAGCGTGGAAGCCAAGCTCCAGCGGGGCACCCTGTATCTGGCCATCGTGTTTTTCCTGATCCTTCTGATTCTGTTGATTTTCTGATCTCGGATCGAACCCGGCAGGCCGTCCCTTGGGGCGGCCTGTCTTGCTCCTGCCATTGATTTTGATTGTAAAGGACTGATATTCCATGGCCAACGAAAAAAAGGCCGTTTCCGCCATTACTTCCATGGACGAGGATTTCGCCCAGTGGTATACCGACGTATGCACCAAGGCCGAGCTGATCGACTATACCTCGGTAAAGGGTATGTTCATCTACCGCCCCTACGGCTATGCCATCTGGGAGAACATCCAGGCCGAGCTGGATCGCCGGTTTAAGGCCACCGGCCACGAAAACGTCTATCTCCCCGTCCTGATCCCCGAATCCCTGCTCCAGAAGGAGAAGGATCATGTGGAGGGCTTCGCCCCCGAGTGCGCCTGGGTCACCATGGGCGGCAGCGAGAAGCTGGAGGATCGGCTGTGCATCCGTCCCACCTCCGAGACCCTGTTCTGCGAGCATTACAAAAACATCATCCATTCCCACCGGGATCTGCCCAAACTCTATAACCAGTGGTGTTCGGTGCTGCGCTGGGAAAAGACCTCCCGCCCCTTCCTGCGCCACCGGGAATTTTTGTGGCAGGAGGGTCACACCATGCACGCCACCGCCGAGGAGGCGCGGGAAGAGACACAGCGGATGCTCAACGTCTATGCCGACTTTATGGAGAACGTGCTGGCTATGCCCGTGGTGAAGGGCCGGAAAACCGATAAGGAGAAGTTCAATGGCGCCGAAGAGACCTATACCGTGGAGTGCATGATGCACGACCGCAAGGCCCTGCAGGCGGGCACCTCCCACTATTTCGGCGACGGCTTTGCCAAGGCGTTTGACATCACCTTTACCGGCAAGGACAACGTCCTCCACCATCCCCACCAGACCAGCTGGGGCGTTTCCACCCGCATGATCGGCGGCATCATCATGACCCACGGCGACGACCGGGGCCTGGTTTTGCCGCCCCGCGTGGCCCCCATTCAGGCCATGGTCATCCCCGTGGCCCAGCACAAGGAGGGCGTTCTGGAGGCGGCCAATGCGCTGCTGGAGAGGCTGCGGGCCATGGGCGTTCGCGCCAAGCTGGACGACAGCGACAACAGCATGGGCTGGAAGGCCGCGGAATATGAGATGAAGGGCGTGCCCCTGCGCATCGAGATCGGCCCCAAGGACATCGAAAAGGCCCAGTGCTGCATCTGCCGCCGGGATTCCGGCGAAAAGAGCTTCGTGCCGCTGGCCGAGCTGGAAAAGACCGTTCCCGCCCTGCTGGATCAGGTCCACGAGGGTCTGTTCGCCCGGGCGAAGAAGAATCTGGAGGATCACACCCGCGTCTGCCATACCGTGGACGAGGTCAAACAGTTCATGGTGAGCGAAGGCGGCTTTGCCAAGACCATGTGGTGCGGCGAGCTGGATTGCGAACTCAAGATGAAGGAACTGGTCGGCGTCAGTTCCCGCTGCATCCCCTTTGCCCAGGAGCAGGTGAGCGATACCTGCGTCTGCTGCGGCAAGCCCGCAAAAAAGATGATCCTCTGGGGCGTGGCGTATTAAAACACAAGATAAAAAGCGCCTCCCGCGAAGGAGGCGCTTTTGCTGTTTCTGCTGCGGCTCAGCCGGTGACGTCACGGAAGACCCGCAGGGCGTTGCCGTGGCAGATCTTATCCACATCGGCGGAGGAGAAGCGCTTTGCCAGACCGTCCACGATCATGGGGAAGCCGGAGAAATCCTTGAACTCCAGATTGTCGCCGATGCCGTCGAAGTCCGAGCCCATGGCAACGGCCTCGATGCCGGCTTTGTCCGCAATGTGAACGGCGTGGCGGACGATGTCCTCTACCGTGGACAGCTTGGAGCCCAGCCGCAGGAAGGCGTCGCAGAAGTTGACGCCGCAGACGCCGCCCTTTTCGCCCAGTGCGCGGAGCTGCCCGTCGGTAAGGTTGCGGCGGTGGTCGCTGAGGGCGCGGGCGCAGGAATGGGAGGCGATGAAGGGCTTTTTCCCGTATTTGACCACGTCCCAAAAGCCGCCCTCGGACAGGTGGGAAACGTCTATGAGCATCCCCAGCGCGTCCATTTCGGCGATGACCTGGCGGCCGAAGGGCTTGAGGGGGAGCATATGCTTCTCCGGATCGTCGGAATTGGGATAGCCGATGCAGTTTTCATAGTTCCAGGTGAGGGCGATCATGCGCACGCCCCGGTCGTAAAACTCCCGCAGCCGCTCGAGCCTGCCGTCCAGCGCCACGCCGTCTTCGATGGTGAGCATGGCGGAGAGCTTGCCGTCCTTCCTGTTTTGCTCGATGTCGGCAAGGCAGCGGACGGGGCGGATCACATGGGGATACAGCGCCATCTGGCCGTCAAAAGCATCGGCACAGTGGTTGAAATAGTCGTAAGCGCTCTCGGTGACGCCGTAACGCTGGGCGCAGTCGTGGGTGGGAATAAATACGGCAAAGCACTGGACACGAGAGCCGCCGGTCCGCAGCTTTTCCAGATTGATATGACCCGGGGCGCTTTCCAGCGTATGGCCCTTAAGATAGACCTCCATCAGCGTGTCGCAGTGGAGATCGATGATGTTGAAAGCCTTCAAGGGATTCCCTCCTGTCTGTAAGGTCGATTACGCAACCATATTACCCCAAATCATGGGAAAAGACAAGGGGGAAACTGTCAAAAATCGGCGGAAAAACGCCGCTAAAGCTGGAATTTTCTGCAAAAAAGGGGCGCGGAACGCGCCCCCGGAAAAACGGGATCTTATTTCAGCTCGTGGATAAAGATGCCGGAAAGCAGCTTGGGCTCGAACCAGGTGGATTTCGGGGGCATGATGCGGCCGCTGTCGGCGATGCTCATCAGGTCCTCGATAGAGGTGGGGCACATGGCGAAGGCCACGGCCATGCCGCCGCTGACGCGCTTTTCCAGCTCGCCCAGACCGCGGATGCCGCCCACGAAGTCGATGCGCTTGTCGGTGCGGGGATCACCGATGCCCAGAATGGGGGTCAGCAGGTTCTGCTGCAGGATGGAAACGTCAAGCTGGGCCACCACGTCGTTTGCGTCGAAGGTGCCGGCTTTGGCGGTGAGCTTCCACCACTGGCCGCCCAGATACATGCCGAAGGTGTGCTTCTCGGTGACGTGGGGCGCGGCCTTGCCCAACTGCTCCACATCAAACTTCTCCGACACCTTGGCCAAAAACGCGGCCTCGGAATTGCCGTTGAGGTCGGCCACCACACGGTTGTAATCCATGATGGCGAGCTGCTCGTCGGGGAAGAGGACGCACAGGAAGAAGTTGAACTCCTCCTGCCCGGTGTAGTCGGGATTCTGCACCCGGCGCTTGCGGGCCACCCGCACGGCGCTGGCGCAGCGGTGATGCCCGTCGGCGATATACAGGGCGTTCATCTTGGCGAAGGCGCCCTGTATGGCGGCGATGTCGGCGTCGTCGTCCACCACCCAGCAGGTCTGGCGCACGCCGGCGTTGTCGAAGTCGTAAACGGGGGCCTTGGCCACGGTCTTCTCCACCACGGCGTTGACGGTGGGGTCGGCCTTATAGGTCAGGAAGATGGGGCCGGTGTTGGCGTCGCAGAAATCCACATGGTTGCAGCGGTCGTCTTCCTTCTTGGCAAGGGTGAGCTCATGCTTTTTCACCACGTTGTTCTGATAATCGTCTACGCCGGCGCAGGCCACAATACCCGTCTGGGCGCGGCCGTCCATGATCTGGCGGTAGATGTAGTAGCAGGGCTTGGCGTCCTTCTGATAAACGCCCTGCTTTTTCATGTCGTTGAGGCGGGATGCGGCGGTTTCATAAACCAGTTGGGAATACATGTCGGTATCCTCAGGGAGATTGATCTCTGCCCGGTCGATCCGCATGAAGGAATAGGGGTTGCCCTTGACATATTCTCTTGCCTCCTGAGAATTCATCACGTCATAGGGCAGGGCGGCCACCTTGTCCACCAGCTCGGGGGTGGGACGGACGGCGCGGAAGGGGCGAACGACAGCCATAATGATTCCTCCTGATCGTCAGATTAGAACTGGAAGCCGGAGATGATGTCCACGATCTCGGCGCCGATGCGCTTCTGCGCTTCCACGGTCTGGGCGCCGATGTGGGGCGTGCAGGAAACCATGGGATGGCTGTAAAGCGCGGAATTGGTGGCGGGCTCGTCGGCAAACACGTCCAGACCGGCCGAGCGGATCTTGCCGCTGTTGAGGGCGTCCAGCAGGGCGGCTTCGTCCACGTTGTTGCCGCGGGAGGTGTTGATGAACACCACGCCGTCCTTCATCTGGGCGATGGTCTTGGCATTGATCAGGGCCTTGCCGTCGATGGAGGGAGTATGCAGGGAGATGAAGTCGGACTGAGCCAGCAGCTCGGGCAGCTCCACGTATTTCATGCCCATCTGCTCTTCGATGCCGGGGACGTGGAAGATATCCTGGGCGATGACGTTCATGCCCAGCGCCTTGGCCATGCCGCCCAGAGTCTGGCCGATGCGGCCGAAGCCGATGATGCCCAGGGTCTTGCCCCGGACCTCGATGCCCTTGGAATAGGCCTTCTTGTCCCACTTACCCTCGCGCATGGAGTGGCCGGAGATCGAAATGAAGCGGGCGCAGGACAGCATATGGGCCAGCGCCAGCTCGGCTACCGATTCGGAAGAGGCGCGGGGGGTGTTGCGGACGGTGATGCCGGCGTCCTCGGCGTACTTCACGTCGATGTTGTCCACGCCGACGCCGCCGCGGATGATGAGCTTGAGCTTGCCGCCCTTGGCCGCGTCGATGTGATTGGCGCGCACCTTGGTCTTGGAGCGGACCACCACCACGTCAAATTCTTTCAGGGCCTCGCCCAGCTGATCGGGCTCATAAAACTGCTCGACGACCTCAAAGCCCTTGGCGCGCAGCGCCTCCATGGCGGCCTTGTCCATGCCGTCGGTGACGAGAATGCGGATCATATAGTTTCCTCCTGTTTCATGATGCTTCCCGGCGGAGGGCCGCCGGGAAGATGGTTTTTGATCTTATTTGTGTTCGGATTCAAACTTCTTGAGGAAGTCCACCAGCGCCACGACGCCGTCCTTGGGCATGGCGTTGTAGATGGAAGCCCGCAGGCCGCCCACGCTCTTGTGGCCCTTCAGGTTGTCGAAGCCGGCCTTCTTGGAGGCGGCCACCACTTCGGCGTCCATCTCGGCAGAGGCGGTGACGAAGGGAACGTTCATCAGGCTGCGGTCCTCGGGACGGACGGCGGCGGTGAACATCTTGGAATTGTCCAGGAAATCATAGAGCAGGCCGGCCTTGTCCAGATTGCGCTGATACATGGCCTCCAGACCGCCGATCTTCTTCAGGTACTTGAAGACCTTGCCACAGCAGTAGATGGCCCAGCAGTTGGGGGTGTTGTAGAGGGAATCGCTGTCGGCGTGGGTCTTGTAGTTCATGTAGGTGGGGACCCAATGGGGCAGATCGTCGCGGATCAGATCCTCGCGGATGATGACCACAGCCATGCCGGCGGGGCCGACATTTTTCTGGACGCCGGCCCAGATCAGGCCGTAATCCGACACGTTGCAGGGCTTGCTCAGGAACATGGAGCTCTGGTCGGAAACCAGGATGTGGCCTTTGGTATTGGGCAGCTTGTTCCAGGTGACGCCGTTGATGGTTTCGTTCTCGCAGATGTAGACGTAGTCGGCGTCTGCGGGAATGTCCAGATCGGAGCAATCGGGGATGTAGGAGAAATTCTTGTCCTTGGAAGAGGCGGCCACGATGACCTCGCCGTATTTCTTGGCCTCGGCGATGGCCTTCTTGGACCAGCTTCCCGTTTCGATATACACGGCCTTGCCGTTCTTCATCAGGTTCATGGGCACCATGGCGAACTGCAGCGTGCCGCCGCCCTGTACGAAGAGCACCTTGTAATTGTCGGGAATATTCATCACTTCACGCAGATCGGCCTCTGCCTCCTTGATGATCTGATCGAAGACCTTGGAGCGGTGGCTCATTTCCATGACGCACATGCCCGAGCCCTGATAGTTCATCATCTCGTCCCGGATCTCCTCCAGGACCTCTTCCGGCATCATGGCGGGGCCGGCAGAGAAGTTATACGTGCGGTCGTACTTCATTTTTCTTCCTCCTATCGGTTTTTCCGAAAAACCTTGCGAATTTTCTAAAGATATAATATCATTATATAAAAAAAGACGCAAGCGTCGCGGCGCTTCTTTTTGCGAAACCGACATTCCAACCAAAAGAAATTTGCGCATTTTGGTGAAAGAAACAAAGAATCAGCGGACGAGTTTCCAGAAAAAGGAAACTACAGGGAAAGGAGCACAAAATCATGCCTCAGATTTTAGACAATTTGACGGAACTGATCGGTGAGACGCCGGTGCTCCGGCTCAATCGTCTTTCCCAGGCCCACGGGTGCCGCACGCCTTTGTTGGCAAAGCTGGAGTGCCTGAGCCCCGGCGGCAGCCTGAAGGACCGGACCATGCTGTCGATCCTGCGGGGCGCGCTGGAGCGTGGCGCGCTGGCCCCGGGGGGAACGGTGGTGGAGACCAGCGGCGGAAATCAGGGCGTGTCGCTGGCCATGCTGTGCGCCGCCATGGGGCTGAACTGCGTCATCGTGGTGCCCGACAATCTGCCCCCCGCCCGGATCGAGCATCTGCGGCGCTACGGCGCTCAGGTGGTTTTCGCCCGCGCCGCCGGCGGCATCGCCGCCTGTCAGGCGCGAGTGGAACAGCTTGCGAAGGAGATCCCCGGCGCTTTTATCCCCGACCCCTTCCGCAACGAGGACAACCCCCGGGCCCATCGGGCCGGGACGGGGCCCGAACTTTTGCGTCAGGTGGGCACCATCGACTATCTGGTGGCCGGCGTGGGCACAGGCGGCACCATCACCGGCTGCGCCGAAACCGTGCGGATGTACTGCCCCGAATGCCGTGTCATCGCCGTAGAGCCCTATGCCTCTCCTGTGCTTTCCGGCGGTTTCGCCGGGAACCATCCGCTGGCGGGCATCGGCGCGGGCTTTATCCCCGAGGCCCTTAACCTGTATATTTTGGACGAGGTCATCCGGGTAAAATCCCCCGATTCGCTGGAGATGGCCCGGGAGCTGGCGCGCACCGAGGGCCTGCTCTGCGGCCCCTCCTCCGGCGCGGCGCTCACCGCCGCCGTCATGGTGGCTCTGCGGCCTGAGGCCGAGGGGAAAACGGTGGTCGCCATCTTGCCCGACGTGGGCGAACGATATCTGTAATTGTGCCGTATGGCGGCGAAAAAGGAGCGTATGTATGGAACAATCCCGAATCGACCGGCTCAACGAGCTGGCAAGGCTGAAAAAAGAGCGGGAGCTCACCGTGGAAGAACAGGCTGAGCAGGCAGAGCTGCGGAACGAATATCTGGCCGCGATCCGCATGAACCTGGAGGCCCAGCTTGAAAACACCGTGGTGGTCTATCCCGACGGGACGCGGAAAAAGCTCGCCCGAAAGGATAAGCCCTTTCCGCCCAAACAGTAAGGCGCGCCGCGGCTTTTTTCTTGACAGAAAAAGCGAAACAGTATAGTATGAACATAGAAAATCAGACATATCGGATTCTATAATAGAGGAGGAACCATCATGGATGAAGAGAAGCAGGCTCTTGAAGCCAACACCATGCCTACACTGACGCTGACCCCCGATTTGGAGGAGACGGCGGAGCAGGAAAAGGAAGTCCCCGCTGTCGAGCCGGTCATTCTGGACGAGAGCAGCTTTACCCCCGAGGAGCAGAAGGTCATTCAGGATTTTGCCGAGAAGATCGATATCACCAACAGCACCGTGGTGCTGCAATACGGTTCTGCCGCCCAGAAAAAGCTGTCGGACTTTTCCGAGAACGCCCTGAGCAGCGTCCGCACCAAGGATTTGGGCGAGGTGGGCAACGCCATCACCGACCTGGTGGGCGAGCTCAAGGGCTTTGACGTGGACGAAAACGAGAAGGGTATCGCGGGATTTTTCAAAAAGACCGCCAACAAGATCACCAACCTGCAGGCCAAATACGACAAGGTGGAGAACAACGTTTCCCGCATCAGCAACACGCTGGAAAACCATCAGGTGCAGCTTTTGAAGGACATCGCCATGCTGGATAAGATGTACGACCGCAACCTTGCCAACTACAAGGAGCTGGGCATGTATATCCTGGCGGGCAAGCGCAAGCTCAAGGACGTGCGGGAAAACGTCCTGCCCGAAATGATGGAAAAGGCCAAAAAGACTGGCGACCCCGCCGACAGCCAGGCCGCCAACGATATGGCCGCCTTCTGCGACCGCTTTGAAAAGAAGATCCACGATCTGGAGCTGACGAGGATGGTCTCGCTGCAGATGGCGCCCCAGATCCGTCTGGTGCAGAACAACGACACCCTGATGGCCGAAAAGATCCAGTCCACCCTTACCAACACCATCCCTCTGTGGAAGAGCCAGATGGTGCTGGCCTTGGGCATGGAGCATTCCGTGCAGGCCACCAAGGCCCAGCGCGAGGTCAACGAGATGACCAACACCTTGCTGAAGAAGAACGCCGAAAAGCTCCACATGGCCACCGTGGAGACCGCCAAGGAGAGCGAGCGGGGCATCGTGGATCTGGAGACCCTGAAGCACACCAACCAGATGCTCATCCAGACGCTGGACGAGGTGGTGAAGATCCAGGACGACGGCCGTACCCGCCGGCGCGAGGCCGAGGCCGAGCTGGCTCGCATCGAGGGCGAGCTCAAGCAGAAGCTGCTGGATATCCGCCAGTAACGCAGACGAACAGCAACGCCGCGGCAGCCTGCCGCGGCGTTCCGCGACAGAAGAAAGCCTGCAAATAAAAAGTCAAGCCCCAAACAGGACATGACCGGAAGAAAATTTGTAGGCAGCAGGTAGGAAAAAAGAACAACACAAAAAAGCCACCGCAGAACGCTGGCCTGAGAAGTGAGAGGGAGATGGCGTCA
>JAFSZV010000008.1 GCA_017455565.1 Clostridia bacterium
CGGGCCGGGTTTCGCCGCATTTTTTGCGAAAAATGGCGGCGGGTCGCGGTGTTTTTGACCATTTTCACACAGAAAACGGCCAAAAACGATTGATAAACAAAATCGCCGTTTCGGCGATTTTGACTTTTTTGACAAGCTGAAAGGGCGCGGCCTGGCCGCGCCCGTTGATTGTTTTTTATGATTCATTTACCTTTTCTTCTGCCAGCGCCATCAATTCCCGTTCGCTCTCGGTCTCCACGGGAGACGGATAGCTGCGGGCCGCTTTGTCGAATGCGGCGCGATAGCCGTCCGCCTCTGCCTTGTCCCGGTGATCCAGCAGGGCCAGCGCGTATCGTGTGCGCAGCACGGCGGGATTTTGCTTCATGGCCTTCCAAAAGGCCGTCTGCTTTTTGTCCTGCAGCCCGTCCAGGATGTCGCGCCGCTGCCCGCTCATCAGTTCGCAAAAAATGCGGTCGTTTTCCAAAAGCGCGTGAAACAAATCCGGAAGCCGGGGATTTGCGCGCAGCCGGTCCTGCAGGACCGCCGCCTCGCCGAAACGCCGCTGTTCCACCAGCCGGGCCGCGCGCTCCACCGCCACAAAGGCAACGAGGGGATTGTCCGCATATTCGTCGTCGGGCAGCGAAAACCATTCCTCCGGCATATCCTGAAGGCGGACTCCGGCGGCGGTGTGTTCATTGATCGTCATTTGCAGCCAAAAGGCCCGTTTGGCAGACGCATCACGGCGGATGGAGCGGATATTTTTCCCGTCGTTGTCGATCCCGCCCATCCGCAGGGGGATACCGTTGGCCAGCGCCACATACAAACCGCACAGCGCGGACATCCGCAGCACCCAGGCCGCAAACGGCGGGCAAAGGCCTGAAAGCGCCCAGCAGAGCGCGGCAAACAGCAGATTAAACAGCACGCCGCCCAGATTATACAGCACATAAGGCAGATCTTCCCGCCATTCCGGCGGCCCCAACAGACATTGTCCCGCTGTCCCGGCCAGATTCATGCGGCGAAAGCGCACCTTTTCGTCCTGCCGGATCCACATCAGATTGAAGACGCGATAAGAAACGAAGCGATAGCCGGTGAGCAGACCGAACACCAGATGCCCCGCCTCGTGGATGGGGATTTGCAGGATATACGCCAGAAGCACCATCCCCAGAACCAACAGCAATTCGGGTAGCGTCCCGCCGGCGGGGCGGATGCGGTGGTACAGCACCATCACCGCCACTCCCACCACGCCTCCGATCAGCATGTACGCCGCGATGGACAGGATTTCCTTCGCGCTTTTCTTTCCTTTTTTCATGTATCCGTTTCTTCCTTTTGTCTTTTTTACGCCTTCCACGCGACCTTGACCACCTCGCCGATCTTGGGCGCGGTGCCATAGAGCAGAACGCCCACCCGATAGATCTTTGCCGCAAGGAACCCGACGCCGACCACCGATCCGATAAGAATGGCGACGGAGATCGCGATCTCATACCCCGGCACCTCGCTCATGCAGATCCGCGTGAACATCGCCATGGGCGAGGAAAAGGGAACGAAGGAACAGATTTTCATCAGGGTGCTGTTAATATTCCCGCCGCCCGTGATCGAGAAATTGACCACAAAAAAGGAAGCCAGGATCAAAAATTCAAGGGGCAGGATCGAGGTGTTGGTATCCTCCGTCTTCGAGGCGGCGGAGCCGACGGCCCCAAACAAAAAGGCGTAAATCAGAAAGCCCAGCACAAAAAACATCAGCATGTAACCCAGCAGCCCCACTGGGATATCAAAGATGGATTCCATGAGGTCGCTGCCGCCCCAGGCGCTTTGATTGACGCGGTACAGCACCAGCGCGGCGCCGAAGATCACGGCCAGCTGCATCAGTCCGGCCAGACAGGAGGCAAGCACCTTTCCAAACATCATGCTGGCAGGCTTCGCGCTGGTGATCAGCACCTCCATGGCGCGGGAGTCCTTTTCCGCCGCCACCTTGATGGCCACCATCTGCCCGTAAAGTATGATCGCCATATACAGGACCAGGATCATGATATAGGTGTATAAGACGGTCTCGTTCTGGTCCTTTCCCAACGTTTCCGTGTTTCCTTCCACCGCCACGGAAAGGATCTTCTCCGCCTGACCGGGAGTCAAACCGGCCTGCGCCATGGCGTCCGCCCGGCAAAGCTCCTGCAGCACTGCTTCCGCTACCGCCGTATTGCCGTCGTACATCGATAGATTGTTTACGTAATAGGTATAAGCGGATATCCCCTCCAGCGCGAAAGCGCATTCGGCGCTTCCGCCGATGACCATGCGTTTCACGTCGTCCACTGTGCCCTCCGCCGTCTGAACGTCGTAATAGCCGTCAAACGCCGCTTCAAACGCCTCCCGCAGGGTGGAGGCAAGGTCGCCGTCCTCCGTATACACCAGCATTACAGGCCGCTGATTGCCCTCCTCCGCTCCGCCGTCGGAGCGGAGGAACTCCTTCAGGTTTGGAAAAAAGATCACGATGGCGATGGCCAGCACCAAAAACAGGGTTACGCCCACGAAGATCTTGTTTTTCAAATATCCGTTCAGCTCAAATTTCAGGATCTTTCCAAACTGCTTCATCCTTCTTCCCTCCTTACGCCTGTTCGCCCGCATATTCCACGAAAATATCGTTAAGCGAAGGTTCGAACACCTTGACCCCGTCAATGTCATATTGCTCCACAAGGCGCTTCATCACCGTCTGCTTTTCCGCGGGATCACGCATCTGCAGGATAAGGGCGCCGTCGCCGCCTTCCGTGCAAGCGGCGCCAAAGTCGGCCCGGATGGGCTGCGGATCGGCGGCGCGCACCACCAGCCGGTCGCGCACATAGTTTCGCTTGATGTCGCGCAGGTCGCCGGACAGCGCCACTTTTCCCTCGTGGATGACGGCTATGCTGTCGCAAAACTCTTCGATATAGCTCATCTGGTGGCTGGAAAACAGGACGATCTTACCTTTGGCGATCTGCTCCTTCACCACGTCCTTCAGCAGCATGGCGTTCACCGGGTCAAGGCCGGAAAAGGGCTCGTCCAGAATCACGATATCCGGATCATGGGCCAGCGCCGTGATGAGCTGGATCTTCTGCTGGTTGCCCTTGGAAAGGGTATCCAGCCGCTTGGTACGGTATTCGCGCATGCCCAGCCGCTCCAGCCAGCGGTCCACGGAATCGGCGGCCGCCCGGCGGCCCATGCCCTTGAGCTCCGCGAAATACACAAGCTGTTCCATGATCTGTTTTTTGGGATAAAGACCCCGTTCTTCGGGGAGATAGCCCAGCCCGACTTTCTTGTAGTCGATGGGCTTGCCGTCCAGCAGCACCTGCCCGCTGTCGGCGGGAAAAACGTTCATCAAAATGCGGATCGAGGTGGTCTTGCCCGCGCCGTTCCGGCCCAACAGGCCGAAGGCCTTTCCGCTCTCGGCGGTAAAGGAAACGTCCTTCAGCACCTTCTTGTCTCCGAAGGATTTATGGATGTTTTTGAATTCCAGAATCATGGTGTTCTCCTTCTTTTCTCTGTGATGTCAGCTCACTGCTCCTCGGCGGAGTCTTCCGGTTCTTCCTCCAGCTTTTCCTGCTGCTTTTTGGTGGCCCTCGCCGTCACCGTCAGCGCCAGAAAGCACAGGATCACGGTTATCAGCGCGCTCACGCCCGCCACACCCAGCGCAACCACCAGCCGGTGAAAGAGAAAGTAGGAATACAGGACCTGGAATACCGCCACCGCTCCGCCGGCAAGGAGCGACGCCAGCAGATTGGTCTTTGCGTTGGGCTGGAGCTTGCGGTCCCAGATGCCGTTTTTCATGCAGGCAAAGCCAAGATAGAGGGAAAGGACCATAAAGACGATCCATTCGCCGGTCATGATCCGCGGCAGGTGCTCCCGCAGCTCGTCGGGCGTCAGGACGACCTGCGCCAAAATGACGATCAAAAGGCCCCAGAAGGCGATCCAATAGCCGTTGTGCTCAATTTTGAGCAATTTCTGCTCCTGCATTTCGTCCAAATTACTTTTCCACTTTTTCATCTTCATGTTCCTCCCAAAAAATATCATTGAGGGTACACCCCAGCGCCCGGCAGATGGCGACGCATAGCTTGATGGAAGGATTGAACTCCCCCGCCTCGATCATGCCGATGGTCTGCCGCGTCACGCCGGCACGCCGCGCCAGCTCGGCCTGGGACATTTCCAGCTCGATCCGGCGAAACTTCATTTTCAGATTTCGCATGTTCTCACCCCGCGTTTATCCTAACACTGCATTTTGCATTTGTCAAGTATATTTTGCAAATCATTTTTATATTTTTTATTTGCACAAAAAAAATTGCCCGACCGCAGTCGCAGCCGGGCAAGAGGCGGGCGTTATTCCGCCAGCTTCAAAATGCGGCGCGCCGTTTCCTCTGAGGACCTCCATCGCGTGATTTCTGACTGGACAGACTATTACAACAACGACCGATACCAATGGGAGCTCGCCAGACTGTCACCACGTGAGTATTACCGGTCTCTAATGACTGGCGTTTATCCTGTTGAGATCCCGAAACCTAAAGGAACTGAGAATACGTGGGGCTCTGCCCCACACCCAGAGGTTTAACGCTTTTGTTTCCAGAGAGGCAGCAAAAGAGGCGATGCCTTACAGCGTCGCCTCCCTTATAAACCCACATGGGCGTTCGGGTCGCTCCTCAGCGTTGCCCTATCCTCTCCTGTGGTAAAGCGTATTCATTCTAGCATATAGCCTACCTGCTTGCCAGACTAAAAACCCACATTGTCCTTGACATGGGGTGCACTTCAAATATTTCCGCCGGATGGTGACGCCGCAAACACCATATTAAAGACTGTAATAACAGAAGGACTTTCTTTTTCATACTGTATTATCCTTGCATACGTTTGTTCTTTCCAAATCCCGGTTTGTCGAGTAAATTATACCATGCTCTATTGGTTGAATCAATAAAAACCTCTTTTGCCCTGGTAGACAAAAGAGGTTTCTTGAATGTGAAAGACCGCGTAAAAGGACACCGAAGCATAGAAAGGACGCCTAAAAGGTACACGGCAAACAGTTCGACAAACCGGGATTTATCGATGCAATTCTATCGAATGCCAAAGCTTTCACACAGATCAGATGCCGAGGTCGTCTATCGTTTCCGCCCTCATGACACGATCATACTTATCCTGTATCAGATATTTCAAGCCTTCGCTGATCTCAAGATAATCCCTTGTGAGCTTGTCTTGTATAAACAGCAGCGCATCAGCGTCGTTCAGTTCCATGACATTATGCGCCAAGGAGTATATGCTGTGAATCATGTCAAAATGGGACAGCCCATCCGCATCGACCAATATTTGCTCTTCTTTCGTTGTCCGATATCCCGCCCGTTTGCTGCTGTGATTTAAAACACATTTCTTTACAAGCTGAATTTTCTCTTCCGGACAGGATTGCAGCCGTAATAATCCTTCCGCGATCGAAGCGCTGTATTCGTTATGCTTCGAACGATCCAAACTGCCGTCTGTCATGGAAATATCGTGCAATAAAGCGCTCAATTCCAATACTTCCCGGTCTGCGCCGCTCCCTTCTGAAAGGAGCATCACATATTGATGTACAATACGGACATGTTCCCGGTAAAGGTTATACTCTTCTTTCGTTCCTTTTGTTTTTTCTTCAAACGAATCGCTTCTGCTTATGATCTCCTGCCGCATTGTTTCAACTATACCGCTCATATGAAAAACTCCCTTTCTTATCTATGAAAAAAAAGATCGTCGTTTTATGCAACACGATTCGATTCATCGTTATGATTATACCGCATGCCGTCTGTAGCATCATCAAAGAAACCCCTTTTGCCATGGTAGACAAAAGAGGTTTCTTGAATGGCGCCTCCTGTAGGACTCGAACCTACGACACCGCGGTTAACAGCCGCGTGCTCTACCGATTGAGCTAAGGAGGCAAATAGCAAAGCCCGTTCAAAACGGGCTCTGCGTTTGTGTAGGCGTTACTTATCTTCCCGGGCCGTCGCCAGCCAAGTATTGTCAGCACATGTGAGCTTAACTACCGTGTTCGAAATGGGAACGGGTGGACCCTCACCGTAATCAACACCTACTTTGTGCTCCAGCACATTGAAAACTGAAGGAGAAAGGCGAAGGAAAGGAACAGTTGTTGAGGTTTGCCATAACGATTCTTCGTTAGGTCAAGCCCTCGGCCTATTAGTACGGGTCGACTCAATCCATTGCTGAACTTACATCTCCCGCCTATCTACCACGTAGTCTTCGTGGGGCCTTACTCCTTTCGGATGGGAAGTCTCATCTTAGAGTTGGTTTCACGCTTAGATGCCTTCAGCGTTTATCCTGTCCGAACTTAGCTACCCAGCTGTGCTCCTGGCGGAACAACTGGTGCACCAGAGGTTCGTCCATCACGGTCCTCTCGTACTAAGGACAGCTCCCTTCAAACTTCCTGCGCCCGCAACAG
>JAFSZV010000034.1 GCA_017455565.1 Clostridia bacterium
CCGTCATATTCTCCAGAATATAATCCAGATGAGTATTTGAATAATGATTTGAAACAGAACGTTGCACTAAAACCGCAGGCCAAAAATATAGAAGAAATACAAGAACATACTGAAGCCTTTATGGATGGGCTTCAGAAAAATTCAAATCATGTGAAGGGTTATTTCAACCACGAAAAACTTAAAACATACAAGGAATAAAGCAATACCTGATTCAACCATCAGTTAATTGCCGGTATAATATTATGTGTGAAGCATTCATCCGCGCCGTCCCGGAAAAATTTCCGCCACCGCCGCGAGGTCGGGAATCGCGCAATCCGCCGCGGGACAGTCTTCCGGCATAAGCGCCGCCAGACCCTGCCGAACCCAAACCGTTCCCATCCCCAGCGCCTTGGCGGGGACCAGGTCGTTGTCAGGCCGGTCGCCGATCATCACAGCCTGCTCCGGGTGGCATTCTGCCAGGGAAAGCGCCCGCGCAAAAATTGCCCGGTCCGGCTTGGAAACGCCAACCTCCGACGAAGACACGACCACATCGAAAAACTCGTCCAGCCCCCACGCCTTCAGCCGTTCCGAAAGCCCTGGTGCCTGATTGGCGATGACGCCAAGGCGGTATCCCCGGCTTTTCAGATTCCGCAGCGTTTCCGGGACAGCGGGATAAAGGCGCTCTTCTTCCACAGGCCACGGCGTTTTGACAAGGCCGAAAAACCGGATGGCCTCGGCGTTGCCGTCTTTTCCCTGCTTCGCAAAATCCCGCCGCTTTTCATCAAAGGCCGCGAAAGGGATCCCACTCCCCTTCAGCGTTTCCCGCGCCCGGCGGTCATAGGCCGCGGTTTCGTCCACAAGAGTGGTCCCCACATCAAAAAACAGCCATCGAACAGTCATTTTCTTCCCCTCACGATCACACATTTCACTTTGCGCCATCATATACCGGAACCAAAGCGTTGTCAACTTCTCCCTGCAACGATTAAAAAAGCCGGAGCGGACGCTCCGGCGTTTCCGGGTGCTCAGGCCTCCAGCCTGACCCGATACTGTTCCAACTCCTCCCGGTTGCCCATGACGAAATGGCCCGACTCGATCTCTGTCCAAATCGGCTTGTCGGTCTCATAATGGTGCTGGGTGGGATCATAGATCTCCAAAATCTTTCGTTTTTCCGAATCGGGATCGGGCAGCGGGATGGCGGAAAGCAGGGCGCGGGTATAGGGATGCAGCGGATGTTCAAAGAGCTTTTCGGTCTCGGAGAGCTCCACGATCACGCCCTTATGAATCACGGCGATCCGGTCGCAGATAAAACGCATGACCGAAAGGTCGTGTGCGATAAACAGATAGGTCAGGCCGCGCTCCTTTTGCAGGCGGCTCAACAGGTTGAGCACCTGTGCGCGGATCGACACGTCCAGCGCGGAGATGGGCTCATCGGCGATGATGAACTCCGGCTCCATGATAAGGCTGCGGGCGATGCCGATGCGCTGCCGCTGGCCGCCGGAAAACTCGTGAGGAAAGCGGCTGGCAAACTCGGGCAGCAAGCCCACCTCCAGCAGGGCTTTTGTTACCATTTCCGAGCGCTCCTGCTTCTTCAGGTCGGGGCGCACGTTGATCAGGCCTTCAGAGACGATATAGTCCACCTTGGCACGCTCATTCAGCGAGGCCATGGGGTCCTGAAAGATCATCTGGATCTGCTGGGTGACTTTTTTATCCAACTCCTTGGAGATCTTGCCGCTGATGCGCTGGCCCTTGTAAATGACTTCGCCATGGGACATGGGATTGATGCGGATGATGGCGCGGCCGATGGTGGTCTTTCCCGAGCCGGACTCGCCCACCAGGCCGAAGGTCTCGCCCTTGTAAATATCGAAGCTGACGCCCTTGACCGCCACAAACCTGTTTCTGCGGCTGCCGAAGGTCACTTCCATATTCCGGACGCTGACCAGGATTTCACCGAGTGATTTGCTCATTGACAGCGTCCTCCTTTTTCAGGTTCCGAATGTTGCGGATATTCTTAATGTGTTCCGGCGGCTCAACGCCGGGAGAACGGGGATCCAGCAGCCAGGTCCGGGCTTTATGGGTGGGGCTCACCTCAAAATAAGGCGGGCGGGCCACAAAATCCACCTTGAGGGCTCTGGGATTGCGCGGGGCGAAGGCGTCGCCGTGGATCTCGTGGAACAGGTTGGGCGGCGTGCCCTGGATGGAATAGAGTTCCTCGCCCTTGACGCCGAGCTGGGGCAGCGAAGACAAAAGCGCCCAGGTATAGGGATGCCTAGAGTCGTAAAACACCTCGTCGCAGGTGCCGATTTCCACGATATCGCCGGCATACATCACGGCGATCCGGTCGGCCACGTTGGCCACCACGCCCAGATCGTGAGTGATGTAGATAATGGTCAGCCCGTATTTCCGCTGCAGCGCCTTCAAAAGCTCCAGGATCTGCGCCTGAATGGTCACGTCCAGCGCGGTGGTGGGCTCGTCGCAGATCAGGATCTCGGGCACGCAGGCCATGGCGATGGCGATGACCACCCTCTGGCGCATGCCGCCGGAAAACTCGTGGGGATATTGCTTATAGCGGCGCTCGGGTTCGGGGATGCCCACGTCGGCCAGCAGCTCCAGCGTGCGCTTTTTCGCCTCGGCGGCACCCACCTTGTTGTGCAGGGTAAAGGCCT
The DNA here is from genome assembly GCA_017455565.1 of Clostridia bacterium. Lineage (GTDB taxonomy): Bacteria > Bacillota > Clostridia > Oscillospirales > Butyricicoccaceae > UBA4644. The sequence continues at coordinate 2,643 of JAFSZV010000034.1, forward strand.
CCTGGATCTGCTTGCCCACAGGCTTTAAGGGGTTGAGAGAGGTCATGGGATCCTGAAACACCATAGCGATCTTTTTGCCGCGGATGTGGATCCATTCCCTTTCCTTCTGAAAGGCAGCCAGATCCTGCCCGCCGTATTCGATGGAGCCGGAATCCACCCAGCCGTTGTTGTCCAGAAGGCCCATAAAGGTCTTGCAGAACACGCTTTTGCCCGAGCCGGATTCGCCCACGACGGCAAGATTCTCGCCCTTGTGCAGATCCATGCTGATGCCGCGGATGGCCGTCAGCACCTGACCGCGCAGGTTGAATTTGACCACCAGATCTCTGACGCGCAGAATCACATCTTTCTTCATTTCACACATCTTCTTTCCTCCCCCTTAACGATGGTTCCGCGGATCGGAAGCGTCCGCAAACGCGTTGCCCAGCGCATAGAACGAGATGGTGATAGCCGCCACCACGATCACTGGGAAGATCAACTGATACTGCTGCGACGGCACAAGCATCACTTTGCGGCCCTCGTTGATCAGGTTGCCAAGCGATGGCAGCGAGATGGGAAGTCCCAGACCGATATAGGTGAGGAACACCTCGGAGCCGATGGCGTCGGGAATGGCCAGCGCCGTCTGCAGCATAATGACCGACACCAGCTGCGGCAGGATGTTCCTGAGAACGATCTGCAGGCCCGGAGTGCCAAGGCAGCGGGAGGCCAGGTTGTATTCCCGGTCGCGGTAGATCAAAATCTGGTTGCGGATATACTTGGACATGCCGATCCATCCCGTCAGACACATGACGAAGATCATGGTCTTGAGGCTGGGCTTCATGATATAAAGCAAGAGCATCCGCAAAATGGTATAGGGAATGTTGTCGAACAGGTTGTAGATCTCGGTAAACAGCCAGTCCATCTTGCGGGCATAGCCCCAAATCGAGCCTAGGACAATGCCGATGATATTGTTGGTGATGGCCACGCACAGCCCGATGAACAGTGAGGTGCGGGTGCCGCGCCAGATGCGGGACCAGAGATCCTGGCCGATGGAATTGGTGCCGAACCAGAACTCCTTGTTGGGCTGGACGTTGCGCAGGTGGGTCTCCCGGCCTCCGACAATGGTGTTGTAGATCTTCAGCGGATCCTTCTGGTTGGGGAGCAGCGGCTGGATAAAGGTGAACACCAGCAGCAGCACCAAAAAGATCAGCAAAAACACCGATATCTTCTTTTTCAAAAAGACCCGCAGGGTGCTTCCCCAGTAAGAATAGTTGGAATACCCCGAACGCTCGGCCTCCGCCGCATTGTATTCCGCCTCGGTGAACAGGTCGTCGGTGATGGGAGTCGTCCCGTCGTCGCAGAAGATGGCGGAGTCACCGGGAGGCGGCTGATTCTTCAGCTCGTCCAGTTGATCGGTCTCTTCAAAGCCCTTGCTCAGCTTTTCGATCTTGCGGTCCATGAAGCTACGGAACATGGGCACGCCGTGCTCCTCTTCCTCGCGGCGGATCTTTTCCCGGGCGCTTTTATCCTTCTTGTCGATCATCAGCGGCTGCCTCCCTTCTTGGTCAGCGAGATCCGGGGATCGCAGATCATCATCATGATATCGCCCAGCAGCAGGCCGATCACGCTGATGGCGGAATAGAGCAGCACCATCGCCTGCACCATGGTGTTGTCCTGCCGCTGGATCGAGGTGATGAGCAAGCCGCCCATGCCGGGGATCGAGAACAGCGACTCCACGTAAAGCGAGCCGGAAATGGTGAACAACAGCGTGGTGGGAAGGCTCTGCGCCATGGGGATAAAGGCGTTTCGCATCACATGGCGGAAGGCCACCTGCGACGACGTCATGCCCTTGGCCCGGGCCAGACGGATATAGTCCAGATTCATCTGGTCCACCATATAGCGGCGCATCCACATGGCGTTGGAGGCGATGCCTCCCAGCGACAGACAGAGGATTGGCAAGATGCGGCTGACGGGATTATATCGCTCGAAGAGCATTGGCAGGCCGAGCGCCTTTGACACATAGATCTGGATAAACAGGAAATACACCGCCGCAGGCAGCGCGTTGATCAGCAGAATGTAAAGGTTGCCCAGCGAATCAAAAAACCTGCCCTTCCATCTGGCCATCATAACACCCATGGAATAGCCAATGAGCATCTGGAAGATCATGGCGATGGCGCCAAACTGGAAGGACCATTTCGCCTTTGGGATGATCAGATCGACGCATTTGGCGCCCTGCTGGATCACGATGGATTCTCCCAGGTCGCCGTGAAGCAGCAGTTTCTTCCAAAAATTCCCAAGCTGAACATACCATGGGTCAAACAGGCCAAGCTGCTTGAGAATGTTTTCTTTGACCGTATCGCTCATGGAGTCGGACCGGCCGCCAAAATAGGTGTCTGTCGGCAGCAGGCGCATCAGCATAAAAACGATGGACAGCACCAGGAACATGGTGATCATGGCGCGTCCCAGACGGCCAACCGTATATCGTAGCAAAAAAGTCACCCCTTTATTCAGGAATGTTTCAAATTACGCAAAGAGCCCCCAAACGGGGGCTCTCCGTTTGCGTTTCAGGGAAGCTCAGGATCAAACGCGGGGACCTTCAATCAATAATCGCGACCTTCGGCCTGCGCCTTTGCGATACGATCGGCACGCTCGGCCTCCCAAATGGGCAGCTTCTCCAGATAGGTTTCCGTGTCCATGGGGGTCTTCATGACCACCTGATACTTATAGCGGTCTTCGGACATGCCAAAGGGCGCGAACTGAGATTCAAAGGGATTCATATAAGAGGACAGGTAGCCGCAGCCGCCCAAGGTGCCCAAGGGCATCACAACGGCGTTGTCCAGCAGATAAGCCTCAACTTTGGCAAAGGCGTGATACCGCTTACTCAGATCGTTTACCTCGGCGGAGGCCTCGCGGACCATATCGCTGTAGGGGAAATTCTTCCAGTAGGTCTCGTCGTACTCGCGGCGGCCCTTGCGTCCGTCGGGGTCGTTTTCGTCGGTCTGGGTGGCCATGCCGTCCAGATGCCACCAGTAGTTGTAAGCCTGGCCCAGGTTGAAGGGGTCGGTCCAAGTCTCGGGGTCGGCGTAGTCGGGGCCCCAGTAAGACATCATGAAAGAATAGTTGCCGGCGCGGCGGGTGATGGCCAGATAGTCGGTGGAGGGATAGCCTTCCAGCACGAACTTGATGTAATCAGAGCCCAGATCGTTTTCGATCTGCTGCGACACCACCTGCGCCAACTCCACCTGGCTGGAGTCGGTCATATAGGGCATATAGGCCACGATAGGGAAGGTGACGCCCTGCGCGGTCAGCTCCTCAATGGCCTTGTCGCGGTATTCACATGCCTTTTCGACCTGATACTGAGATTGCTCGGTGAACTCCTTCAGCTCATCGAAGTCGGTGAAATCCTTCCCGTCGGCGGCGCAGAAGTTCTCAGGCGTGATGGTGCGGAGCTCATAGGTTTCGGGGGTGTAGGGATCATAGCAGGAAATGGCGCGGATCCGGTCCAGACCCCAGAACAGGGATTTGCGGAAGTTCAGGTTGTTGGCGGCGGCGATCCACTGCGCGTGGCTCAACTGATAGCCGTCGATCTTTTTTTCATCGTAGGTGGGCATACAGTTGATCAGATAGAAGTAGCTGTAAGAGCCGGGACGGTTGGGGCGGATGAGCTTTGCCTTCTCGGGGTCTCTTAGCCATTCGTCGATCTGGGTAGTGGGGATGTCGGCGTAGGTGACGTCGCCTCTCAGCAGCGCCTGAGGCGCCAGGGTGTTGGCCTCAGCGTTGTAGAGGTTTTCAATGCGCTCGACGTGGATATCCTCGATATCCCAGTATTCGGGGTTGCGCTCTTCAATATAATAAGAGTTCTGCTCCCACTCCTTGCAAAGGAACGCGCCGCAGTAAAGGATGGTCTTGTTGTTGGTACCGAAGCGGTCGCCCTGCTCCTCCAGGAATTTGGCGCAGGTGGGATAGCCCCAGTTATAGGTCAGACGGGACAGGAAGTAAGGGCAGGCCTTGGTGAGCTCCATGGACAGCTCATACTTGCTGACAGCCTTCATGCCGACGGTGGCAAAGTCGGGCTCGGTGTCAATGACGCCGTCTTCAAACTGCTGCATGTCTTTGAAATACTTCTCAGCGCCGATAAAGTCAAACAACAGGTCGGCGGTCCGGGCGCCGTTGGCGGGGTTCAGGATCCACTTGGCGGTGGTGACCCAGTCTTCTGCGATTACTTCTTCTTCGCCATAGAAGGATCCGTCATAGTTCTGCCACCGGATGCCCTCGCGGAGCTTGAAGATCCAGCGCTGGCCCTCTTTTTCGTCGCCCTTCTCATCGATATAAACGAAGCTCTCCTTGGTCCAGCTTTCCGCCAGGCAGGGCTGGCACAAGCCGAAGTTGTCGTACTCCACCAGAGAATCAATCCAGTTGGCCCATGTGCTGGCCGACGAGGGATGTAGGGGGTTCCAGTCGGAAATTTCGCTGTGATACAGCAGCTTGACAACCTGCTTTTCGTTGATGTTTTCGGCAGACGTCGCCGCAGCACTGCCCTGACCGCCAATGACGTTGCCGGTGCCCCCGCCGGTCTTTCCGCAGCCGGCAAACACCGCAGACATCATTGCAAAAGCGAGCAGCAATGCGATCCATTTTTTCATAATGCTCTCTCCTTTCCTGTGTCTGTTCTGTTCATTCAAATAAAAATCCCATATTTTGGAATAATTATATGGATACTGTATCATATTTCCGTACTTTTTTCCAGAGAAAAGTCTTTATTTGGGGCTGTAAGCAAAGAAAATCCGACAATTTTGTAAGTTTTTACCGATTTAGCGCTTTAAAACTGTATGTTTTCACAACAGCCATTCCCACTTTCTCCGGTTTTTCAATCGGCCCTTTGTCCGGTTTGCGGACCGCCGCCTGTTTTTGCGCGGGGCGGCGATCGTTTCCCGCATCACGCCGGCCCGCTTTTTTCTCTCTTTCGAATACTGCGGATGTTTTTAATCGCCGCGGGCGGCTCGATCCGCGGCGCACGGGGATCCAGCAGCCAGGTCCGGGCCTTGTGGGTGGGGCTCACATCAAAATATGGCGGGCGGTGCTTGAAATCGATTTTGAGCGCACGGGGATTGCGGGGCGCGAAAGCGTCGCCCCGAATGATGTTGAACAGGTTGGGCGGCGTGCCCCGGATGGAATAAAGCTCCTCGCCCTTGACGCCGAGCTGGGGCAGCGAAGACAAAAGCGCCCAGGTATAAGGATGTCTGGGGTCGTAAAACACCTCGTCGCAGGTGCCGATTTCCACAATGTCGCCGGCGTACATTACAGCGATCCGGTCGGCCACGTTTGCCACCACGCCCAGGTCGTGGGTGATATAGATCGTAGTCAGCCGGTATTTTTTCTTCAGCTCTTTAATCAAGTGAAGGATCTGAGCCTGAATGGTCACGTCCAGCGCGGTGGTAGGCTCGTCGCAGATCAGGATCTTGGGATTGCAGGCCATGGCGATGGCGATGACCGCCCGCTGGCGCATCCCGCCGGAAAACTCGTGAGGATATTGCTTATAGCGGCGCTCGGGCTCAGGGATGCCCACGTCGGTCAGGATCTCCACCGCCTTTTGCCGGGCGGCCTCGCCCTTCAGCCCCTGATGAAGCTCCAGCGCCTCGCCGATCTGCCAGCCCACGGTCTTCAGCGGATTCAAGGAGGTCATGGGGTCCTGCATAACCATGGCGACCTCCCGGCCGCGGATGCGGCTCCATTCTTTTTCCGTTTTGAACTTTGCCAGATCCTCCGGCTCGCCGCCCATGCCGTAATACAGGATTGAGCCAGAATCCACCCAGCCGTTTTTATCCAGCAGGCCGATGAAATTCTTGGTGAACACGCTTTTCCCCGAGCCGGATTCTCCCACGATGGCAAGGCTCTCACCCCGGTAAAGATCCAGGCTGATGCCCCGGATGGCGTGCAGCACCTTTCCCCGCAGCGTGAACTTCACGTGCAGGTCACGAACGGATAAGATCACGTTTTGCTCCATACCGCCGCCTCCTTACAAATGGTTTCGCGGGTCGGCAGCGTCGGCAAAGGCGTTGCCCACCAGATAAAAGCAGATGGTGATGACGCTGAGAATCACCGCCGGGAAAATAAGCTGATAGCGCAGCCGGGGCGCGCTGATCATGGCCCGGCCGGTGTTGACCAGATTGCCCAGCGAGGGCGTATCCACCGAGAGCCCCAGCCCGATATAGCTGAGGAACACCTCCCAGCCGATGGCTCCCGGCACCGCAAGCGCCATCCGCAGCATGATGACCGACACCATCTGGGGGATGAGGTTCTTGACGATAATCCGGTCGGTGGGCGTTCCCAGGCAGCGCGAAGCCAGATTGAAGTCCCGGTCGCGGATCATCAGCACCTGGTTGCGGATGAACCGGGCCAGACCCATCCAGCCCGTCAGCGACATGGCCAAAATCAGCGTGGGGATGCTGGCTCGCATCACGTAGGTGCACAGGATGAGCACGATGGTGGTGGGGATGTTGTTGAGCACGTTATATAATTCGGTGAAGAAAAAATCCAGCTTTCGGATATAGCCCCACAGCAGCCCGGTAAAGGTACCCACCACGGCTTCGATCAGAGCCACGGCAAAACCGATGATCAGCGAGGTTCGCGTCCCGGACCAGATCATGGACCACAGATCCTGGCCGATGGCGTTGGTGCCGAACCAGAATGCGCCACTCGGGCGCTGGTTTTTCATGGGCAGGCCGGCGTCCTTTGTCCCATCGGGCCAGTTATAGATCCGGATGGCGTTCTGCGGGCCCTGGGCCGGAAGGATCCCTTCGGTCAGGCCCCGGGTGCCCTGTCCGGGTAGATACGCCTGCACGATGGCAAAGCCCATCAACAGCACGATGACGATCAGCATGGCCACGGCCAGCCGGTTTTTCAGAAACATCCGCAGGGTCGAGCGCCAATAGGAATAATTGGAATACCCGATCCGCTCGGCGCCCTCGGCGCTGTAGGGCACGGTCTCAAACTCCTCAGGATCCAGCGACTCAATCTCCCCGGCCGTCAGTTCGTCGCGCTCCGCCGCGGTCTGCTCTATCTGTTCCAGAAGGGCCTCCTCCAGCCTGTTCGCGCGGTTTTCTTTTACGCTGAACCTGCTCATTTAGCGGGATCCCTCCTTCTTAACGAAGCTGATGCGGGGATCCACAATCCCCATCAGAATATCGCCCAGCAGCAGCCCCAATATACCCATGATGGAATAAAGGATCACCAGCGCCTGGACCATGTTGTTGTCCTGCCGTTTGATCACGTCCACCAAAAGCCCGCCCATCCCGGGGATGGAATAGAGCGATTCCACATAGATCGAACCAGAAATAGTCATCAGGATCGAGCCGGGAATGAGCTGCACCATGGGCACCACGGAATTGCGGAACACATGTCTGCGCCAGATCACCGATTCGGGAACGCCCTTTGCCCGGGCCAGCTTGATATAGTCCTTATTCGTTTCGTCTACCATATAGCGGCGCAGCCACATGGCGTAGCCCGCGATCGAGGGCAGCGCCAGCGAAAGGATGGGCAGGATCGCCGTGCGCAGATCGGAGGCCTTGTAAAGCATGCTGCAGCGGATGAGCATAGCGCCGTAAAGCTGGATAAAAAGGAAATAAACCGCGTTTGGCACCGCCTGGATAAAGACGATATAGGCGTTGCCCAGCTTATCCGCCAGTTTCCCCTTGCCCCGCGCCATCGCCACGCCCAGCAGCATGCCCAGCGGCAGCGATACCGCCATGGCAAGGATACCGAAGCGAAAGGAGATCAAGATTTTTTTTCCCAAAATCCCCGTGATAGGCACCCCGACCCGGTAGCGGGTGGACGTGCCCAGATCCCCGTGGATCAGGCGCCATATAAAGCGGCCAAGCTGCTTGTAAAGAGGGTCGTTCAGGCCCATCAGTGTGAGCTTGTTCTGGATCTGGGTGGGCGACATCTTGTCAAAATTGTCGAAATAGCCCTCGATGGGCATCAGCCGCAGCAGCGAAAACACCACGGCGATGATGATGATCAGCGTCAGCAGCGACCGCAGCAGGCGGTTAAGAGAATATCGCAGCATGATCGTCTCACGTCCTTTGTCAGAAATATCGTTCCCGTCGAAAAAGCGCCCCCTCCGCGGGGCAGCTTCGGCCGTTTCTGCGAAGGGAGCGCTGCTTCATTTGCGGGTCGGGTTCCGCCGGATGGGCGGCCGTCCGGTTATTTGCCGGCAGCCTTGCCCGCTGCCGCCCGCTCTTTCTCCCATTCGGTCAGGCGTGCGTCAAACATCTCCTGGCTCATGGCCGTGGTGTAGATATGCTGATTGACGTAGCTGAGATAGGTCCAGCCGCAGGAGCTGTAGGGCGACTCAAAGGGATCCAGCGTGGTGGCTACATAGCCCCCGCCGGTGCAGCGATAGGGGATCATCATGGCGTGGTCGATGTAGAACGCCTCGGCATCGGCAAACAGCTCGTAGCGCCGGTCGATATCCAGCCGCTCGGCCTTAGCCGCATCCTGCATGGTGAAAAACTCGTCCGCGATGGCCAGGGTCTCGGCGGTCTTGGTGTTGACCTCGTATTTTTCCATGGTGTCATAAGCGAAGCAATAGTTGTTACCCGGCTCGGTGATGAAGGTCCAGGTCTCGGGGTCCATATAGTCGGCACCGCCGTTGAGCTTCTGTATGCAGTAGTTGCCGCAGCGGCGGGTGCCCGCCAAAAAGCCGGAGGAACCGAAGTTCAGGATGGTGACGGTGATATAGTCGGAGCCCAAAAGCGTCTCAAGCTGCTGCTTGATGACCATGCACTCCTGCCCCCAGTCGGAAGAGCCGTTGTACTGGGTGACGATCTCGATGGGGAAATCATAACCCTTCGCCTGCAGAAGCGGACGCATTTCCTCCATGGCCTTGTCCCGGTATTCCTTCGCCTTGTTTTCGTCAAAATAGTCGTCCTTCATCAGCGCCGCAAGATTGCCGTATTCGGTGTAATCCCGCCCGTTGTGCGCCACGAAGCCGGGCGGCACCAGCGAGTTGATCATCAACTCGTCGGCATTGGTGGGATAAGATACGCCCAGCGCGCGCTTGCGGTCCATGCCGTGGAAGATCGACTTACGGAAGTTTTCGTTGTTGACGGCGATGGTCCATTTGGCGTTGATCTCGTCGTTGTGGTCGGTGTCGGTGACGCGGGGCTCAAAGTTAAAGCCCCAAAAATAGGAGTAGTTGGTCTGGACACGGGTGGTGGTGATCATCTTCGCCTTTTCGGGATCGTTCTGCCATTCGCTCAGCAGGTCGGCGCTGACGCCGGTCTCGTTGACCTCGCCCTGCAGGAACATGGTGGGCTGCAGCGTGCCGGCCTCGGCGTTGTACTTGGACTCGATCTCGGTGATATAGACGTGATCGGCGTTCCACCAGTTCTCATTTTTGACGTAATGGTGGATCTCCTGCGGCTCGAACTGATCCATGATATAGGGCCCGCAGTACCACATATACTCGTTGTCAGTGGCAAACCGCTCGCCGAACTCGTCCAGACATGCCTGGCTGGTGGCGAAATAGCTTCCGAACTCCAGAATGCTCAGGAAATACGGGGTGGCGTGCTCCAGCTCAAAGACCAGGGTATAATCGTCCTCGGCGCGCACGCCAACGTCCTCCAGCGTCAGAGAGGTGGCGGGCGTCTGGCCGGACAGCACTGCCGAGGTCTGGTTGTAATAGGCCTCGGCGTTCTTGATTGGGAAGCAGGAGTCGGAGTTGCCCGAATCGTTGGCGGCCTCGATGCACCATCGCAGCGCAGCCACCCAGTCGTGGGCGGTGACGGGGCCCTTGTCGTTGCCCTGATAGTCATACCAGCGCTGCCCCTCGCGGATGTGGAAGGTCCAAGTCAGGCCGTCGTCGCTGACCTCGTAGCCCGTGGCGCCGTTGGGCTGCAGAATGCCGTAATGATCCGAGGAATACAGCGTCATGGTGCCGTTGACGCCGGTACTCATGTCCACCTCGGTGGTGGAATACAGGTAGTTCAGCGTAGAGCTCTCGCTGCTGTAAAGCGTGCGGTAGACCTGCTCCGGCGCCAGCTCACGGCCGCTGCCGCCGACACCCTGCTTGCCTCCGCCGTTGCATCCAGCCAGCATCGCTGCCAGCATGGAGGCCGATAGCAGAATCGCGATCCATTTCTTCATGATTTCTCCTCCTTTTGCAATATGGCACGGCTGTGTTGCCGCGCTCTTTTGGTTTATTCTACCACGTGTCTCATAACGCCTTACAAACGCCGCTCCGCCACGAAGGACGAACGACACTTTTTGCCCCGCACGAACCGCAATTTTAAAAAATTTCCCCGTTTTTTCACAATTTTCCTTTACAAGCCGAACTCTCTGTGTTAAAATAATTCTTGTCTGTCCGGGTGCTTAGTGAAGGGGATATCGGCGCACCGCCGCATTTCCTCATCCCTTTACTCAGCCCTTGGAGAATATGATGAAGGAGGAAACCCCCATGATGCAGAAAGAAGCCAAGACTCAGGTCATCGAAAGCCACCGCCTCCACGAGACCGACACCGGGTCTCCCGAGGTCCAGATCGCGATCCTCACCGTTCGCATCAACGAGCTCAACGAGCACTTGAAGCTGCACAAGAACGACAAGCACAGCCAGCGCGGCCTGCTGAAGATGGTCGGTAAGCGCCGTCGCCTGCTGGATTATCTCCAGAAGATCGATATCGAGCGCTACCGCGCCGCTGTCGCTGCCAACAATCTGCGCAAGTAAAGTCTTGGAAGGGGGACGGATCCGCGTCCCCCTTCTGCTCCATTCCGAAACCCTCCCGGCCGCGCCTTTTAGCAGTTGAAGGTGAAAAGGGCCCCGCAACGCCGCGCGCGCTCCCTTGTCAGCTTCAAGTGCTAAGGGTCGCCCCGGGTAACTTCAAATGAAAGGTGGTACCCGTACAATGGTCAAACACGCAACCTTCCCCGAGCATCGAATTTACGAAACCACGCTGGGCGGCCGCAAGCTCAAGGTCGAGCTGGGCAAGATGGCCGGCCTGGCCAACGGCGCCGCGCTGGTTTCCTTTGGCGACACCAGCGTTCTCACCTGCGTCACCATGGCGAAAGCCCCCCGCGACGGCATCGACTTCTTCCCCCTGAGCGTGGACTTTGAAGAAAAGCTCTACGCCGTGGGCCGCGTCCCCGGCAGCTTCATGCGCCGCGAGGGCCGTCCCGGCGAAAAGGCCATCCTGGTTTCCCGGATGATCGACCGCCAGATCCGCCCCTTCTTCCCCTCCGACATGCGCAACGACGTGTGCGTCAACTGCACCACGCTGAGCGTGGATCACAACGAGTCTCCCGAGATCCCCGCCATGCTGGGCACCTCCATCGCCCTGTCCGTTTCCGACATCCCCTGGCGTGGCCCCATCGCCGGCATCCAGATGGGCTATACCGAGGAAGAGGGCTTTATCGTCTGCCCCAACAGCGACCAGCGCAAGCGTTCCCAACTCCAGCTCACCGTGGCCGGCAGCATGGAAAAAGTGGTCATGATCGAGGCGGGCGCCGACCAGTTCCCCGACGACATGATGCTCACCGCCATCAAGAAGGGCCACGCCGTCATTCAGGAGCTGATCCAGTTTATCCGCAACATCAAGGCCGAAAACTTCAAGGAGCCCGCCGTCTATCCCAGCATGAAGGTCTCCGACGAGATGTTCGAGGCCGTGAAGGGCTACGCCATGAACGCCGTGAAGGAAGCCGTGGACACCGATGACAAGACCGTCCGCGATGAGCGCATCGACGTCATCTCCGCTGACGTTTACGAGCATTTTGCCGAGGAATATCCCGACAGCCAGGCGCAGCTTGCCGAATGTATGTACAAGCTCCAGAAATATGTGGTGCGCCGCCTGATCCTGGACGAGGGCCGTCGGGTAGACGGCCGCAGCCTCACCGAGGTCCGTCCGCTGGCCGCCGAGGTCGGTCTGATTCCCCGTGTCCACGGCAGCGGCATGTTCACCCGCGGCCAGACCCAGGTGCTCACCATCTGCACCCTTGGCACCCTGCGGGACGCGCAGGAGCTGGACACCACCTTTGAAGAAACCGAAAAACGGTATATGCACCACTACAATTTCCCCAGTTATTCCGTGGGCGAAGCCCGGCCCTCCCGCAGCCCCGGCCGCCGTGAGATCGGCCACGGCGCGCTGGCCGAAAAGGCCCTGCTGCCCGTCATCCCCTCTGAGGAAGAGTTCCCCTATTCCCTTCGCCTGGTAAGCGAGGTGCTGTCCTCCAACGGCTCTACCACTCAGGGCTCCATCTGCGGCAGCACGCTGGCGCTGATGGACGCGGGCGTCCCCATCAAGGCCCCCGTGGCGGGCATCTCCTGCGGTCTGGTCACCGAGGGCGACCGTCACATCACCTTTACCGACATCCAGGGCATCGAAGACTTCTTCGGCGACATGGACTTTAAGGTGGGCGGCACCAAGAAGGGCATCACCGCCATCCAGGTGGACATCAAGAACGACGGCCTGACCTATGAGATCATCGAGGAGGCCTTTGAAAAGACCCGCAACGCCCGCTTCGACATTCTGGACGAGGTCATGCTCAAGGCCATCCCCGCGCCCCGTCCCGAGGTCAGCCCCTACGCCCCCAAGATGCTCAAGATCACCATCCATCCCGATAAGATCCGCGAAGTCATCGGCAAGGGCGGCGCTGTGATCCAGAAGATCACTGCTGAGACAAACACCAAGATCGACATCGACGACGACGGCACCGTCTGCATCGCGGCCATCAACGCCGCCGACGGCGAAAAGGCCCGCCAGATGATCGAGGCCATCGCCAAGGATCCCGAGGTGGGCGACCTGTTCTACGGCAAGGTCACCCGCATCATGAATTTCGGCGCCTTCGTGGAGATCGCCCCCGGCAAAGAGGGCCTGATCCGCATCAACCAGTTGGACAACCACTTTGTGGAAAAGGTGGAGGACGTGCTCAACATCGGCGACGAAACCTGGTGCAAGGTCATTGAGATTGACGAAAAGGGCCGCATCAATCTTTCCCGCAAGCAGGCGCTGAAGGAAATGGCCGAAAAGTCCGAATAAGGCGCCTTCACGTTTCACAAACTTCTAAGGGCAGGCAAAGCCTGCCCTTCTTTCCTTTCTTTGATCGTAAGGAGGCTTTTTAATGGTTGAAAAACGGATCCTTCCCAACGGCGTCCGGGTGCTGTATGAGCATCTGGCGTCTGTCCGCTCCTGTGCCGTGGGCGTCTGGGTGGAAAACGGAAGCTGCCACGAGCCCGCAGATCTGAGCGGGATGTCCCATTTCATCGAGCATATGCTTTTCAAGGGCACCGAGACCCGCTCGGCCGCCGATCTGGCCGAAGCCTTCGACGCCATCGGCGGTCAGGTCAACGCTTTTACCACCAAGGAGCACACCTGCTTTTATGCCCGCACGCTGGACACCCATCTGCAAACGGCAGCGGCGCTTTTGTGCGACATGGTGCGCCGCCCAGCGTTCGCGCCGCAAGAGCTGGAGCTGGAGCGGGGCGTGGTGCTGGAGGAGATCGATATGTACGAGGACGCCCCGGAGGATTTGGTGGCAGAAATTCTTTCCGCCGCCTGCTATCCCGGCCAACCGCTGGGCCGGCCCATCCTGGGGCGGGAAGAAACGCTGCAAAGCATCGACCACAACGCCATGCTGGCCTATTGCCGTGAGACCTATGTGGGCAAAAATATCCTGATCTCGCTGGCGGGCAGCTTTACCGACGCCGATCTGGACGCGGTGTGCGGCCTGTTTGCCGCCATTCCCGCAGGCAATCGGCTCTGCCTTCCGCAGGCGGACTACCGCCCCGCTGTGACAGAAAAAGAAAAGCCCATTGAGCAGAATCATCTGCTTCTGGTCTTTCCCGCCTTTCCCGCCGCAGACCCGCGGCGCTACGCCCTTGCTGTGCTCAACAACATTCTGGGCGCGGGCATGAGCAGCCGCCTTTTCCAGCGGGTGCGGGAAAAGGCCGGCCTGTGCTATTCCATTTACAGCTTTACCACCCTTTACGCCAGCACCGGCGTTCTGGGCGTCTATACCGCGCTGGGCCGCGAAATGCAATTTGACGCGCTGCGCCTCATCCGCGAGGAGCTTTGCGCCCTGCGGGATGCGGGGGTCACGGAAGCCGAGCTCGCCCGCACCAAGCAGCAGCTCAACGCCGCCCTTCTTTTGGGGCAGGAGGGCTCCGCCGCCCGCATGAACGCCATCGCCCGTTCAGAGATGACCTACGGCTGCCAGCTTACGCCGGAGGAAACGGCCGCCGCGCTGGACGCCGTCACGGCGGGGCAGGTGCTGGCGCTGGCCCGGGAGCTGATCGACTTTTCCGCCGCCTCCTTCGCGGCGGTGGGCAAGAACCCTGTGGCCGCCGCCTCTCTGGCGCTGCTGCGGGGCGAGCAGGAGAGTTAACGCATGAAAATCGACGAATACCGCTTCCGCCCGGCCACCGAAGCCGATCTGGACGACATCGCGGCCCTTTACCGCTTGTGTGCCTCCCACGCCCACACCCACGGCAACGACGACTGGGCGCCCGACGAATATCCCAACCGGCAGTTTGCCCAAGAGGACCTGGCGCAAAACGGTCTGTTTGTTCTGGAAAAGGACGGTGAGATCATCTCGGCGGTGAGCCTTCTGCCCCGCGGCGATCTGGACGAGCTGGACTGCTGGACCGTCGAGCCCGCTGCCTGCCCCACCCGCCTGTGCGTCCGTCCCGACCTGCAGGGAAAACACGTGGCGCAGATCACGGTGGAGCGCGTACTGGACGAGGCCCGCAGACGCGGCTACAGGGCCACCCGCCATCTTTCACTGTGCTCCAACGTGGCCAGCGACAAGCTCTATCGCCGTATGGGCTTTGTCCAGCGGGGACAGGCGGAAATGTACGGCTTCTCTCATTATTGCTTTGAATACATCTTGTAAGCGCGTTTTTCCCGCGCCTCTCCATTGGGAGGCGCTTTTTTATTCTCCGTGCATCCGCCGGTATTTTTCCCGGGTAGCCTCGCCGCCCCGCAGGTGGCGCTCCCGCTTGTTTTCCTCCAGCACCGCCCGCACCTGCGTCCAAAGGCTCCGGTCGATGTAATAAAGTCGTGCCGTCACGTCCTTGTGGACGCTGGACTTGCTCAGGCCAAACCGCCCGGCCGCCCCGCGGACGGTGGTTTTATTTTCCACGATATACCGTCCCAGCAGAAGGGCCCTGTCTTCAATGGTCTCGATCACGCTGCCACGCTCCCATCGCATTTTCCTGCTCCATCCTATGCTGAAGGGCGGACGGATATGCCGGAGCGTCTTTGAAACGGGGATTCATATCTTGTCCCCCCGGCGCATAGCTTGTACCAAACTGTGTTTGGGAGGGATCGTATGCGCGAGACCGATCTGGTGATGGGCCTCACCCAAAAAGAGGCCGCGGCGGCCCTGGCTGCCGGTGAGGGAAATGCTTTGCCGCTCCGGCGGGGCAGGAACTTTTTCTCCCGCCTGCTGGAAAATCTCAGCGACCCGGTCATCAAGGTGCTTTTGACGGCGCTGTGCGTCAATTTTTTGTTTCTGCTGCGGGGCGAGGGATGGTTTGAAACGGTGGGGATTGCCATGGCCGTATTCGCGGCGGCTCTTCTGTCCACGCTCTCGGAGGCGGGGAGCGAACGGGCCTTTCTCCGGCTGGAGGCCGAAAACGCCCGCGCACTATGCCGGGTGCGGCGGGACGGGCGGCTGCTGGAGGTCCCCGCCGAGGAACTGGTAGAAGGCGACATCGTGCTGCTTCAAGCCGGAGAAGGCGTCCCCGCCGATGGCATCCTGCGAAAGGGCGCGCTGCGCTGCGATCAGGCGGCTCTGTCCGGCGAGAGCCGCGAAGTGGAAAAGCGTGCCGGGCCTGTCTGCGCCCCCGACCGATGGGATCCTGCCGACCCCCATCAACTCTTTCGCGGGACCGGCGTGGCCTCCGGCGAGGGGATCATGCAGGTGCTTCGCGTAGGGGAACGGACGCTGCTGGGCAGCATGGCTCTGTCGCTGAATGAGCGTCCGCCCGAAAGCCCGCTCCGTCTGAGGCTTACGCGGCTGGCAAAAGGCATGAGCCATCTGGGTTACGGCGCGGCGGCGCTGGTGGCGGCGGCCGATCTGTTTCACCGGATCGTGCTGGACAACGGCTTCGCCCCTTCGCTGATCCTGTCTGAGCTGTCCCATCTTCCCACGCTGGCGGAGCATCTGCTCCATGCCGCCATGCTGGCTATCGGCGTAATCATTGTGGCGGTGCCCGAGGGTCTGCCCATGATGATTACCGTGGTGCTTTCCCGCAGTATGCTGCGAATGCAGCGGGATCAGGTGCTGGTGCGGACACTGACGGGTATTGAAACGGCGGGCAGTCTCAACATCCTGTTTACCGACAAGACCGGCACTCTCACCCGGGGACGGCTGACGGTAGAAGCCGTGCTTTTGGGCGACGGGACGCTGCGGGAACTGGGCGCGCTGCCCGAGCTGCCCCTTCTCTGGCCCGCCCTGCGAGAAAGCTGCCGCTTCAACACTGCCGCCCAATGGAGCGACCGGGGGCTTTCCGGCGGCAACGCCACCGACCGGGCCCTGCTGGAGCTTTCGGGAAAAGAAGCCCTTGCCGCCCGCCGGACACGGCATCTCCCCTTTGACTCCTCCAAAAAATACGCCGCCTGCGCGCTGGAGGGCGGGCGCTTTCCCTGTTACGTCACCGGCGCGCCCGAGCTGCTGCTGCCCCGTTGCGTCCGCTGGCTCTCGGAAACGGGCCCTCTTCCCCTGCGGGAGCAGACCATGCTTGACCGACTGTGGCGGGAGCAGGCCGCCCGGGGAATGCGGGTGGTGTGCCTTTGCGCCGGCGAGGTGCAGGACGGCAGCGGTATGCTGATCCTGCTGGGTCTGGCTCTCATCCGCGACGGGCTGCGCCCCGAGACCCCCGGCGCCCTTCGCCGTATCAGCGGCGCGGGCGTCCATGTGGTAATGGTCACCGGCGACAGTCCTGACACCTCCCGCGCCATTGCCGCCTCTGCGGGGCTCCTGCGGGGCGGCGGCGAGGTGCTCACTTCCGAACAGCTCGGCGGCATGACCGACCGGCAGCTTCAGGAGCTTTTGCCCCGCCTGCGAGTGGTGGCAAGGGCCCTGCCCACCGATAAAAGCCGTCTGGTACGGGCGGCGCAGGCGGCGGGGCTAGTGGCGGGTATGACAGGCGACGGCGTTAACGACGCGCCCGCCCTCCGTCTGGCCGACGTGGGCTTTGCCATGGGCAGCGGCACGCGGGTGGCAAAGGAGGCCGGAGACATCGTCATTCTGGACGACAACATCGCCTCCATCGGCCGGGCCATCCTTTACGGGCGCACGGTATTTCGCAGCATCCGCCGCTTTTTGGTGTTTCAGCTCACTATGAATCTGGCTGCGGTGGCAGTGTCGGTGCTGGGACCTTTTCTGGGGGTAGAAACCCCTGTGACGGTGATCCAGATGCTGTGGATCAACATGATTATGGACACGCTGGCCGGGCTAGCCTTTGCCGGCGAAGCACCCCGGGAAGAGGAAATGCGCCGCCCGCCCTATCCCCGCGACACGCCGGTTTTGACCCGGGGAATGCTGGGGCAGATTGCCGGATTGAGCCTCTGGCTGGCAGGTTTGTCCGTCGCCTTTTTGCGGCTTCCGGTATTTCGAGCCAGATTTGGCTGGGAAACGGGCGGATTTTTGACGGCTTTTTTTGCCCTGTTTGTCTTTTCCGGCCTGGCGGCGGCCTTCTGCGCCCGCACCGAGCGGAAAAACCTGCTGGCCGGATTGGGGCAAAACCGCTCGTTTTTGCTGGTGATGAGCTTTGCCGCCGCAGTGCAGCTTCTGCTGCTGTATTTCGGCGGCGCGGTCTTCCGCACCCAGCCTCTTTCCCTTCCCGTTTTGGGGCAGGTGATCCTGCTGGCCCTTTCGGTGGTCCCCGCCGACCTTCTTTGGAAAACGGTTTTTTCTTTGACAGAGTAAAAAAGAGGAGCATTTTGCTCCTCTTTTTTATCGATCGTGTCAGGCAGCCGTTTGCCGTCTGGCGGCGTCCTCCTGCGCCCACTGCGCCATGCAGCGCTGGCGCCAATGGCTTTTTTTATAGTAGAGATACTGCAAAATGCTGCACAGCAGCCATCCCATGGGATAGCCCATGGCCACGAAGCGCACATCGTGAATAAACAGGCTGCCTACATACAGATAAATCTGGCGGAAAAAGACGAAGGAAAACAGCATCATGAACATGGGCGCCTTGGAATCCCCCGCGCCGCGCAAAGCTCCGGCATACACCTGATTGATGCAGCAGATCACATAAAACGGCGAGTTCATGCGGATAAACAGCCGTCCGTATTCCAAAACGCCGGTCTCGTCGCTGAAAATCCGCAGCACGGACGTGCAAAACAGATTGACCAAGACGATAAGCGCCGCCGTCACGCCGACAGACAGCCAGATTGCCGCGCTGACACCTTTTTCCGCCCGCTTGAGATCCCGCGCGCCGATATTTTGCCCCACGAAGGTGGTGCCGCCCATGGTGACGCTCTGCATGGGGAGCAAAATGAATTGATCCAGCCGGTGATAGCAGCCCCAGCCCGCCATGCAGTCTGCGCCGAAATCGTTGATATAGCCCTGCACAAAGACGTTGGAGAATGCCGTGAGCGCCCGCTGCAGCGCCGAGGGCAGGCCGATGTTGAAAATGCTTTTGAGCACCGGAAGATAAATCCGCAGTCTTTTGGGGATGAAACGGTAATTTTCCCCGCTGCGGGAAAGCACCAGCAAAATAAGCCCCGCCGAAAGGAACTGGGCCAGAACGGTGGCGTAGGCCACACCCTCGACCCCCATGTGGAAGACCAGCACAAAAACCAGATCCAGCACGGTGTTGATCACCGAGCAGAACACCAGAAAATACAGCGGACGCCTGCTGTCGCCCACGGCGCGCAGGATACCGGAGCCCATGTTATAGAGCACCAGCCCCGATATCCCGGCAAAATAGATCTGCAAATAGGTCTTTGCCTCGGGAAACACGTCGGCGGGCGTTTTCATCAGGCGGAGCATCAGCGGCGCCATGGTCACGCCGGCGACGGTGAACAAAAGGCCGACGATCAGGGTCATGGCCACCGTGGTGTGGACAGCCCGATGGACGCCCTCGTCGTCCTTTGCCCCAAATCGCTGGGAAATGATTACCCCCGCGCCCACCGAAAGGCCCATGAAAAAGCCCACCAGCATATTGGTGATGGAAGAGGTGGAGCCCACGGCGGCCAGCGCCTCGGTGCTGACGAAGCGGCCCACCACGACGCTGTCCACCGTATTATACATCTGCTGAAACAGATTTCCCAGCATCAGCGGCAGGGCGAAGGCCACAAGCTGCTTCCAGATGACACCACGGGTCATGTCCCGGGAGCGTTTCGTCTTCGAGTCCTCCATATGAGGGCTTGTCCCTTCTTTCGTCAATTATTTCCATTTCTATGATACTGCAACCCCTCCCCGTTTGCAAGCATGATTTTTGCACCGTTTTGATGAACAATTGCTGTCCGACGGCCGGATTTTTCCTTTTCCTCCTTAAAAGTCCGTTTTAACGGACTTTTATCCGGTTATACTGAAACCAGAAAAACAAAGGGAGGACCGGATATGAACCGTCGGATCAAACGAATCGCTTTCATTCTCGCGGCCTTGGGCAGCGCGGCGCTGCTCTGGGCGGCAATGCTTTCCGACGGCGGCGCGCCACTCAGGCCGGTGCTGCTGCTGGCCGCGCCGGGTCTGGCGGGCCTGCTGGCAGGGGCAGGTCTGCGGTATCTCTGCTCGCCCGAGGGCAAAACCTTCCGTCAACGTTTCTTTGCCCCGGATACCGCGCCCGCCGCGCCGTCCGTTCCCACCCAGGAGAGCCGCGTCATCCCCTTTCCGAAAGCAAGCTGACTCTTTTCTCATTTCTGCCGCAGAAAAGGCCTCCGTCGCAGTGCCGGAGGCCTTTTTCCTATTCAAAACATAATCAGTCGTCCGCCGAGCGGATCCATGTGGGCTTGATGCGCCTTACGGCGCCGCACACAAGTCCCAGCGACGTCAGCATAATGAGCACCGAGGTGCCGCCGTAGCTCACCAGCGGCAGCGTCAGGCCAATCACGGGGAAAATGCCCAGATTCATGCCCAGATTGATGCCGATCTGCCACATGAACATGCCGCCCACGCCGGCGCACACCAGACGGCTGAAAGTGTCAGTGGAGCGCCATGCGTCGTAAAAGATCCGCAGCACCAGCGCCGTCAGCAGAGACAGCAGCACCATGCAGCCGATGAAGCCGAACTCCTCGCCGCACACGGCAAAAATCGAGTCAGTGTGGCTCTCAGGCACCCATCCGCCCTGGATGCGTGGTCCCTTCAGATAGCCTGAGCCTAAAAGCTCGCCGTTGCTGATGGCGGCCACCGTCTGCTTGGCCTGCCAGGAATAGCGGTCGAACAGTGCCTGGTCAATCCCGGCGGCCCGGGCGGGGTCAAAGACCACCAAAATCCTCATTTTCTGCCCATCGCTCAAAAACCGCCACAGAAGCGGGAACGCCCCCGCGGCGCAGCCGCCCGCGGCGGCCAGCCACCACCAGGAAACGCCGCCCGCCACCAGCATCACCAGAAAAATCAGCGGATACATCAGCGCCACACCCAGATCCCGCGAGATGACGAAGACCGCCGCCATGGTGGCGCCCATGTGGACCGTGAGCTGGAGGATGGTCCAGAAGTTGTTCTTCCGCTCGCGCAGCAGGCTCATATGGCTGGCCATGGTATAAATAAAGATGACCTTTCCCACCTCGCCGGGCTGCACATTGATGCCGCCGGGCAGCGGGATCCAGCTCTTGTTGCCGCCCACTTCCTTTCCCAGCTTATACAGCGAAAGCTGGAACAGGATGTTGAAAACCGCCGCCACCACCCACAGCCATGGAAAGCGGCTGAAATCAAGGAAGGAAAAGAGGATCATGGCCACAAAGCCAGCGGCGATGCCGACGGTCTGCACCAGCATGATACGCTGGGGCCGCACCCGCGCCACGCTCTGACAGCCGCTGTAGATCAGCACCAGGCCGATTACGCAGATCACCAGCGCCAGCAGCATCAGCGGCACGTCGCTTTGCGAGACATAACGCCGCAAACCGTTCCAGAACCTTTTTGCCACGGGTATCCCCCCTCCTGTTTATTACAAAAAATATTCTATCATTCTGCCGCAGCTTATGCAAGGAAAAGAGAAAAAACTAAAAAAAGTTCAGAAATCCCATAAATCCTCTTTCAAAAAGGGCGGTAAAGTGCTATACTTACATAGAATAAGATGGGGAGGTAGGAGTCTTGCAGGAAACCATGTACCGGACGTTCAGCGCCGAAGAGACCGAGGCGCTGGGCGAAACGCTGGCCAAAACGCTGGCGCAGGCCCCCGCCGTGGCGCTTTACGGCGATCTCGGCATGGGCAAGACCGCCTTTGTCCGCGGGCTGGTCCGGGGACTGGGCAGCCGGGCGCAGGTCTCGTCGCCTACCTTTGCCATCGTCAATGAATATGAAGGACCCCGCCGCGTCTGCCACTTTGATATGTACCGCCTTCCCGACGCCGACGCCCTGTTCGACATTGGCTGGGAAGATTATCTGGCCTCGGGCGCGCTTTGCGTGGCCGAGTGGAGCGAAAATGTGGAAGGCGCCTTTCCAGAAGGGACCGCAGAAGTGGTCATCCGCAGACTGGACGGCGGCGACGGGCGGGAGATCACGGTGAGATTATGCTGATACTTGCTTTGGATACCTCCGGCGCCGCCCCCTCTTGCGCCCTTTTGCAAAACGGCGCGATGCTGGACGCCTGTTTCCACGATTCCATGCTGGATCACAGCCGTTTGCTTCTGCCCCTCTGTCAATCGCTTTTGGGAAAAAACGGTCTGACCCTCAACGACGTGGACGTTTTTGCCGCCGTCACCGGCCCTGGCTCCTTTACCGGGATCCGCATCGGCACGGCGGCCATCAAGGGTTTTGCCTGGGCGCAGGACAAGCCCTGCGCCGGGATTTCCTCCCTTTTGGCCATGGCCTGGGATTGGGAGCAGGCAGGAACGCTCTGCTGCTCGATCCGCGCCCGGGCTGGCGAGAGCTATTACGCCGTCTTTCAGCGGGAAAAAGATTCCGTCATCCGTCTGACCGAGGATGCCGTCGGCTCCGACGAGGAAATGGAAACCATCGCCCGGGAACACGGCTGCACCTTCTTTCCCCGGGATTGCCAGCAGGCCTCCGGCGCGGCAAAGGCCGCCTGGGCGCTGGCCCAGACCGGCGGACTGCAAACCTGTCACGAGATCGTTCCTTCTTACCTGCGGGCAACGCAGGCGGAGCGCATGAGAAAGGAGCAAGCAACATGAAAATTGCCATCGGTGCCGATCACGGCGGCTATTCCCTCAAAGAGATCTTGAAACAGCATTTGCTGGAACGGGGCTTGAAAGTCGAGGACTTCGGCGCCTTCGATACCCAATCCTGCCATTATCCCGTCTACGCGGAAAAGGTGGCCCGTGCCGTGGCCGCGAAAGAGGCCGAGCTGGGCCTTCTGGTCTGCGGCACCGGCATCGGCATGTCCATCGCCGCCAACAAGGTGAAGGGCATCCGCGCCGCCGCCGTTTCCGACTGTTTTACCGCGCAGGCCACGCGGGAGCACAACGATTCCAACATCCTCTGCCTGGGCGAGCGCACCGTCGGCCCCGGGCTGGCCATGCGCATCGTGGACACCTGGCTGGACGCCTCCTTTTTGGGCGGCCGCCACCAGATCCGGGTGGACATGATCTCCGCTCTGGAAAAGTGAGGCTCCGCCCCTTCCTGAGCGGTTTTTGCGAAACTGCCTGTGATTTCTGATACTTGAAATAAAAGGAGAAAAGCACTATGGACATCATGGATCACGTTCACGTTATGGACCACCCCCTGGTGGCGCACAAGCTAACCATCCTCAGGGACAAAAACACCAGCGTCAAGGATTTCCGCGAGCTGGTCTCGGAGATCGGCATGCTCATCACCTATGAGGCCACCCGTGACCTGCCGCTTACCACCAAAGAGGTGGAAACCCCCATCTGTAAAGCCGAAGAGCCCACGCTGGCCGGCAAAAAGGTGGCCGTCGTGCCCATCCTTCGCGCCGGGCTGGGTCTGGTAGACGGCGTCCTTCGCATGATCCCCTCTGCCCGCGTGGGCCACATCGGCATGTACCGCGACGAAGAAACGCTGGAGCCCCATGTCTATTTCTGCAAAATGCCCAAGGATGTGGCCGAGCGCGAGATCATGATCGTCGATCCCATGCTGGCCACCGGCGGCTCGGCCGACGCCGCCATCACCGAGATGAAAGCCCGCGGCTGCACCCACATCAAGCTGCTGGTGCTGGTGGCCGTGCCTGAGGGCATCAACCGAGTTCACAGCAAGCATCCCGACGTGGATATCTACGCCGGCGCGGTGGACAGCCACCTCAACGAGCGCGGCTATATCGTTCCCGGTCTAGGCGATGCCGGCGACCGCATCTTTGGCACGAAATAATTGCTTTTCTCATGCCCGCCGCCTGCCGTTTTTTGAACGGCTGGGAGCCCTGATCCGCCCGCTGCGCGCTTCAAACGAAAAAACAGCCCCGAGGGCTGTTTTTTTCGTTTCGGCTTCAATAATCCCTGTGCTCCCGCCGGTACTGGCGGATCCAGGCAAAGGTCTTGTCCTCGCCCTCCTGCGCCAGCATGGTCAGCAGATTTTCCAGAAACGCTCCGGTTTCCTCGTGCATCACCTGCTTGCCCACGCCCCGGTTGAAATATTCCAGCGGCTTTGCGTCGGTATAGTTTTTTCCCTGATAGGTCTTGCAGGCCGCCACCCGGTCACAGAACATCTCGACGACGTATTTCAGCGGCATTTTCACCGGCTCCACCTGATGAGTCTTCATGTTATAGTCGGTCCAGTATTCGTGATGATGCCGGTTACGTCCCTTGTGATGGAGCCAGGAGAGCGAGTAGCCCCGCGCCTCACGCTCGTGATCGTTGGGGCTGCGGTTTCCCTGATAATGGACGGCGGAGTTCCAGAACTCCACCGGGCTGTATTTGGAAAGATCGTGACTCAGCCCCTGCCAGCCGATGCCTGCCTTGAAGCAGTGGCGGATGACCAGGCGGCGGTGGCGGGTAACGGTACGAAAATGCTTCCAGGGGTGCATGGCTTCCCCCTCCCTTCCCGCTTATTTTACTCCCCCGGCGGTAAAAAAACAAGGCGTAAAAAGAAGGCCGGCAGCCGAAGCTGCCAGCCGGAAAAAATTTCATATTTCCCATCGTCCGCCTGACAAAGCGCCGTCCTGCGGGCGTTTTTGCGTTTTCCTTCGTCAATTGTCCGTCAGCTTTGCCTTCTGCAGCGCCGCCACGATGAGCGGCACCAGAATGAGCTGCAGAACGATGCCCGGGATGGCGTTGGTCACCGCGCCCGCCCAAAAGGCCGCCATGGGGAAGTTTTTCCCGTTGATCCCCATAACGACCGCCTGGGCGATGCCCCAGACGATGCGCCCGCCGATCATGGCGCCGATCAGGCTGAGATAGATGGCCGGCAGCTTTTTCCCCAGCTTCTTATACAGGATGGCCACGATCAGTCCATAGGCCGCCAGCTCAAAGGCCATGGAGATCGCCCCGGGCATGGGCGGCATATGGAACAGCAGATGCCGCAAAAGCGGCGCCGCAAAGCCCACGGCGGCGCCCCACTTCCAGCCGCAGAGATAGCCGCACAGCAGCACGGGCAGATGCATGGGCAGCAGCATACTGCCGATCTGGGGGATCTGCCCCGTCAAAAAGGGCAGCACCATGCACAGCGCCAGACACATCGCAGCATAGACCATTTTTTTCACAGAATCGTTCATATTTCTTCCTTTCCGCACGAAAAAAGGCATCCTTCTTCCTTGTGGAAAAAGGATACCTCGTGCATATCCGTAATTGCTTCCGCGCATTCAAAAAGCCGGGCTTCTGCCCCATGCCGGCGCTTGTGCCTCCGACAGCTTGATTATAGCCGTTTTTCTCGCTTCTGTCAATCGTTCTTCCCGGCGTCCTGCGACACCACGTTGGAATAGGCCGTTTTGGAGCTTACGCCCGGCAGCCTGCCGATCTTGCCCGACAGGGCGCTGATCACGTCCTGCGGCGCGTCCACGGCCACGCTGATCACGCTGACGCCCCGCTTCGCATAGGGGATCCCCATCCTCCCGATGATCCATTCCCCGTATTCATGCAGCAGCCCGTTCAGCGCCGCCACCGATTCCTTGTCCTCTACCACGATCCCGATCACCGCGACTCTGCTTTCCATCACGATCCTCCTCCAGTGTCCTTTTCGAAATAACAAAGCTCCCTTGTCCCGCTGCCGTTCAAGGCAAAGCGATCCCGCCTTACCCCGCATACAGCATCCCGATCAGCCGGTTGAGCAGCCTGCAGGGAAGCACCTTCGCCAAAAAGCAGAAAAACTGATAATCCGGCCGGATGGCGGTCAGCGGCTTTGGATGGGCCTTCAGCGCCATTTTGCAGACGCAGTTTCCCGCCTTTTGCGGGTCCATTCCCCCCTGCTCGTCCTTTTCCATCCGCGCCACCGAGCGGGATATCCGCCCCTGATACACGTCGTCGCCCGCCGCGCTCTTTACCCGGGCGGCGGTAAAGCCCGTGCGGATATCCCCGGGCCGCACGGCGCACACCGTGATGCCGAAGGGCCGCACCTCGTTGGCCAGCGCCATGGTATAGCTGTCGATGGCCGCCTTCGCCGCCGAGTAATAGGTCTGGAAGGGGATGGGGATGGGGGCCGCCACCGAGCTGATGTTGACGATCCGCCCGCCCCCCTGCTTCCGCAGGATGGGCAAAAAGACCCGGTTGACCCGCACCATGCCGAAAAAGTTCACGTCAAACTGCCGCCTGGCCTCCTCGGTGTCGGTGAACTCCACCGCGCCCGAAATGCCAAAGCCCGCGTTGTTGATCACGATATCCACCCGGCCGGCCTCCCGCAGGATCTGCTCCGCCGCGGCGGCGATCTGCGCTTCGTCGGTCACGTCGGCCCGGATGTTCCGGATGCCCGGCGCGTCCTCGCCGCCCCTGCGGCTCAGGGTATACACCCGGCAGCCCTTTTGCGCCAACGCCCTTGCGGTGCACAGCCCGATGCCCGAGGTCCCTCCGGTGACGACGGCGATCTTCTCCATGTTATTTTCCTCCCACCACAGACGCGATGATGTCGCTGGCCTCGTCCACCAGCGCCTCGGTCAGCGTTGCCATATAGCTGGTGCGCAGCAGGCAGTCCGAGGGCGGCGTTGCCGGCGGCAAAACGGGATTGACGTAGACGCCGCCCTCATAGATCTTCCGCGCCGTTTCCAGCGTGTTCATGATATCGTGGGTATAGATGGGGATGATGGGCGTTTCGGCCTCCCGGATGGAAACGCCCTTCTCCTTAAAGCACTTTCTGGCGTATCCGGCGATGTGCGCCAGCTTCTCGGGCAGCTCGGGATGCTCCTTAAGCTCCCGCAGCGCGGCCAGCGCCGTGGCGCAGCTTGCCGGCGGGATCGACGCGGAAAAGATAAAGGGCCGGCTGTTGTGGCGCACATAGTCCACCACCCGGGCCGAGGCCGCCATATAGCCGCCCAGCGAAGCCAGCGACTTGCTGAAGGTGCCCATATAGATGTCCACCTGATCCTCCATGCCGAAATAGCTGGCGGTGCCTCTGCCGCCTTCCCCGATCACGCCCAGGCCGTGGGCGTCGTCCACCATGACCCGTGCGCCGTACTTCTTCGCCAGCGCCACGATCTCCGGCAACTTGGCAATGTCGCCGCCCATGGAAAACACGCCGTCGGTGACGATCAGGCTACCCGCGTTCTCAGGCACCTTCTGAAGCTGCCGCTCCAGATCCTCCATGTCGGCGTGCTTGAAGCGCAGCATCTTTCCGTAGCTCAGCTTGATGCCGTCATAGATGCTGGCATGATTCTCCTTGTCCGAAATGACATAGTCGCCCATGCCCACCACGGCGCTGATGATGCCCAGATTCGACTGGAATCCGGTGGAAAAAGTCATCACGGCGTCCTTATGCAAAAACTCCGCCAACTCCTGTTCCAGCTCCAAGTGCATCTCCAGCGTCCCGTTGAGGAATCGGGAGCCCGAGCAGCCGGTTCCGTATTTTTCCAGCGCCTTGATGCCCGCCTCGATGACTCGCTGGTTGGTGGTCAGGCCCAGATAATTGTTGGAGCCCAGCATGATCCGCCGCTTGCCCTCCATCTGCACCACGGCGTCCTGCCGGGATTCCAGCGCGTGAAAATAGGGATAAACATCCTTTTCCCGCAGTTCGTCGACCATGCTCGGCCGCATCATTTTCTCAAAAATATCCAAACTCGGCTCGCCTCTTTCCGTTTTCTGAAATTACATTAAAAAATTGAAGTATTTGATTTATTATAGCAAAGCCTGTTGCTTCCGTCAAGGCGGCGCGGTTTTTTCCGCGGATTATTTCTTTTTCCGCAGCGGCATGACAAAGGGCACGCGCCGCTTCAGATTTTCAATGACGAAGCGCCCCTCCGCCAGCTCCTGCTCGCCGTCCAGCGACCAGGACACCGGCTCGCCGCACCAGACCTCTATCTGCCGCGCCTGCCGACGCACCACCAGAGGCGATTCCTCCCCCATCCGCAGCGCCGCCACCAACTGCGCGCTTTCCTGCGGAGTGTTGGGGAAACGGGCCAGCGTCACCTCAAAATTCCCGTCGCTCAGATCGGTCTCCACCGTGGGGGTGATCAGGCCCGCCATGGGAGCGGAATTGCTCACCGTCCCAAAGATGAAATCGCTCTCGATCTGCTCCTCGCCGCATTTCAGCGCCATATGGATAGGCCGGATGTCCTGAAGCTCCTTCATGCCCTCCAGCAAAAATGCCATCCGACCCAGCATGTTTTTTGCCGCCTGCGGTGTACGGTAGCTCACTTCGGTAAAGGCACCGAAGGCCGCTACATAGGCAAAGATCCGTCCGTTGAAGCGCCCCGCGTCGATGGACACGACCTCTCCGCCTGCGGCGTCCTTCGCCGCCTTCAGCAGATCGGCGTTCAGCCCGATGCTGTTGGCGAAATCGTTGGTGCTCCCCGCAGGCAGATAGCCCAGCTCAGTTTCCGCGCCGCTTTCCAACAGCCCGCGCATTACCTCGTTGAGCGTCCCGTCGCCGCCGACGCACACCACCCGGTCATATTCTTTTCCCCAGCGCCGCGCGGCCGCCGTGCCGTCGCCCGGGCCCTCCGTCAAATGGACCGAGACTCGGTATCCCGCCTTCTGAAAAATCTCCACCAGCCTGGTAAGCTGGCGCGCGGCCCGCATCATCCCCGCTTGGGGGTTCAAAATCAGCAGCAGCCTCTTGTCCATGACCGGTTTTTCCCCTCTGGTCATGGCAGCTTTTTCACCCATCTTTCCAACTGGGAAAAGGGCAGCGTCACTTCGGCGGTCTTTCCGTTTTCGTCGGTGCCGAACACGGCCAGCTCCTCAAAATCATGATAGATCTCGCAGTTGCAGTCCCGCAGGCCCTTGGTCTCGCCGTACAAGGCGGCGACGGCGTCCAGCACGCTCTGGGGATATCCTTTTTTTCGATAGCGCAAAACGAACTTTTCCATTTTTTCTTCCTCCGTGCTTCACTATGCCTTTTTTATTATACCGCTTTCCGCCGCCGTTACAAGGGTTTCCGGCAATTTTTCCGGTGTCCTTCCCCGGCGGATATCCTCCATAAAATGCTCTGCCGCCGCGCTCAGCCGCCCCCGCTCGGGAGTGCACATGGCCACCTGCCGGGCGGGGATCTCCCAGTCGACGCGCAGCGGGCGCACGGCGCCCGCCTCCAGCGCATGCCCTGAAAACTGCTTTGTCACGCAGGCCACGCCCAGCCCGCTTTTCGCCACCGCAAGCGCCAGCTCGTGGGTCGCCAGCTCAAACTCCGGCTTGAGCCGCAGCCCCATCTTGGCAAACGCCTCCTCCAGAAACAGCCGAGAGCTTGCCTTACGGTCCAGTAGGATCAGCGGCATGGCCGCCACCTCCGCCGGTGTATACGTCCGGCTGAAATCACAGGGATAATCGGGCGCCGCCGCAAAGATCATATGAGTGTCAAAGCAGACCTCCACCCGAAACTGCTCGCCTTGCTCCGGCTTGCTGGCAAAGGCCACGTCCACCTTGCCCTCTCGCAGCAGGTCCAGCACCTGGCGGCTGGTACCGTTTCGCAGGGTCAGCCGCACGCCGGGATGGTTCCGGCGGAACCGCTGCAGATAGGGCAGCAGCCACCACCGGGTCAGCGTGTCGCTGGCGCCGATGATCAGTTGCCCGATCTCCAGCTCCCGCGCCTGCCGCAGCTTGCTTTCCCCGCTTTCCAGCAGGCTCATGGCGTCGCGGACATAATCATACAGCATCCGTCCCTCTTCGGTGAGCGCCACGCCCTTTCTTCCCCGCAAAAAGAGCTTCGTCTCAAGCTGCCGCTCCAGCTGCTGCACCGACTGACTCACCGCCGACTGCGAAAGATACAGCATCCGCGCCGCCGCCGAGATGCTCTCCTGCTCCGCCACCGCCCGAAAGATCCGATACAGCTCCAGCTTTCCTTCCATGGTTTCACCATCCATTAGTAAAAAATATGGTAATTATAAAAAATAGTAATTTTACTTATACCATTTTTTATAGTATAATCAAGATGTACGAATTTCGCAACCGTTTTTCAAAATAAACAGGAGGGATCCCATATGTCCAATTGCGCCATCGTAGGCATCAACTGGGGCGACGAGGGTAAGGGCCGCATGGTCGACCTTGTCACCGAGCAGTACGACGTGGTCGTCCGCTATCAGGGCGGCAACAACGCCGGTCACACTGTCATCAACGAATACGGAAAATTCGCGCTCCATCTGATCCCCTCGGGCATTTTCCGCAAGGGCGTCGTCAACGTACTGGGCAACGGCGTCGTCATCGACTGCGAGCATCTGTGGAAGGAGATCTCCGCTCTCCGCGCCGCCGGCATCGAAATCACGCCGGATAACTTCCGCATCTCCGATCGCGCCACGCTGGTCTTTCCCTTCCACCGGGATCTGGACGCGCTGGAAGAGGCCCGCCTCAAGGACCGGGCCTACGGCTCCACCAAGCGGGGCATCGCGCCGGTTTACAGCGACAAATACCAGAAAAAGACCGTTCAGGCCGGCGAGCTGCTCTATCCCGACTATCTCCGCGGCCGTCTGGCCGGCATTCTGGAATGGAAGAATCTTACCATTGAAAACGTCTATCACGCCAACCCCTAGTCCCTCGACGAGATGATGGCATGGGCAGGCCTCTACGGCGCTAATCTCACGCCCTTTATCTGCGACACTGGCGCTTTCCTCCGCCAGGCCGAGGCCCAGGGTAAGAGCATCCTCTTTGAGGCCCAGCTGGGCGCGCTGCGGGATCTGGATTTCGGCATCTGGCCCTACACCTCCTCCTCCAACAACATCGCTGCCTACGCTCCCGTGGGCGCCGGCATTCCCGGCAGCCGGGTCGACCGGGTCCTGGGCATCGCCAAGGCCTATTCCACCTGCGTGGGCGAAGGGCCCTTCGCCTGTGAATGGTTCGGGGAAGAGGCGGAGAAGCTCCGCGAGGCCGGCGGCGAATACGGCGCCTCCACCGGCCGTCCCCGCCGGGTCGGCCCGCTGGATCTGGTGGCCACCCGCTACGGCGTAATCATGCAGGGCGCCACCGAGCTGGCCTTTACCAAGCTGGATATCCTCTCTTACATGAAAGAGATCCCCGTCTGCACCCATTACGAGATCGACGGCGTTAAGACCGCCGACTTCCCCTTCCCCGCGCTGCTGGAAAAGGCTCGTCCGGTCTACACCGTCCTTCCCGGCTGGCAGTGCGACATCAGCGGCGTCCGCCGCTTTGAGGATTTGCCCGCCGCCGCGCAGGATTATGTTCTCTTTGCCGAAAAGGCGCTGGGCTGCCCCATCAAATATGTCTCCGTCGGCGCCGCGCGCGACGAGATCATCGAGCGATAAGGAGGTCGTTTTATGGCAACCGATCGTTACGAATCCCCTCTCTCTTCCCGCTATGCCTCCGACTATATGCTCCGTCTTTTCTCCGCCGATGTCCGCTATCAGACCTGGCGGCGCCTGTGGGTTGCGCTGGCCCGCGCCGAACACCGGCTGGGTCTTCCCATCACCCGGGAACAGGTGGATGAGCTGGAAGCCCACATCACCGACATTGACTACGAGGCCGTGCGTCAGCGGGAAAAAGAAGTCCGCCACGACGTGATGGCCCACGTCTACGCTTACGGTCTGGCGGCCCCCTCCGCCAAAGGCATCATCCATCTGGGCGCCACCTCCTGCTATGTTACCGACAACGCCGACCTCATCCTTTACCGCGACGGTCTTTGCTATCTCCGGGGCCAACTTCTCAATGTGATGAAAAATCTGGCCGCCTTTGCGGAGGAATACAGGGCCCTCCCCACGCTGGGCTACACCCATTATCAGCCCGCCCAGCTTGTGACGGTGGGCAAGCGCGCCACTCTCTGGCTGCAGGATCTGCAGCTCGATCTGGAGGAGTTGGACTTCGTGCTTTCCTCCTTCCGCTTTTTGGGCAGCCGCGGCACCACAGGCACCGAGGCCAGCTTCCTCGATCTCTTTGAGGGCGACGAGGCCCGCATCGACGAGATGAACCGCATGATCGCCGCCGAGTTCGGCTTTGACCGCCGCTTCCCGGTTTCCGGCCAGACCTATGCCCGCAAGTTCGACAGCCGCATCCTCAACGTGCTGTCCTCCATCGCCCAGAGCTGCTACCGATTTGCCAACGATATGCGTCTTCTCCAGCACGACCGTCAGTTGGAAGAGCCCTTTGAGAGCACCCAGATCGGCTCCTCCGCCATGGCTTACAAGCGCAATCCCATGCGCTCCGAGCGCATTTGCTCGCTGGCCCGCTATCTCATGGCCGACGCCCTCAACGCTCCCATGACCGCCTCTGTCCAGTGGATGGAGCGGACGCTGGACGATTCCGCCAACCGACGCATTTCTCTGCCCGAGGGCTTCCTCTGCGCCGACGCCATCCTGCGCCTGATGCAAAACGTCACGAAAGGCATTCGCGTGAACGAAAAAATCATCGAACGCACGGTCAACGAATATCTTCCCTTCATCGCCACCGAAAATCTGATGATGGAGGCCGTCAAGCGTGGCGGCGACCGGCAGCAGCTCCACGAGATCATCCGCACCCACTCCATGGCCGCCACCGCCCGGATGAAGGAGGGCGAGCCCTGCGATCTGCTGGAGCGCCTGGCCGGAGATCCCGCCTTCGGCATGACCCTGGCCGAGCTGCGGGAGCTGATGGACGGCCGCCGTTATACCGGCCGCAGCGCCGCGCAGGTGGATGCTTATCTGTCCGAGCTCCGCCCCATTCTCGCGCAGGAGGGCGGCGCCGAAGCGCAGGACATCAATCTCTGATCTCTTTGCCGCGCCTTTCCTCTTTCACAAAATGCACATTGGTGGAGCGGCCCGCCCGCTCCGCCGATTTTTTGTTGACGAAATCGCTTTTTTCCGCTATACTGTGTTTACTGTCCATTCGCCCACGTAGCTCAGCAGGATAGAGCGGCCGCCTCCTAAGCGGCAGGTCAGAGGTTCGAATCCTCCCGTGGGTGCCACAATAGGATTGCTATTTAAACAGTAGCAATCCTATTGTTTTTTGCTATAATCATCTTGTAGCTTGCTTGTGGAGGTAAAAAATAGTTTATAATTGACTTAAAAAGCAAACGCTATCATACCTATCTCAAAGTTGTATTCGCTGAAATAAATGACAGACAAACAGATTGCAATTAGCTGATTACAGATACCGAAATCATAGCACATAGCAAAGAATTAGATTCGCTTAATACCCGTATCCATTGGCAGTACGAAAACGGGAGGCCGATTACTGATCCTGCAGCGGAATACTATTTTCTTTCCGAAGAAGAACTGTCAAGAATTGTTATGCAGGATGGTTCCCAGTGGATCTGAGGTGTTTTCTCCGGGTTCGACAAAAGCATTCCGCTGGAAGAGATTCTAAAATACCCGCTCCCAGAAGCGAATGGATACGAAAGCTTTTGAAAGAACCCCCCCTTCTATTCAGCACCCTCTTGCGTCGGTCGAAATTGTACCGTGGGATTGCTTTTTGGTTCTTATCTTCAGCAAAAGCAAAGTAATCGTCGACAGTTTCAGAATGGCGTTTCCAAAATGTCAAGACCAAAGTAAGTATAATGCGTAACTCCAGACGTTACGAAAAATAGCGATAACCTCAGTTTTGTTGAAATAGCAATTCTTATCCATGAAAGCACTTGCAAATGCAAATGCTTTTTCAGCAAAACCTATCCTTGCGAACGGGTGAGATCCACCTTCGGTGGATGAAATCGCTGAAGCGGTGAAATCCCGCTTCGCGGGAAAAAAGACGGTTTTTCCTTCCGAAGTCCTGGCAAACAGAACCGATCCGATATGCGCTTTCTCAATCGCGCAGTTTTTCACCTGATTTTTCCTTCTTTTTTGGAAAAAAGTTCTTGCTTTTCTGCCAAAATGCTGGTATATTGGATATTGTCAAAATATAAACAAACAATTATAGTAAGGAGTGTTTCATTTGTTCAATTACAAGGGAAAAGTAGTTGCCATTACCGGCGCATCCTCCGGACTTGGCAAGCAGATGGCTGAGGGTTATGCTCAGTGCGGCGCCAACCTGGTGCTGATGGCCAGAAGAGTCGAACGGCTGGAAGCCAGCGCCAAGGAATGGGAAGCCAAATACGGCGTCCAGGTCCTGCCCGTCGCTTGCGACGTGACCAGCACCGAGTCGATCAATAAGGCCCTTGCCGCCGCCGACGCCAAGTTCGGTCATGTGGAAGTCATTGTCAACGACGCGGGCGGCGAGCGCGGCACCGGCACGCAGCTGGTGGATTACAAGAAGGAAGACTGGGAATTCACCCTGAATCTGGACCTCACCTCTGTCTTTGAAGTCACCAAGATCTTCGCCGGTTATATGAAGGCGAACATCGAGGCTGGCAAGCAGACCTATGGCCGCGTCATCAATATCGCTTCCATCTACGGTCTTGTTGGCAATACCGCTATTCCCACCATCGCCTATCACGCCACCAAGGGCGCGGTCGTCAACTTCTCCCGCGGCGCGGCTGCCGAGCTGGCCAAGTCCGGCATTACCGTGAACGCCATCTGCCCCGGCTATTTCTACACCGAGCTGACCACCGAGACCCTGAACTCCGATTTCTTCCAGGCTTTCGCCAATCAGTCTGTCCCTATGGGCCGTTACGGCAATTCCGGCGAATTGAACTCTGCGGCCATCTTCCTGGGCGCCGAAGAGTCCAGCTATGTCACCGGTCAAATCATCGCGGTCGACGGCGGTTATACCTGCGTCTGATCCTTTCCTGCACCATTAAAAGGCTGCATCGGTCATACGACCGATGCAGCTTTTTTCGTCAAGTTTTACGCCGCCGGAATCAGACTCATTGCGACTAAAGCCCTTAAAACATATGCATTTTTAGACTTCTCTTATTCCCACGGCAAGGTCCCGGCGGGCGCGGCAGCGTTTGTGCAGCATTTGTTTTTCGAATTTTTCGTTATATCTCTTGTAAAAAGGATCCGTTTCGGATAAAATCATTCATGGCCCCGGGATATCCCGGTGAAAAACGCGCTGTCTGAGGATCAGCGCCTCAACAGAAAAGGAGATATCCTATGAAAAAACTCGTCAGTACGATCCTGCTCATTTGTATGATCTTCTCCCTCACAGCCTGCGGAGCCCAGAAGACCCCCGCCGAAGAAAACGGGCAAAACCCCGTCATGAACTTCATTGGCCTGTACGGCGCCGGAAGAGGAAGCCTCTTTGTCGAAGCCGAAGGGCAGGAGAACGCCAAGATCACCGTCACCTGGGGCAGCAGCGCCTTTGAAAGCAGCACCTGGGTCATGAGCGGCAAATTCGATCCCGAGACGCTGACGATGGAATACGCCGACTGTGTGAGGACCGATTCCGTCTATGCGTCCGACGGCTCGGTGGCCTCCGAGATCGTCGCCTATGAAAACGGCGCCGGCCGCATCACCTTCCATGAAGATCCCCTCTCCCTCACCTGGGACGACGATCAGGATCACATGGCTGACGGCACTGTTTTCGAATACTGTTCCGTGGCGCCCCTGGAGCCCGCGGCGCCCACAGTCAACGGCAGCGACTTCGCCGGCATCTGGCAATGCGACAGGGTCACCATCGAGATCGTTCCGCTCAACGACGGCTATCACAGCCTCGTTTTCTGGCCCAGTAGCGCCTCCGAAAACACTGTCTGGTCCTACGACTGCTATTTTGACGGTCTGGAATCGATGACCTCTTTTGAAACAGGCACCAAGACCAATATGGTTTGGGACAACAACGGCGATCTCGTTTCCGAAGATGTCATATTCGGCGACGGGGCCGTCTGCTTCAACATCAACGAATCCGGGAAGCTGATCTGGCAGGAATTCAAGGAAAATGCCGGCGAAGGCATGGAATTTGAGCATCTTCTGCCCGACGGCATCGCCCCCTCTGCCAAAGAATTTGCCGACGGCTATTTCCGCGTGATCGGCAACTGTCAGTCCGGCGCCGGGGGATCTTCTCTCGCACTGGCCTCCGCCGCCTGCGCGGCTTATCAGTTTGCCTCTGCCCAGGCCATCTGGAACGTGGACCTTCCCCTCATGCGCGGCGAGATGCTGGCCGGCTGGGAAAGCCTGACCGACGGCGAGCGCGCCGCCTTTGACGCCAACCTTCTCGAAGTGGCACAGCTTATCGACAGTTGTCTTTTCGATTGGGAGGGCGTCCGCGGCGTCTTTGAAGATGCCGGCGTCGCCGATACGATGGAAACGCTTCTGGCCGATCCCCGCGCCCAGTCTTCCTGGTCCACGCTGTTTGCGCACACGCTGACCATGGGCAATTCA
Source organism: Clostridia bacterium (assembly GCA_017455565.1). GTDB lineage: Bacteria > Bacillota > Clostridia > Oscillospirales > Butyricicoccaceae > UBA4644. The sequence continues at coordinate 38,434 of JAFSZV010000034.1, forward strand.
GAAGGCTGATCCCGCCTCTTGCCGCAGCCCGATCCACAACAAAAAGCCGCTTCTTTTGAAGCGGCTTTTTGACAGCCTCAAAACAAACCGGAAGCCAGACAAAAACGCTTTTGTGAACGCGCACAAGCGCCCTCCTGCGTTACCAGCCCTCTTCGTTGAGGATGTTGGCCAGGATATATTCGCCCCAGGAATATTCCGAGAGGAATTCCCCCTCGAATTTATCCCGTGCGCCCATGTTCTTGTCCTGCCACGCATAATAGTCACAGTCAAACAAAGCGGTATTGATCATCTGCCCGCGGGTGGTGGAAATCAGGAGGTTTTCGCAGTTTGCCTCCTTCAGGGCCTTTTTCAGCCGATGGAGCGCGTTATACAAAACGCTCATATTGGCGTTGCTGTATTCCCGCCCCTCCCAAAGCGTGCTGTAGATCTCTTCGTTGCTGATCTCCTTGCCCCGCCGGGTCACCACCAGCGCCAGGATCTCCTTTGCCTTTCCCGTCAGCGGCAGCGGGTTGCCGTCCCGCATCACCAGAAAACGCCCGAAAGTCTGGATATACAGCTCCTTGTGTTGCCTGCGGGAGATCAGCCGGATCCGCTCCATCGCCATCTCCAGCGTTTTTTTGCTGTAAGGCTTGATGATGTAATAGTCGCCGCCGATCTGGTTAAAATCCCAAAGATATTCGTCATAGGCAGTAACAAATACGATCAGGATGTCCCCGCGCAGGCTGCGCAGCTTTTTCGCCAGCTCCATGCCGCTCATTCCCGGCATGGCAATATCAAGAAACGCCAGATCGACGGGCATTTCCTGTACAAAATCCAGTGCCTCTTGGGCGCTCTGGAATTTCCCCACAATATTGATGTCGGGAATGCCCCCGCTCAATCGGGCAAACCGCTTCAGCATCAACTGTTCGTCATCAACGATGATCGTTCTCACGCTTTGTTTCCTCCTTTCGGTATTGTAACAGTCACTTTCGTTCCGGACCCCACAGTGCTGGCAATGTCCACATCGGCATGCATCACCTTGTCCAGTCGGAAAATGATATTTTTCAATCCAGTCGAATCGCGCTTGCCGCTTTCCGTCTCGCGGCGATAGGCGCAAATATCAAAGCCAACGCCGTTGTCCTCCACCTCCACGCGCCAGGCGTCTCCCGCGTCCCGGGTGCGAAGCACCACCGTTCCGCCTGCGGCGCCCCGCTGATAGATCCCGTGGCGAATGGCGTTTTCCACCAGGGGCTGGATACTCAACGGCACGATCAAAAAATCGTCGGCCTCGATCTCATACCGGACCTTCAGCCTTTCTCCAAATCGCATCCGCTCGATGTTGACATAGGCGCGGATATTGTCCAGCTCCATGGAAAAGGGCAGCGGCGCGTCGCTGTTCATGGCGCGAATGCAGCTCCGCAGATGGATGGTAAAATCCTCGATCAGCTCTGAAGCGTACTGTGGATCCTCCAAAAGCACCTCCTGGATCGATCCCAGCGCGTTATACAGAAAATGCGGCTGCATCTGGCTGGTGGAATTGCGGATGCGGCTCATCCGCAACTCGTTTTCCAGCTTTTCCAGCTCCTGCTCTTTTTTCTGCTGCTCCGTCAGGTCATAGACTACGCAGAAGGCCATGATATCCCCCGTCGCGTTGTCCTGATAGAGATAAAACATCTTCCGGCAGGGCTGGTCCTCTCCCTTCAGCGTGCGAGCCGAAAACTCCACCGAGGATCTCCGCTCGCCCCGCTCAAAGCACGAGATCAAATACTCCCGATTGCTGATTCTTGCGTATTTCGCCCGATTGGCTACCACAGAATTCTCATATCGCCAGCGTTCCAGCTCGCTGAATTTCAACTGTCCGCCGGCAGTCAACTCCTTCCGCAGCGCCTCGTCGTCCTTCGCCAGATAAAGCGCCATATCCAGCACCAGATCCTGGGTAAGATTGGCCTCAAAATATCCCGCCGCACTGGCCAAGATCGCCTCCATATGGTTCTTTTCCTTCTGATGCATCAGGGCGATCTCTTCTCCGTGCGCCTTGTTCTGACGAAACATCTCGTCCACGTTGCGAATGCCCATCAGCACATGGGGACGGCCATTCACCGGCTCGATCGTGGCGCGGATCTGATGATACACCGGCTCGCCCTTCGATATCAGCCTGTAGACAAAGGAATATCGTCCTTCTTTTTTCAGAGCGGCGAGCAGGTTGTCCTTTTCCAGCATCCGCAGCACATACGCCTGATCCTCCGGACAAATCACCTGCTTCACATGTTTCCGCAGCGCCGCAAAAAAATCTCCGCCGCTTCTGGCCACGTGAAGCCCCTGATAGGCGTCGCTTTCGTGATAACACTGATAGGCCGACGTTTCCGCATCGATATCGTAAATGCTCTCATAGGTCTCAAACAGCGCCGCAACGATGGCGTCGTAAGAAAGGGCGCGTTCTTTTTCGCCTGCTCTTTTTTTCGTCATTCGTCTCAGGTCCTTTCCGCGGACGCTTCCTTTCCGCGCCCGTTTTTTTCGCAGGGCCTTCCTTGCGGCTATCCCTTAATCTTATTGTATCAGAAAAACAACAACGTGTCACTAACGCATTTTCGCCGTTTTACCGTTTTCCGCTTTCAGACAGGTCTTTCAGCGTTATTTTTTGCAGAACAGCTTCCACTTCCTCCTGCGTTTTTTCCAGTTTTCCTCTGTTTTTTCTATACAGCGCCGTTTTCTTGTCAAAAACAGCAAACAGCTTGAAGCTTCCCTCCGTGGCCTTAATGGCGTCCAGCAGTGTCCGACCGTCAAAGCCTTCTGCCGGACGGTACATCAGATCGCCGCCAGCGGAGGTTTCCACGGAAAGGATCTTTTTGTGCTCCAGGTTCCGGCACACCCGGTTGACGCTCAGTTTTGGCACACCGGTCTGACTGCTGATGGCGCGCAGCGAGATCCCTTCCGGCAGCATCGTCCCCTCCGCGCTCCGGCTGCCGATGCAGGACAGAATGCGCAGCGCGTAATCCGTATCCCGTTTCAATTGCATGTCGTTTCCTCCTCCTTATGCGTTTTTATGATCTTTGGATTTGATCCTTACTTTTATCATAACAAACGATCATCACGTTTAACTAACGCGCCGCTTTTCCCCATCTTATGAAAAGAGTGCCGAAACACTCCGGTTTCGGCACTCTTCTTACATTGTTTTCTTCCGTTCAGCAGCTCCCGGTCATGATCTCCAAAATTTCCCGGTCTGTCTCGCGCATACCCAGGCGGGCCATCCGGCCCACGGTGCGGATGGTGTTGTCCACGCCCTTTTTCACGATGCCCTCGCCGTCCACAAACTCGTTGTGTCCGTTAAGATACATTTCATAACCCATCAGCCCCGCTTCCACCGCCATGGCGATCTTCGCCGCGCACGATGGCTTGGCCCCGTCGCACACCATGCCCGATAGAATGGCCAGCGTATTCACGATGGTGTGGGCCACCACCTCATACCCGTGTCCGTGAAGATAGGCGATGCCCGCCGCCGCACCGCAGCCGGCGCTGACGGCGCCGCAAAAGGCCGACAGCCGCCCGATGCTGGTCTTCTGATGGATGGTCACCAGATCCGAAACTGCCAGCGAGCGGTAAAGCAGTTCCCTGTCCGCTCCCAACTCTTTGGCATATTCAATCACCGGCAGGCTGGCCGTCATGCCCTGATTTCCGCTGCCGGAAACGATGACCACCGGCTTGTCGCAGCCGCTCATTCGCGCGTCGGACCCGGCAGCGGCCGCTGCCCGGGCACGGGTGCGAATGTCGTTTCCGTGCATGGCCAGCAGCGTCCGCCCGATCTGGGCGCCCCAATGTCCCGAAAGGCCCTCCTGGGAAATGGCGCTGTTATATTCGATCTGGCGGGCGATTACGCCCTCGACGTCACGCAGCTCCACCGAGCTTGCAAAATCCAAAATCCGCTCCACCGAGAGCATCCCGTAATTCAGCTTGTCCAAATGTCCCGGCGCTTCCTGAGACTCGGCGCATTCTTGTGAAAACAGACATCGGCCGTTCTTTTCGATCCGGGTGATGTTGGTATGGAAGTTTTCGATGGTCACGCGGGCCGAGTAGCCCGCCGCCTCCACGAAAACGTCGATGAAAAACACCTTGTCGCCGTCGGCAGGCGCCACCTCAATGCGATGACTCTCCCGATAGGCGCGGATGCACTCCCTCTGCTGCTCGTCCACATGTGCAATCACCTGAAGCTGCCGGTCGGCTTTACCCGCAGCGATGCCGGCGGCAGCCGCCGCCTCGATGCCCCGCAGCCCGCCTGTGTTGGGGACCACCACGCTTTTCACGTTTTTGATGATGTTCCCGCTGGCCGTTACGCGGCAGGTCTCGGGCAGCGCGCCCAGCACTTCCCGCGCCTTTGCCGCGGCATAGGCGATGGCAATGGGCTCGGTGCAGCCGGTGGCCGGGATCAGTTCAGCCTCCAGGATGCGGACATATTCTCTGTAAAGGGGATCGTTCTTTTCGATCTTGTGCATACGTCGCTCCTCCGCATGATGGTTTTCGTTGTTCCGCGCAAAGACAGGAGAGGCCTCTGCCTCTCCTGCCGGATCCTTGTTATCCGCGTCTTATTCGATGCCCCTGAAGGTAAACCCGCAGGACTCGACGGTCTGTTTCAGCAGCTCGTCGGAGATTTCGGCGGTGAGCGTCACCTCGACGGTGCCGTTCTGGTAGCTGGCTTCCGCCTTTTCCACCTGAGGCAACGCCTCCAGTATCCGTTTCAAGCGGCCCTCGCAGCCGCCGCAGCGCATTCCTTCGACCTTCATCAGCTTTTTCATAATGCCCTCCTTCCGCGCAAGGCGGATCTCCATGATGATTAATTATATCAGATTTCCCCGTTAAAATCAATCAATCCCGCGAAAGAGATCTCCGCACGCCCGTAAATCTTGTCCAGATCCATGTCGGCAGCCGCTTGTTCTGTACGGGACATCTGCCGGACCGACGTTTTCCTGCACACCATAAAAAGGGCAAAACACCGATCGTCGCTATTGCAAAGGAACGCTGCGATTTCAAAACAGGAATCCATCCGGATCCTCCATCCCCCGCAAATATTCCGCGATACCATCTTCATCGTTCTTTCCTATGACAACGTCTGCGATTGCTTTTACTTCATCAACTGCGTTGCCCATTGCCACACCGATGCCCGCCATTCTTAACATCCCAATATCCGCAAAATCATCTCCGAAAGCGATAATCTCCTGCGGCGTCATATTACAGTTTTGGCACACGACATCAATCGCATGTTCTTTCGTGACGCCCGCTTTCGTATATTTATACCATTCACCGTCAGAAAATCGTACTGCATCACAATCAACAAGCCTTTCTGTTAATTGATTTGCTTTTTCTTCGTCAAAAATTTCGACGCACATTTTTAACGTTTCCTCAGAAAAATCATGAAAATCCGTCCAAATACTGTCTCCCCAACTTTGATCTGATTCCCTCGGGTCGTTTTTGTAATTCCAATAATGCCCGTTCGGCGTGTCCATCGTAATCTCTACCGTTTCCCCGCAGATTTCTCTGGCAATTTGAATCAGTTCTCTGGAGCGCTCCGGTGTAAACACCGCTTTATAGATAATTTGCTTATGCTTCTTAACAAGAGCCCCTCCGCTGGCAATCAAAACGTCAGGGCGAAGCTGTCCAATAAAAGATAAACAATTTTGTTCGCCCCTTGATGTGGAAACACCAATGAGGCAGTTCTTCTGTCTGCATCGCTCCAATTGGGCAAGGGTTTTTTCCGATATGGTTTTATCGGTTCTGAGAAGTGTTCCGTCTAAATCAAACAGCAATAGTTTATTCATATACGTTATCCCCCAAAGCAAAAAACAAACCGTTCGCGGGAAAGGATCATGGAATCATCCATTTCCGGTTTTTTCGTCAAACGCTCGTTATCCCAACAGGCTGATAGTCCAAAAACTGGCGGCCAAAAAGAAGCAGAGGGCGCTTGGTATAAAACAGAACAGCCTTCTTGCAATTTTGCTTCCTTTCAAAACGAGAAACCACAATGCATTTGCAATAAGCATTGGAAAGAAGCCTATCGTAAGCGCCATTCCGCCTCTCTCCCATGTTTGAAACGGAATCATAGCGTCGGGATTTACAACCGCCGTATCATGAGACAGAAATAAATACGCAAAATACGCCATGCAGAGCACGCCAATCAGATTGATAAACAAAACCCATCCTTTAACCTCTTTTTTCATCACGCATCCTCCTTCCAATGCAAACCGATGTCCATCCTTTTCTGATCGGCCATTTTCTTCACCAATCCCGCACCGGTTTTTTGTTCTTACGATACTTCTACGCCTTATTAAAGAATGGCCCCGCCCGCTTGGAATCACATCCCGAGGAAAAGATATCCCGCGCTCTCCACAGCCTTTCTCAGCGTATCCTCCGAAATCTCACGATCCAGTCTTACCACGGCGGCTCCGCGCTCGTGGCTCACAGCGATTACCTCCACGCCCTCCACGGCGGCCAGCGCCTGTTTCACGGCATTCTCACAGTGCTCGCACATCATACCTTCCACCCGTAAGGTCTTTTCCGTCCGTGCCGGGCTGATTTCCGCCTCTTCTGCTGCTTCCGCGGTCTTTTTCCGTTTGTCCCTTGCGGCGTCATATACGTCAAACAAATTGAGCCGCAGGGCGTTGGTCACCACGCAAAAGCTGCTCAGACTCATGGCGGCCGCGCCGATCATGGGATTCAGCGTGATCCCCCATTTGACAAAGACCCCCGCCGCCAGCGGAATACAGACACAGTTGTAAAAAAACGCCCAGAACAGATTCTCCTTAATGTTCCGCAGCGTAGCGCGGCTCAGCCGGATGGCGGCGGGCACGTCCAAAAGACGGCTCTTCATCAGCACTACGTCGGCGGCGTCGATGGCCACGTCGGCGCCCGCGCCGATGGCGATGCCCAGATCGGCCCGGGTGAGGGCCGGCGCATCGTTGATGCCGTCGCCCACCATGGCCACCTTTCCCTGCGCTTTCAATTCGCGGATCACCCGCTCCTTGCCGTCTGGCAAAACCCCCGCGATCACCCGGTCCACCCCGGCCTGCGCGCCGATGGCGCGGGCGGTGCGCTCATTGTCGCCGGTTAGCATGACGACCCGGATCCCCATGTTTTGCAGTTCCCGCACCGCCCCGGCGCTGTCCTCCTTGATGACGTCAGCCACGGCGATCACACCCAAAAGCCGGTTGTCTTCGGCAAAGAACAGCGGCGTTTTACCCTGCTCGGCCAACCGTTCAAAGAGCGCCGCGCTCTCCTCCGGAATGGCGCACTGTCCGCTGATAAAGGCATAGCTCCCGCCCATAAGTTTTCGCCCCTCCAGCACGGCGGTCAGACCGTTGCCGGGCAGGGCCGAAAAATCCTTCACTTCTCCCGACGCGATCCCCTCTTCCTCCGCCTTTCGCAAAATGGCCCGGGCCAACGGATGCTCGCTCTTTTGCTCCAATGCGCAGGCCAGCATCAGCAGCGTTTTTTCATCCGTCCCCTCCGCTGGAATCAGATCGGTGACGGCAGGCTCGCCCGCGGTGACGGTGCCGGTCTTATCCAGCGCCACAATGTCCACCTTGCCGGCCTCTTCCAGCGAAACGGCTGTCTTGAACAAAATGCCGTTTTTCGCTCCCTTGCCGTTGCCCACCATAATGGCTACCGGGGTGGCCAGTCCCAGCGCGCAGGGGCAACTGATGACCAGCACCGAGATGCCCCGCGCCAGCGCAAAGCCAAAGGGTCTGCCCAAAATCAGCCATACCGCCGTCACCAGCGCGGCGATGCTGATGACCGCGGGGACAAACACCCCCGACACCTTATCCGCGATCTTGGCAATGGGAGCCTTGGTAGCGGCGGCGTCGCTGACCATCTGGATGATCTGGCTCAGCGTGGTATCCTCGCCCACCCGGGTGGCCCGGCATTTTAAAAAGCCAGACTGATTGATGGTGGCGGCCGAAACGGCGTCGCCCTTCGCCTTGTCGGCGGGGATGCTTTCGCCGGTAAGCGCCGCCTCATTGACGGCACTGTGGCCCTCCAGCACCACCCCGTCCACGGGGATGCTCTCTCCGGGCCGCACCACGAACAGGTCGCCCTGCGCCACGTCGCCGATGGAAACCAGGGTCTCCTGTCCGTCCCGCAGCACCACCGCCGTCTTGGGCGCCAGCTTCATCAGGCTTTTCAGCGCGTCGGTGGTCTTGCCCTTGGAGCGGGCCTCCAGCATCTTGCCCACGGTAATCAGCGTCAGGATCATAGCCGCCGACTCAAAATAAAGCGCGTGCAGCCCGCCCATCGCGGTTTCTACGTCGCCCCGGGCCACAGCGTCGGTCATGCCGAACAGCGTAACCACGCTATATGCAAACGACACGCCTGAGCCCAGCGCCACCAGCGTGTCCATATTGGGCGCACGGTGAAGCAGGCTGGTAAAACCGCTGATAAAAAACCGCTTGTTGACCAGCATAACAACGGCGGCCAGCATCAGTTCCAGCAGTCCCACTGCCACGGGATTCCCCGCAAACCAAGCAGGAAGCGGCCAGCCCCACATGGCGTGGCCCATGGAAACATACATCAGCGCCAGCAAAAATCCCAGCGACCAGACAAGCCGCCGCCTGATCGCCGGCGTTTCCCGGTCCTTCAGCGCCTCTTCTTCCCCGGTGCGAGCCGCGGCGCGGCTGTCTCGCGCGCCCTTTTCCGAGCAGCCATAACCCGCCTGCTTTACGGCGGAAATAATCTCCGCCGCGCTGGCGTTCCCCTCCACACCCATGGAATTGGTCAGCAGGCTCACCGAACACGCCGTGACCCCCGGCACTCTGGAAACAGCCTTTTCCACCCTGGCGCTGCAGGCCGCGCAGGACATTCCCGTGATGTTGTATTGCTTCATGGTTCCTCCGTATCTCCGGCGGCAGAGACGCGCCCCGCCGCAGATGAAAGGGCCTTCGCCGCAGCCCCGTTTCGCAACGGTTTTCCGGCAAACGGCCGCCTTATCCGGGCCTTTTCCGCCCGCATGGACAGTGATCCAGTTTAATAAATTATTATAGTATGCCTGTCACCCGATTGTCAATCCTGCCCGCTCCGCTGGGAAATTCCGCCGCCTTTTTGAAAACGGGGCTTGCGCTTTTTCTCTTTCAGGCGTAAAATCATTTTGTTGTTGTGGCCCGTCCGTCTGCCCTTCAGGAGTTGCTTATGAGCCGAAAAACCGCAAAGCCGCCTTCTCCCGCCTACCGTTTCATCAAGGCGGCGGTCCGCCTGTTTTATCATAACATGGAGGTCGTGAACGTGGGTCATCTGCCGCCCGGGCCCTGCATCGTCGTGGGCAACCACACCCAGATGAACGGGCCCATCGCCTGCGAACTCTATTCGCCCCGGCCCCGCTACACCTGGTGCGCCGGCGAGATGATGCGCCTGCGGGACGTTCCCTCCTATGCTTATCGGGATTTCTGGTCGCAGAAGCCCCGTGCGGTGCGCTGGTTCTTCAGGATCGCCTCCTATCTCATCGCGCCCCTTTCGGTATGTGTGTTTAACGGGGCGAACACCGTTCCCGTTTATCGGGACAGCCGCCTGCTCACCACCTTTCGCCTGACGCTGGAGCATCTGCAGGAGGGGGCCGATATCGTCATTTTTCCCGAGCACGACGCGCCCTATAACCACATCCTCTGCGATTTTCAGGACAAATTCGTCGATGTAGCCCGTCTGTATTACAAAAAGACCGGCAAGGCCCTTTGCTTCGTGCCACTCTATCTGGCACCCGCGCTGAAAAAGATGGTCTACGGCGAGCCCGTCCGCTTTGACCCCGCCGCGCCCATCGAGGCCGAGCGCAGGCGGATCTGCCGCGCCTGCATGGAGCAGATCACCGCCATGGCCGAATCGCTCCCCCTCCACACCGTGGTGCCCTACCGCAACATTCCCAAGCGCCTCTATCCCACCAATCTTCCGAGGTGACTTTTATGAAAAAACCTGCCGTTGATTACAGCGGTTTCCGCCTTTCCCTTCTTAAAGAGCCGCGTTTTTCCCATCTTCTGCTGCTTTTGGGCTGGGTCGGTTATTTCCTGTTCTATTTTCTAACGGAAAACTTTATCCCGGCTGAACGCTGTCATCCCATGCACTGCGCTCTGGACGATCTCATCCCCTTCTGCGAGATCTTTCTTCTGGCCTATGCAGGCTGGTATCTTCTGGTATTTGGCTCGCTGCTCCACTATCTGCTCTACGATGTAGGCAGCTTTAAAAAGCTCCAATATTTTATCATCATCACTCAGGTGGTCGCCATGGCCGTCTACATTTTTTATCCCACCCGACAGGACCTGAGGCCCGAATATTTTGAGCGGGACAACATTTTCACCCGGATTTTGGGTCTTATTTATTCCATTGATACCAACACGGGTGTCTGCCCCTCGCTTCACGTGGCCTATTCGATAGGCATCGCCTCGGTGTGCTGCAAGGACAAAAGTGCTTCGCTTCTAAAAAAGCTTCTTATCGTCGCGGCGGCGATCCTGATCTCCCTTTCCACTCTGTTTGTCAAGCAGCATTCCGCCGTGGATGTGTTTGCCGCGCTGGCCCTCGGTCTTGTGGCCGAGCTCATTGTTTACGGAAACGATTGGCGTGAGCGGCTTTTCGGCCGTCGGCATAAGGAGGATGCGTCGTCATGAAAAATAAAAGCGAGCTTATCCGTGTGATCAAATTCGTCCTCTTTTCCATCAGCGCCGGGCTCATTGAGATGGGCTCCTTCGCCTTGCTGACCACCTTGACCGACTGGAGCTACTGGCCGCGCTATCTGATCGCGCTGACGCTCTCGGTGCTGTGGAACTTTACCCTCAACCGCAAGTTCACTTTCAAATCCGCTGCGAATGTGCCGGTCGCCATGTTGAAAGTGGCGGCCTACTACGCGGTCTTCACCCCGTTAAGCACCTGGGCCGGGCATTATCTGGCCGACAGGCTGAGCTGGAACGACTTCCTCGTCACCGCCCTCAACATGGCCGCCAATTTCATCACCGAATTCCTCTTTCAGCGATTCTTCGTCTTCGGCAAGAGCCTGGACACCAGCGCCGCCGCGCAGGCCGCAGAAACAAAATAATCTCCGGCTACGTTTCACAGTATTCTGCCCGGTTTGCCCTCTTTTTTGATTTGAAAGGAGCCCTCTCATGAAAACACTGCTGAAAGTCCTGGGGATCATGCTGTTGGCCGTCGTCGCCTGCGCCGTCTGTCTTGTGGGTTTCCTCACCTTGCGGGAATACAGGCCCGCCGCTGAGGAGCCGCTCTCTGGCTTTCAGGGCCCCGCCCTGCCGCAGGACGCTTCTTTGCGCATTCTGAGCTGGAACATCGGCTACGCCGGGCTGGATAAAAATGCCGATTTCTTTATGGACGGCGGGAACCACGTCCGCTCCGTCGGCAAAGCTGCCGTGGAGCGCAATCTCGCCGCCATGTCCGGCGCTCTTTCCTCCCTCGCCCCCGATTTTACGCTGTTGCAAGAGGTGGATTCCGACTCTTCCCGTACAGATTTCATCGACCAGCGCGAGTCCTTCTCCGCCCTGGGCGGCGCTTACGCCCTTAATTATTCCTGCGATTTCGTACCCTTCCCGCTGCCGCCCATCGGCAAAGTACATAGCGGACTTTTAACTCTCAGCAATTACAGCGTTTCCTCCGCCTCCCGCGTCGCCCTGCCTTGCCCCTTTTCCTGGCCGGTGTCGACGGTCAACCTCAAGCGCTGCCTGCTGGTCAGCCGCATCTCGCTGGAGGGCTCGGACAAGGAGCTGGTGCTCATCAACCTGCATCTGGAGGCCTATGACGACGGCGAAGGCAAGGCCGCCCAGACCGCCATGCTCAAGGAACTGATCGAAGCGGAATACGCCGCCGGAAATTACGTCATCGCCGGAGGCGACTTCAACCAATCCTTCCCCGACGCGGCGGTCGCCTATCCCATTCAGCGCGCCGATTTCTGGGCCCCGGGTCTTCTGTCCGCCGGCGATCTTGCCCCCGGCTGGCATTTTGCCTACGACGTGTCCGTCCCCACCTGCCGCCTTTTGAATCAGCCCTATGATCCCGCCAGCCCCGACACCCAGTATTACGTGATCGACGGCTTCCTCCTCTCGCCCAACGTGACCCTGCAAAGCGTGGAAACGCTGGATCTCGCCTTTGAACATTCCGACCACAACCCCGTTTTGCTTACGGTAACGCTGGATTAATCCAATAGTTGAAAAAATGCGCGCCGCAAATCAAAGCGGCACGCATTTTTTATTGCTGTTCTTCAATCAATCTCACGTTTCGCGGAAAAACGCGTCGATCGTTTGGGTCAGTTTCTTTGCAAACGCCATGGGGATGTTGTGCTTGGCTCTGGGCCAGATCTCGCAGCGGCAGGCGGCACCTTTCGCCGCCATGGCCTGCACGCTCCGGCGGACCGCTTCCGATTCCTTTTCCCCAGCCAGCGCCAGCACGGAAACAGGGCAGCCGTCAAAGGGCCCATTCTCCCGCAAGGCGATGCCGTTGTCCACGCAGTTCCGCACGGTCTGCTCCGAAACGCGCTGCATCGCCTCCGCCAGTTCCCCGCGCTTTTCCTTCGGCATCCCGGAGGCAAAACCGATCATTTGGCAAACCATCCGGTTTTTCAACTGCGCCAGCATTTTCAGGTTGCCGCGCATCATTTTCTCGGGGATCTCGTCCTTGTCCACGAGCCACGGGCTCACCACCACCGCTTTTTGAAACAGCGCCGGCTCCTCCGCGAGCAGCTTGAACGCAAGCTGCGCTCCGAGAGAAAATCCCACCAAAAACACCGGCGCGCAGGGCCGGATCAGGCTTTTGATCTCCTCCGTCGCGGCGTCAGCCGTAAAGATTTCATCTGCCGCTTTGCCGAAGCCCCTGATGTGCGGGACGATCAGATGATACCGCTGGCCCAGCGCGTATTCTCCCCGGTATGTATCCGTAAAAAACGCGCCGTGCAGCATGACGACGACGGGCGCGTCCCGCTTCCCGAACTCCTCGTAATACAAGCGTCCTCTTCTCCTTCCGGTTTTACAGGCGATAACCGCTCTCCGTAGCCCTGAGCGTCTTTCCAAAATATACCGTCATGGCCTTTGTGAGATAATCCAGATCCAAAGCGCCCGCCGTTTCAAAGGACGAGTGCATGGCAAGCTGCGCCAGACCGATGTCCACGGTGTTCACCGCCACCTTGGTGTTGGCGATGCTGCCCAGCGTGCTGCCCCCCGGCAGATCCGCGCGGTTGGCATAGACCTGCACCGGCACTCCTGCCTCCTCGCAGACGCTGCGGAAAATACCGCAGGACACCGCGTCGGTGGTGTATTTCTGGTTGGCGTTGAACTTGATGACCACGCCCTCGTTGATCCACGGAGCGTTACCGCCGTCGGCATATTCAGGATGGTTGGGATGCTGGGCGTGGGCATTGTCCGCCGAAACCATAAAGCTCTCGGCCAGCATGGCCAGATAACCCTCCTCGTCCCGGCCCAGCGCCGAAGCGATCCGCCGCAGCACGTCCCGCAAAAGGTTGGATCCGGCACCCTGCTTGGTGGAGCTGCCCACCTCTTCATTGTCAAAGATGCAGCAGACGGGCACGGCTTTGCTTTCCTTGGCCTGCAAAAATCCCTTCATACAGCCGAAGGCGCATTCCACATCATCCAGCTTGGGCGAGGCTAGATATTCCTCCGCCGTCCCCAGCACAACGCCCTCCTGCCGGCAATATAAAAACAGGTCGTGTCCCAAAATGTCCGCTTCCGCAACGCCGGCTGTCTCGGCCACCAGCTTCATAAAGCCGCCCTGAGCCTCCGTTCCGCCGTAAAGCGGCAGCGTGTCCACATTGGCCAAAAACTTTTTCCCGTCGTTCACTGTCCGGTCCATATGGATGGCCACGCTGGGAATGATGAGCAGATCCCGGTCCACGTCCACCAGTTTGACCGCCAGCCCATCCTTTTCCCGCACCAGTAGCCGCCCCGCCACCGAAAGGGGCCGGTCCAGCCAAGAGGACATAATCATCCCGCCGTATTTTTCAGTGCTCAACTGGACATAGTGCCCGGCAGACAGCTTTTCGGGATTCTGCTTGAGCTTGAAGGTAGGCGAATCGGAATGGGCCGCCGCCAGCATAAAGCCGCCCTCAGGCTTTTGGGGCACGCGGAAGGCGATGAGCGACGAGCCGTTGCGGGTCGCAAAATACTTCCCGCCGGGCTGGATCGTCCAGCGCCCGGTCTCCCGCAGCTCGGTATAGCCCCGCTCCAGCAGCATGGCGCGGAAATTGGCGATCACGTGAAAGGCGCTGGGGCTTTTGCGGATAAAGGTCAAAAGCTCTTTTGAAGGTGTCTTTGCCATAACTGTCTCCTCCGTTTCGATATCTTCAACATGTTCAGCATACCATGTTCCTCGCTTCTTGGCAAGCAAAATCCCCACTTGCACCGTCCGCCCCTTTCTGCTATACTGAAGGAAATCTTTTTCATTCCCGTTTCCTTTCCCCTTTCCCTTGGGAGGTTTTTATGAAACTCTTATTCAAGCAGCGCTTCTTTTCCTGGCTGGACAGCTATGATATTTTTGACGAAAACGGCTGCACCGTCTACACAGTCGAGGGCCGCGTTTCCTGGGGCCACAAGCTTCAGATCCTCGACGCCGACGGGTATCCCCTCGGGTGGGTCAAGGAGCAGGTTTTCCGCTTTCTTCCCCATTTTGATTTTTACGAGGGCGAAACACAGATCGGCACCCTGAAAAAAGAGTTCACCTTCTTTCGCCCTTCCTTTACGCTGGATTTCAACGGCTGGCAGGTGGAGGGCAACTGGATGGGCTGGGATTACAGCATCACAGACGCGCAAGGCGCCCTTGTGGCCACCGTGACGAAGGAGCTGTGGAAGTGGACCGACACCTACTGCATCGACGTGGCCGACCCCAAAAACGCCCTGTACTGCCTGATGATCGTTTTGTCCATCGACGCGGAAAAGTGTTCCCGCAGCAAGTAAACCTTTCCCACATCCCGCAGCAAGTAAGCCTTTCCCGCAGCCTTGACTATCCGTTTGTTTTGTGTTATTCTTTTTGCGCTGTCCGCAAAGCGGCGTCGCGTTCCGTTTCGCGGATAAATACTGTCAAGGAGTATCCAACATGAAAACTCATTTCAGAATCATCGCCGTTCTTGCCGCTTTGCTGGCTGCGCTCTTTGTTCTCGCTTCCTGCGGAACCTCCGCCCAGCCGAGCGCGCCCGCGCAACAGCCTCAGAACGCCGATCCGGCCCCCGCGCCCGCCGAGTCCTCTCCCGCCGAGTCTGCCCCGCAGGAACCCGCCTCTTTTGCAGATTCCATCGACAACGACGGATATGAGAAGTTTTCTCAGCTTGAGATCGGCATGACCGAAAGCGACGTCCAGGCCATCCTGGGCGATCCTGTCCGGGTGGACAAGGCCTATCATTACTACAATGCAAAGGTCAATTCCCGGGATATCGAGATCGAGGTCTGGATCAATACCGTCACCGGTCAGGTGGTCTATTTCTATATCCCCATCTATAAAAACGATTACCGCGACGCTTTTTACAGCAACGATACCGATCTCTCCGGTGTGAACGGTCTGGAAAACGGCACGATCAAAACCTACGACGACTGTGTCCAGGCTTTCAAAACGTCCGGCTATCTGACTTCTCTGGACGACGCCGGCGCGGCCGACTATCTTTGGGTCAATTCCTACAGCGGCTATATCCAAGTCAGCTTCCGCGCCGACGGATCGGTGAAATCTTACAACGGCGTCTGCTGATATCCCGCGCCCGTTTCGGGACTCAGCCCCCTCAGGAGGCATCTTTATGAAAACCTGCCGCATCACCGTGGTCAAAACGGCCTTTTACCCCGATCTGGCCGCCCGTTATGAGAATCCCATTACCCACGCCTGCGACATGCGCGAGGGACAGGTCTTCCTTTCCCGCGGCGGCGAGATCCCCGCAGGCTTCTGCGCCAGCGCGTGGCAGAATCTCCAGCCTTTTGTTTTTGCACTGGCAAACGGCGCGGAAAATCTGTACGACGGCTGGATGCGTGACCCCCGCTCCGCCGTCATCTCCTGCAACGACGGCATCCGCCCTGTCAGCTTCCTCCTGGAAGCGCTGAACGAATAACGCATGAAAAAACGCCCCTCCGGCCCTGCTGCCGGAGGGGCAGTTTTTTCTCTTTTCTTTTAATGATCGGATTTCAATCCCGCGCCGCACATGGTGATCAGCGTGTCCGGCGTGTCGCCGTAAAGCCTGCAGTAGTTCAGATAGGCGGCATAGTTTGCGGCGGTGGTGTGCTCGCAATACACGCCCTTTTGGGCGAGCATCTCCCGTGCGCGCAGGATCTTATCCTCCGGCGCGTGGACAAAGCGCACGCCGTATTTGCGGGCATAGGCCAGAATCTCCCCGCCCCGCATGGGCTTGCCGATGGCGATGCCCTCGGCCATGGTGGGCCGCGGCTCGATCTCGGCGGGGGCGGTCCCGCCCCGCTCCCACGCCCGCAAAAGCGGGTCGCAGGTCTCGGTCTGCAGGGCAATGATCTGGGGCGCCTTGTCCACCAGACCCGCGGCGATCAGCTCGTCCAGCGCGCGCATCACGCCCAGAAACAGCGTCCCGTTTCCCACGGGGATCACCAAGTTCCGGGGCAGCCGTCCCAGCTGCTCGTATACCTCATAAAGATAGGTCTTGGTCCCCTCGTAGAAAAAGGGGTTATATACGTGGTTGGCGTAATAAAGTCCCTCCCGCTCCGCCTTTTCCCGACAGACGTCGGCGCAGTGATCCCGCGTGCCGGGCACCACGGTGCAGGTGGCGCCGTGGGCACGGATCATATCGATCTTCTTCGGGCTCGTCCCCTCGGGAACAAAGATCTCGCATCCGATCCCCGCCCGGGCGCAATAGGCCGCCACGCTGTTGCCGGCGTTGCCGCTGCTGTCCTGCACCACCTTTTCCACGCCGATGGACTTGCAGTGCGCGATCAGCACCGCCGCGCCCCTGTCCTTGAAGGAAAGCGTCGGCATGAAATAATCCATTTTCAGCAGCACGTTCCCGTCCAGCCGGACGATGGGCGTCATGCCCTCGCCCAGCGTGATCCCTCGCCAGCTCTCGTCCCGCAGGGCCAGAAACCGTCGGTAGCGGAACATGCTCCATTGGTTCCGGTCGATGCCGTCCAAATCAAACTCCGGCGGCGTAAAGTCCAGCTTCCACAGCCCGCCGCAGGCGCATTTGGCCGCCCGGGTTGTCACGCTCTCCCGTTTTCCGCATTTCGTACAGACGTATTCCATGCTTTTCCTCCGTTTTTAAGACAAAAGGCCCCCGGGAGCCCCGGGGACCTTGCTTTTTTACTGTTCGTTGAGATAGCGGCAGGCCGCCAGCGCGGCGGTGGCGCCGTCGGCCACGGCAGTGGTAAGCTGCCTCACGCCCTTGCTTCGGCAGTCGCCCGCCACATAAACGCCCTCGGTCCCGGTGAGGCACCGCTCGTCCGAATCGAAATATCCGTAGGAGTTGAGCGCCGCCAGACGGGCAAAGGGCTCATTCTCGGGGATCAGGCCGATGGCCTCAAACAGGCCGTCGCAGGCGATCTCCCGCTTTTCGCCGGAGGTGCGGTCCTCGATCTCCACGCCGGCAAGCCCGTTTTCGTTCCGCAAAAAGCGGTTGATCTTCACATTGGTAAAGCCTTTGACATTTTCCTTGGCAAACAGTACGTCCTGCAATCGCTGTTCACCGGTATAGAAGGGCAGATCCTGCAGCATAACCACCTTTTCGCACTTTTCCGCCAGCAAAATGGCCTCTTGCAGCGCGGAATTGCCGCCGCCGACCACGCAAACGGTCTGGCCCGAATAAAAATCGCCGTCGCACACCGCGCAGAACGAGATGCCCTCGCCCACCAGCTCATATTCGCCTTCCAGACCCAGCATCCGGTGCTTGACTCCGGCGGCCAGGACCACGGTGCGGCCCTCGTAGGCGCCGCCCTCTTCGGTCTCCACGATCTTGACCTTGCCCTCGTCTCGCACGGCGGTGACCTTTTCGATCTCGATCTCGGCGCCCTGGGCCAAAATCTGCTCCAGCATCTTGTCCGCCAGCTCGTTGCCGCTGATGGACAGCGACCCCGGGAAATTCTCCACCTTGGGAGAATGGGTGATCTGCCCGCCGAAGCCGGTCTTTTCGATCACCAAAACGGTCTTGCCGTTGCGCAGGGCATAAAGCGCCGCCGTCATCCCGGCGGGGCCGCCGCCCACCACGATCATATCATACATAGTTCATCCTCCCGGCGCTCAGCGGCTCATCAGCCAGCCCTTGATGTCGGAAACGCCGCGGTATTTCTCAAAGCCGTCGCCGTTCAGGATCACCACGGTGGGGGCCTGCTTCACGCCGTATTTCATCACCAGCTCCTTCTCCTCGTTGGAGTTGAGGGCGATGTAAGCGATGCCGGCCTTGTCCAGCAGGGCGGCCGCCGCCTTGCAGTTGGGGCAGGTGGGCGTTTTGAACAGCAGGACGCCGTCGCCGGACACGGCGGCCTCGGCCTTCCCGGGCTGCTCCGCTGCGGGGGCGGCCTTGGGCGCGGGCGCCTCGTCCACGGGGGCAGGCAGCGGGCCGGCATGGGTCAGCGTGGAATGGCCCACATTATAAACCTTGCGGTCCCGGTATTCCTGCGCTTTGCCGTCGTTCCAGTTTTGAACGGGCCGGTAATAGCCGGTGATGCGGCTGTAAACCTCGGTGGGCTGGCCGCAGATGGGGCACTTAAACTGCTCGCCGGTGAGATAGCCGTGATCCTTGCACACCGAATAAGTGGGCGACATGGTGTAATAAGGCAGCTTGTAATTCTCCGCGATCTTGCGAACCAGATTGGCCGCCGCCTTCCAGTCGGGCAGCTTCTCGCCCAAGAAGGCGTGAAACACCGTGCCGGAGGTGTAAAGCGTCTGCAAATCGTCCTGGATGTCCAGCGCCGAGAACACGTCCTCAGTATAGCCCACGGGCAGATGCGAGGAGTTGGTATAGTAGGGCGTGCCGTTCATGTTGGCGGTGATGATGTCGGGATAGATCTCCTTGTCATGCTTGGCAAAGCGGTAGGTAGTGGATTCCGCCGGCGTGGCCTCCAGATTATACAGGTCGCCGTACATCTCCTGATAATCGCTCAGCCGTTCGCGCATGTGGTTGAGCACGTCGCGGGTAAAGCGCTGGGTGCGCTCGTCGGTCAGATCGGCTCGCAGCCATTTGGCGTTGAGGCCCACCTCGTTCATGCCGATGAGGCCGATGGTGGAAAAGTGGTTGGCAAAGGTGCCAAGATACCGCTTGGTATAGGGATACAGGCCCTGATCCAGCAGTTTGGTAATGACGGTGCGCTTGGTTTTGAGACTGCGGGCCGCCAGATCCATCAGCTCGTCCAGCCGCTTGTAAAAGTCCTTCTCATCGGCGGCCAGATAGGCAATGCGGGGCATGTTGATGGTGACCACGCCCACAGAGCCGGTGCTTTCGCCCGAGCCGAAGAAGCCGCCGGACTTTTTCCGCAGTTCCCGCAGGTCGAGGCGCAGACGGCAGCACATGGAGCGCACGTCGGAGGGCTCCATATCGGAGTTGATATAGTTGGAGAAATAGGGGGTGCCGTATTTGGCGGTCATCTCAAACAGCAGCTTGTTGTTCTCGGTCTCGCTCCAGTCGAAATTGCGGGTGATGGAATAGGTGGGGATGGGATACTGGAAACCTCGTCCGTTGGCGTCGCCCTCGATCATGATCTCGATGAAGGCCTTGTTCACCATGTCCATTTCCTTCTGGCAGTCGCCGTAGGTGAATTCCATCTCCTTGCCGCCGATGATGGCGGGGAGGTTCTTCAGATCGTTGGGCACGGTCCAATCCAGCGTCACGTTGGAGAAGGGCGCCTGCGTGCCCCAGCGGCTGGGAGTGTTGACGCCGTAGATAAAGGACTGTACGCACTGCTTGACCTCTTTTTGGCTCAGGTTGTCCACCTTGACGAAGGGGGCCAGATAGGTGTCGAAGGACGAGAACGCCTGGGCGCCGGCCCATTCGTTCTGCATGATGCCCAGGAAGTTGACCATCTGGTTGCACAGGGTGGACAGATGGTTGGCGGGGGAAGAGGTGATCTTGCCGGGAACGCCGCCCAGGCCCTCCTGGATGAGCTGCTTGAGGCTCCAGCCGGCGCAATAGCCGGTGAGCATGCTCAGATCGTGCAGATGGATGGCCGCCGAACGGTGGGCCTCGGCGATCTCCTCGTCATAGACCTCGCTGAGCCAGTAGTTGGCGGTGATGGCGCCCGAGTTGGAGAGGATCAGGCCGCCCACGGAATAGGTGACGGTGGAGTTCTCCTTGACGCGCCAGTCGTTGATCTTGAGATAGTTGTCCACAATGTCCTTGTAGTTGAGCAGCGTGGAATTGATGTTGCGGACTTTCTCCCGCTGCTTGCGGTAGAGGATGTAGGCCTTTGCCACGTCGGCATAGCCCGATTCCGACAGCACCTTCTCCACGCTGTCCTGGATCTCCTCCACGGTGATCTTGTCGTCCTTGATCTTGCTCTCGAAGTCCGACGTAACGTGCAGCGCCAGCAGCTCGATCACACTGGGATGGTACTGCTTGTTGATGGCGTCAAACGCCTTGGTGATGGCGGCGCTGATCTTGCCGATGGCAAAATCCACAACCTTTCCGTCACGCTTTACGACCTGATACATAAAAATTACCCCCTGCATCATGCGATTATCATATCACAAACGCCCCCGAAGGAACCGCAATGTGTTACATAATTACCTTATCACGCAGAGGGTATAATGTCAATATTTTGTGGTCAATTCTTTTGAAACATCATATATATTGTGTTTTTTACTGTTCTAGGCGCAAGCGGCCTTGGGGTCGGATCACCCCGTGCCGGAGCTCAATCCACGCCCCGCAAGCGGGTTTCGGGGACGTATTTCGCCGCGACATCCCGGCAATTCCGCAATTTTTCCTTTGACGGCGCGTGCAGTCCTTCAAAGGGGACGGCCTCACGGTCGGTGAAACTTTGAAGAAAATAGCGTTCGGCTCCCGCGATCCATTGCCCGATGGCCTCGAAATCCTCCGCCTCGTGCAGTTCGTCCACCACGGTGGTGCGGAATTCATAGTCGGTCTTTCCCTCCAGCAAAAGGGCGGCGCTTTCCCGCACCGGTCCCAGATCAAGGGCGGGCAGGCCGCAGGTGGCGGCATATTTTTCGGGGCTGTTTTTGATGTCCATGGCCACATAGTCCGCCAGTCCTCGTTCCAAAATCTCCCGCAGGCGCACCGGATGGCTGCCGTTGGTGTCCAGCTTGACGCCGAATCCCATCTCCCGGATGCGCTCCATCAGGCCGGGCAGTTCGGGCCGGAGACAGGGCTCGCCGCCGGTAAAGGCCACCCCATCCAAAAGCCCTTTCCGCTTGCGCAAAAACGCCAGCAGTTCCTCTTCCTCCATCATTGCCGGCGCGCTGCCGTCGATGAGCTGAAAATTATGGCAAAACGGGCAGCGAAAATCGCATCCGCCCAAAAAGACCGTGCAAGCCACCCGCCCAGGGAAGTCCAGCAGGGTCATCTTCTGCAATCCGTGAATCTTCATGCGCCACCTCTCAAACCGCCGCTAAAATATGCGCGTTCCGCAACTGGGGGTCGCCGATCCCGTCGTTCACCGAATAAGCGTGCTTTTCCAGATCGCCGCACCCGGCCCGGGTCAACCCCTGCTCCGCCAGCTCGTCAATCATATCGGCGGCCACGCTTTCCATCACGTCGTATTTCTGTTCCGACTGCTCGGGCTCGTTGTCGGTGGTCAGCAGATATTCCATCAGCTCCGCCAGCAGCGAAAGCCGCGGCAGCCCCCGCATGGCGCGGAAGCTCCATTTATAATAAGGCTGATAGACCCGGTTAAGCAGAAACACCGCCGCCATGGTGCTTTTGACAAATTCCGCCGCCGCAAGCTGGGCGGCGCCGGTCTCGCCATGACGGATGCAGCGGAGATAATTGTACTGCCCCGCCTGCCCCATCAGCAAAAGCTGTCCCGCCAGCTTCTTTTTCCGCACATCCTCCGGATAGGCGGCCAGTTCCTGCCGGATGCGGGTAACCGCGCCGTATCCGTCGAAAAACACCGCGCCGTTTACCGCTTCGGCCAGCATATGCTCCGGCGTGTGCATCCATTGGCCCAGCGTCAAAACGCCGTCGGGCGCGCCCGCCTTTTCGGTAAAAAACTCCGCCGTGCGCAGCACACCCCGGCGCGGGCCGCCCACGGGCTGCATCAGTCCCCGCCGCACGCCCTGAAACTCCCGCGGGAGCTTAGCATAGGCCCGCTCCAGCAAAAAGGCCTGCCGGCGGTCCACCACGTCTTCTCCGGGCAGCAGCAGGCAAAATCCCGGCTCAAAATCGTGGTCCCGGGACACTTCGTCGTCGTAACCAAAGCACTCCGAGCCGCCGCCCATAAGCCCCGCCGCAAGATAGGGAAGCAAATGCGGAAACTGTTCCCGCAGCATGGGCGCGCCATAGGTCTCATAAAAAGCCCGCGACAACTCAAGCCCGTTCATAAATCTCCCTCACCCGCTCTCGCAGTTCTTCCGCCGCTGCAAAATAGCCGTAATAGTCAAAGGTGGGCGCGCATTTTTCGCAGACAAAGGCGTAATAGCCGTCTCTCGGCGTCGTTTTCGTGTCCAGCAGCGCCAGCGCCTGATCCAGCAGCGCAAAAATCCGGCTTTCCGCCTGCTCCATGCCCAGTTTGCCCGCGTAGGCGTCGGCCATGTTCAGGCAGGTGATCCCCTGCTCCAGCTCGCCGCCGGACATCGTTCCCATGGTGTCAAAAGCCTTTTCATACAGAGCCAGCGCCTCGTCATACCGGCCGAGCGCCCCATAGGTCAGCGCCATGTTGTTGTAAAGCCCGCCCAGCAGCGCGGGGCTCACGCCCGCGGTCTTTTCATATACGTTTCTCGCCTTTTCAAACAGGACCAGCGCCCGCCCGTTTTCTCCAAAGGCGTTGCAGGCGGTGGCGGCGTTGACCCAGGTGGTGCCGGCGCTCACCGTGTTCTCCATTCCCAGCCGCTCCACCAGGTTTTCGGCCGCAGCGGCGTTTTCCAGCGCGCCGTCCCGATCTCCCGTTTTGCGGTAATGGCCGATGAGCTCGTTACGCACCAGCAGCTCGCCCCGCATGTCGCGGACCATTTTCGCCTCTTCCAGCCAATATTTCAGGTGCCGTTCCGCGCCGTCGTAATCCCGCCGGCTTATATACTCGTCCAGCTTTTCCATGACCCGCCTTTGCGGTATGGGACGGAGGGTATCTTCCTCCCCCATGGGATCCATCCCCAAAAGGCAGCGAGGCTCGACGTAATCCTCCCGCGGGATGCCGTTTTCCCGTCCGACCATTGCGACCCCTCCTGTTCGTCCAAATCCGTTTCTATCATTGTATCACGCCGCCGCAGGCGGCGCAAGAACGCTTTTTACAGCCGCAGTGCACAGCTTTCCGCCACGGCACAGGCGGCAAAATACCGCTCCTCCAGCGGGATCCACTTTTCCAGAAAGGCCGCGGCGCCCGCTTCACCCTCCCGGGCCAGCAGCCGCCGTTTCTGCTCCTCCGGCTCCACGGTGAGGAAGATCCCCAGATCGTAAGCTGACCGTAGCGCGGGATGCATGCTATACGATCCCTCGATGATGGCAACCGGCTTCGGCTCCACCCGTTTTTTCCCCGTGATGTCCATCACGCCGCAGTCAAAGACCCCGTAAGAAAAGGCCGTGCCCGCCGCAAGCGGTGCCAGAACCTCTTGCATGAACCGTTCGTGATGCACATTCCCGCCGGGCTGCGCCAGACGCTTTTCCGTCCGTAGCGTCGGCGGCAGAAAAAAATCGTCCATGGCGATCACGTTTGCCTCCAGCCGCCGGGCAAGTTCCAGTGCGAACGTGGTTTTTCCCGCGGCGCATCGCCCGTCTACGGCGACGATCACCCGCTCCTTGTTTTTCAGGATCCGGCGGATGGCCTTTTCCGCCCGCTCGATTTTGTTCATGCCGATCTCCTTTTCCCGTTTTTTCTTATTGTACCACAGCTTTCTTCAGTTGGCAAAACTTCATTTATTTTCAGAATTTCCCTGCTGTCTTTTTTGGTCGCATCCTGTATAATAAGAGCATATCCGATTTGCTCATCTGGAAAGGAGACCCCATGAAAAAAACCTCTTTCCGCGCCCTTGCGGGAGCGCTTTCCCTTCTCCTGCTGACGACGCTACTGCCCGTTTCCGCATTTGCCGCAGGACCCGTCAGTCATGTCGTCGAGACCGCGCTTGGCCCCGGCCTTACGCTGACTCAGGAAAACAGCCGCGCCGCCTCCGGCTCCATGCGCCAGCAGTTTCTGCTGGACTATGCCCCCGGCGACGTGGTGGAGCCGCTGGTTCTTTACGGCACCTATCTCCGGGGCAAATCCCCTATCCAAACCGTGATCTCTTACGCGCAAAGGCAGGGCTATCGGGTCCTGGCCGCCGTCAACGCCGACTTTTTCTTTACCGATTCCGGCATTCCCATCGGCATGACGATCCAAAACGGACGCCTCTGCACCACCGACGGCGGACAGAACGCCGTGGGCATCCTGCCCGACGGCGGCGTGATCGCGGGCCGGCCCTCGCTTTCGCTGCCTGTGACGCTGCCCGACGGGACGCGGATTCCCATCGAAGCCCTCAACGTGGTGCGCTCCACCGACGCCACCTATCTTTACAGCCAGGATTTCGATCCCTCCACCGGCACCTCCGGCGGCACCGAAGTCCTGCTGCAGATCACCCGCGGAACCGAGCTCTGCATCGGCAGACGCCTGCAGGCTCGAGTCCTTTCGGTGATCCGGGGCGGCAATACGCCCATCGGAGAAGACCAACTGGTGCTCAGTTTTACCGACCAAAATCGCTACTACACGCTTCTGTCGGCCCTTGTGCCAGGCGACGAGCTGATTTTTGAGCCTTCGACCCCCGATCCCCTGTGGGAAGACGTGGTCTGGAGTAGCGGCGCCGGCAATCTGCTGGCGGAAAACGGCGCTTTGACCTCCGCCGCCGCCACCGCTACGGCGCCCCGCACCGTGTTGGGCGTTCGGAGCGACGGCTCGGCCGTCATTCTGGAGTGCGACGGTCGCCAGCCCGCCGTCAGCATGGGCATTTCGCTACAGGAGGCCGCGCTCCAGCTCTTGGACCGTGGCTGCTCCACTGTGGTCAATCTGGACGGCGGCGGATCTTCCGCCCTGGCGGCGGCTTTTCCCGGTTATGACCCGGCGCTGCTGTCCTCTCCCTCCGATGGCACGCCCCGCGGCTGCGCCACCTATCTGGTCTTTGTCACCAACGGCTCCGACAGCGGCCCGGCCTACGGCAGCGCGGTCTATCCCCGCTCGGCCACTCTGCTGACCGGTGCCTCCATGCCGGTGAGCGCCGTCTCCTACAACCGGGATTATCTGGGCTTTGCCGACGCCACCGACCAGCTGGAGAGCGACTATGGCGTCGTGTCCGGAGGCGTCTTTACCGCGCCGGATTTTGCCGCCGTGTGCACGGTCTCCGCAGGCCACCGTTCGCAGGACGCCTGTTATACCGTTACCGATCAGATCGACGCTCTTCACGTCACGCTGGACGGCAAGGCCGTTTCTTCTCTGACGCTGGAGCGCCGCCAGACCGTCGATTTGAATGTTTCCGCCTCCGACGGTGTCCGCCCCATCGTCTGCTCCGACAGCCAGTTCACCTTCACCGTTTCGGGCGACGTGGGCACGGTGGATGAAAACGGTTTTTTCACCGCCGGCACGCTGGCCGGCTCTGGCTCAGTGACCGTTTCCTACGGAAGCGCTTTCGTCACCCTTCCCGTCACCGTCCGCGCCAAGGCATCCCGCGTGATCGAGACCCTTGAGTCCCTGGTGCTCCGAGCGGCGCCCTACGCCTCAGCCACGGCCTCCGCCTCCTGCGAGACCGCGCTGGAGCACGTCCGCTATGGCCGCGGCTCTGCCAGATTGGAATACAGCGGCGGTCCCGAAGGCTCGGCGGAATACCGCTTCTTCGAGCCGCTTACGCTGAACGACGCCTCGCATCTGACCTTCCACGCCAAGGGTTCCGGCGACTGGTACGCCCTCTTTTCCGCCCAGGACGGCGGGACGCAGGCAATCCCCTTTGCCGCGCCGGGCGACCGCTGGCAGGCCGTCACGCTGACCGTCCCCGACGGGGCCGCCGCGCTGGAAGGCTTCGCCGCCCGGGGACAAGGCAGCGAAACGCTCTGGCTGGATCAGCTTCGGGCCCATTACGGCTCCGTCAACGAGGATGAGCAGCCCCCCGCCCTCTCCTTCCGTGAGACCATCGGCACGCTCTCCGTTTCGTTTGCCGACGACAGCGGTCTGTCGGCCGAAAACATCACCCTTGCCGTCGACGGGAAGGAGACTTCGTTCCTCTTTGTCTCCGACACGCTGACCGCCTCGCTGCCCGATAACGGCGCGCTTCACCGGATCACCGTCACCGCCGACGACATCATGGGCAACCGCGCCCGCAAAAGCGTCGACGTGGGTGAGCCCTCTCCCGTCACCTTTGCCGACCTGAACGGCCACTGGGCCGCCTCTTACGTGGAATATCTCCATGAAAAGGGCGTCTTTTCCACCGACGTGAACTTCAATCCCGCCGCCAAGGTGAGCAACGCCATGGCCGCCACCATGCTTTCCCGCTATCTGGGCGTCCACACTGAGCTTTACGCCTCTGTGGCGCTGCCCCACGCCGATGCCGACGCCGTCCCCGATTGGGCGCTGCCCCACGTGCGGGCCATGTATGCCTTGGGCATCATGATCGGCTCCACCGACGGTCAGGGCCGTCCCGTCCTTAATCCCGACGCCTCCTGCACCCGCGCCCAGATCATGACCATTTTGGGCCGCACGCTGGAGCGTGGCTATTCCTACGGACCCTGTGATTTTGACGACAGCGGCGCCATCCCCGCCTGGGCCCGGGACCATGTAGATCTGCTGACGGCGCTGGGCGTAGTCACCGGCGACCAGGGCAAGGTCAACCCCACCGGGACCATCACCCGGGCCGAGTTCGCCGCCCTGCTGTACCGGATGTACTGATCGGGACCGCTCAAAACAGCAAAAAACCGCTCCTTTCAGAGCCGCCTCGGTAAGAAAGGTGTTTTGAGGCGGCAATTACCGGCTCAACAGAATATGAAATCGGCGTGACTACTGCGGTCACGCCGATTTTTTGGATCTTGTGTGTCAAAATCCGATGCTTGCTATGACTATGGACCATAAAAGATCTGTCCGATAAACCGAAAACTGCTATTCTAAGTGAGCCTTATAGCAAAGATTGTTTCCGACACATAAGAATCCACATTCCATTGCAGCTTTCTCATATTCTTCTTCACAAAAGAAGGTCATAAACCTCCCATTTCTGTGCTTTGCATCAATCAACGCTGCATTCAGCAATTCTTTAAACAGTTGCGAATCATCGTCTCCTTGACGCATATCTATTCCGTATATTTCAAACCACCCGTCAACCAGGGCTAAGGCCCTATAATAAACTGTGCCTTGCAATATCCCATCTGTTTCCTTGCCTATAATAATCCAGTTGTCCAGATCTGCCAGCATTCTTTCGGAATTCCAGTACCCTTCTGTTTGACGATGAAGCGATTCAAACAGTTCATAGTTTTCCCTTTTAATCTGTATCAAGTCGATAGTCTTCCGTAGATCGTCGAATCGGTCGAGAAAAGCGGTGTTGTTGAAGTCATTTTCAATGCATTCAAATCCTTGCCCGGAAAGATAATTCACCGCTGAATTGTTTTCGGCGGGAAACCTTAAAAACGCATCGTACCCTTTAAACCGTTCACTGACATATGTCAAGAATTCCGCGATCGCCTGTTCTGTCGCTTTATTGATGTTGAAGCAGATCGTTTGAAGATATTGATCCTCCGGAACCCAAAAATAGTGTATCATTCCCTGCACTTCGCTTTCATGCTCAAACAACAGCATGTGTTCTGTATCCCGTACAAATGCCTTCGCAGAACGTTCTGAGAACTCCACCTTTGTCTTGATCCCATCACAGTACGTCGGATACCCGGACTTCGTCAAATCCGTCGCCAACTCATAGATAAAATCAGTATACCTTTCGAATTCGGTTTTTGAACAAGAACGCAGCACGCTCTTACCTCCTCATATTCCGATTTGTTTCCAACGGTTTACCGTTGGAGGCCGGCGTAGTCCATTCCATTAAATGATGCAGCCGATTTTCCTGTCCGAAGGAGGCCCTTCCTTACGAAGCGCCCCCCGTCAAAGCGGTTTTTTCTGTTTTACCCGATTTCACGCTGAGCTACCACGACGGTATACGCGCCGGCGTCGTAAGTGACGCCGGTCTCCCGAAAGCCGTTCTTTTTCCAGAAGTGCTCGCTTTGGGGATTCCCCTTCGCCCAGCCCAAGCGAACGGCGCAGAAGCCATCCCCGTGCAGCGCCGCAAAGAGTTCCTGCATCATCGCCGTGCCGACGCCCGTTCCCTGAAGATCCTTTTCAACCATGAAAAAACCGATAAATGCCGTCTGGTCGTCCGGATACCGCAAGATCAGATCCAGCGCGGCTGCCAGCCGCCCTCTTTGAAAATAACCCAGATAATATTTATCCTCCGGCTCTTTTCCCGACGGGAGCGCCGCCATATCTCCGCGAAGGCTCTCAGGCGTAGGCTCCGGCGGACAATGCCGGTAATAGAGCGGATTTCCCCGGCAGAGCGCCAAAAGCGCCTCCAGATCCGCCTCTTCCAGCCGCCGGACCGTATAGGTTTCGGACAAGCTCGCAGGCAAAAAAGGCGCTTCTTCCCACACGGCCGTCATTTATTCCCGCCGCCCCAGCGTTCCCAATACTGCTCGCCCCGGCCCAGCAGAAGGAAGATCAGCACGCAGATGATGATCCCCAGCCAGAAAAAGGCGTCCAGCCCGGTAACGCGCTTCAAAATGCTGCCCAACAGGGCCGCCGCCACTGCCAAAAGCAGACGGGTGGTCTTGTCAACTTTGGCGTTCAGGAATTTCATAGATATTTCACCGTTTCTTCCTGCGGCTTGCGGTTGGCGTGCATGGGACTCGGCGCACAGTCCGCCGCCGGATATCCCAGCGGCAAAAGGGCGAAGGGCTCGATTCCCACCGGCAGCCCGAAGACCTTCTTCACCGCCTCGGTGTCGAACCAGCAGACCCAGGTGGTGCCCAGCCCCAGCTCCTGCGCCTGCAGCATCATCTGGGTGGTGACGATGGAGCAGTCCATCTCGGTGGAATTGCGGTTGTTGAAGGGGTTGACCCAGCCTTCGTTCACATCGCCGCAGATCAAAAGCACCACCGGCGCGTTAAATGCGCACCGGGTGATGCCGCGGATCCTTGCAACGGCCGCTTCGCTTTGCAGCACATAGATCCGCTGGGGCTGCAGATTCTTCGCCGTGGGGGCGCAGGCGCCCGCCTGCAGCACGGCCTGCAGCTTTTCCTCCTCCACGGGGGTTTCGGCGAACTTCCGCACCGAATACCGCGCCCGCGCCAGTTCCAAAAACGTCATATCTCCCGCTCCTCTCCGCGGCTCTGCCGCGCTTCTTCCTGCTTGTGCAACTGCCAATGATCCAGATAGCTCTGCAAAATCACCTGCGCCGCCACAGCGTCCACCCGGGCCCGCTGCTTTCCGCGCTTTTTTCCCGCGTCGCTCAAAATGCGGTTTGCGGTGACGCTGCTCCCCCGCTCGTCCCAAAGAACGGTTTCCACCCCCGACCGCTCCTGCAAAAGCGCGGCGAACGCGCGGCATTCCCGGGCCTTTTCGCCCTCGGTGCCGTTCATGTTCAGGGGCAGCCCCACCACCACGCGGCCGGGCTTTTCCTCTCCGATCAGGCGGCAGATCTGTTCCGTCAGCTCCTCCCGGCCCCGGGCGGTGAGCGTCACGCTGCGTCCCGCCAGAAACCCGCTGAGGTCGGACACGCACACACCCGTCCGCACCTTTCCCAGGTCGATCCCCATCATTTTCATGCCATCACGCCCTTTCCTTCAAAACGGCGGCCAGCTTGTCCATGGCGTCGTCCAGCAGGGCGCCCATGGGCGCTTCGCCCACCCCGGCCACCAGCGTTTCGCACCGACCGGAAGGGATGAGAATGCGCATAGCGCCGCTCTGCCCCACGGCCTGGGCCATGGCGGGGGTCACCTCGCCCAAAAGGGCGTCGGCGATGACGATGCCGATGGGCCCGATGATGACGTCGGCCCTGCGGCAGGCGGTCACCACGGCGTTTTCCCCGGTGGCCGCCCGGGGTGCGCCGCCCTTGAGCATGCTTTCGGTAGCAATGCTGTTGGTCCCCACCGCCAAAAGCGCCTGGTCGGGGAACCGTTCCAAAACGGTCTTGACGATCTGGCGGCCCATGCGGCCGCCCTGTCCGTCGATCACAAGAATGGTCATGCGTTCTCCTCCTCCGGCGCGCCGCCCTGTTCGTCGAGCAGGGCTTTTGTACTTTCCCCGATCAGCAGATTCATCCGCCCCTCGCTGCCTTCCTCCAGCTTCCAGTTGCAGAAGCAGGCGATAAAGGGCCGTCTGGCAAAGACGATGCCCACATCGTGGGTGATGCCCTCGTCCTCGCCGGTCTTGTGGGCCACGACGCCCTCGCCCAAAAACAGCGGCATTTTATTGGTGCATTGTTGGGCCAAAAGCATCTCCATCATCTCTTTCGACGCCTGTTTGCTCACCAGTTCGCCCTTCCAGATCATCTCCAGCAGCTTGCCGATGCTTTCCGCGGTGATGAAATTCATCTTTTCCCGATAGCCTGGCCTCCCGTCAAAGAGCTTGCGGTTGAGCTCCACACCTTCCAGCCCCAGGCGGCGGTTGTTTTCCTGAATGTTCTCGAGACCCAGCAGGTCGATAAGCAGATTGGTTGCCATATTGTCTGAAATGGCGATCATCAGCCAGCACAGATCCACCGGCGTGACCTCCATTCCCGTGTGCATCAGCGTCAAAACACCGCAGATGGGGACGCGGTCCTCATCCTTCACCGTCAGCCGAAGATCCCTGTCGATTTCCCCCGTCTCAAAGCAGCGAAACAACTCCGCCATCACGGTGAGCTTGATGACGCTGGCGGCGCACATGGGCTCTTTCGCGTTGCTGGCGCAAATCTCGCCCGTGGTCAGGTCCTCGAACCAAAACGACGTGTGTCCCGGAAAGGCCTCGATCCGCCGGGTCACGTCTTCTCTTGCCATTTTTATCTCCGCCTCCTTTTACTCCCGCAGACCCGGCAACGGCCGGGTCACCGTTATGAAGCGAAGCTTTCCCCGCAGGGCCTCGGCCGCCCTGCTTGCCCTCTCCTGTTCGTCAAAAATCCCGTAGACCGCCGAACCCGAGCCGGTCATCCGCGCCCCCATGGCGCCCAGGGACAGCAGCTGCTCCCGCAGCTGCCCGATCCGCGGAAACTGCTCCGCCACGGGGCCCTCCAGCCCGTTGTGCAGGCTGCGGCACACGCCGGTCAGATCGCCGTCGGCCAGCGCCGCCAGCAGCGGCGCACTCTGTCCGCTCTCCGTCCCGCCCGTCTGATCGTACAGGGCAAAGGCCGCCTTGGTGGACACCGAAAAGCCCGGCTTAACGATAACCATCGCACATTCCGGCATGGGCGGCAGCGGCCTGAGTTTTTCGCCCACGCCGCCGGCCAGCGCTGTCCCGCCCCGCAGGCAGAAGGGTACGTCAGCCCCCAGCGTCAGGGCGGCATTCGCCATCCGTTCTTCGCTCAAAGGCATGCCGAACAGCCGGTTGAGCAGCCGCAGGACACAGGCCGCGTCGGTGCTGCCGCCCGCAAGTCCCGCGCCCACGGGGATGTTTTTTTTGATGTTCAGATTCAGGCCGGGG
The DNA here is from genome assembly GCA_017455565.1 of Clostridia bacterium. Classification (GTDB taxonomy): domain Bacteria; phylum Bacillota; class Clostridia; order Oscillospirales; family Butyricicoccaceae; genus UBA4644. Next base: position 70,140 of record JAFSZV010000034.1, read on the forward strand.
TTTTCTAGCCCCGTTTCCCGAAAGAACAGCTCCGCCGCCTTCACCGCCAGATTGCGCTCGTCGGTGGGCAGATACGGCAGGCTGCACCGCAGCGAGATCCCGCCCTGCCGATGCAGGCTCGCCGCCACCAGATCGCAGAGCTCCACCGTTTGAAACACAGTCTCCAGTTCGTGATAGCCGTCGGCCCGCAGGCCGCGAACGCTGAGATACAGGTTGATCTTGGCATACGCCGTCCCGCTGATCTGTTTCATAAACCGTTCCGTTTCCTTTCAACGAATGGAGATCTGCTCCGGCCTTCTGCCGCGATAGACCGTCACGCTGTCAAAGCCGCTACGCAAAAGCTGGCGGTAGGCCGCTTCGACGCCGCAGCCCACGTCCCGCCCCCGATGGGCATCTGAACCCACCGAGATCCGCCGTCCGCCGAATTGCCGGTAGGCGTCCAGCAGCCATTCCTCGCCGCCGGGACGGCCCAGCCAGCGCCGCGCGCCGCTGGTGTTGATCTCCAGCGCCTTGCCGCTCTGCGCCAGCGTCTTCAAAAAGGACAGCATCCGCACCTTCCAGCGGAGCATGCTCCCTTCGGGAACGCTCTTTTCCATCATCCGCAGCGGATAGTCAAAATGGCCGAACACATCAAAATCGCATTGCTCGATCATCTCCTCGGCCTCGTCAAAAAACTGCGCATACACCGCGTCGCACACCTCGATGGAGGAATAGTCGAAATCCCGGTATATGTCCCGCCCGGGCCGCAGATCGTGCAGGCTGGCGATGACCAGGTCAAAGCCGCCCTCCGCCGTCAGCTTGCAGCTGCGCACCGGGTCCAGATGGGGCTGGCCGATCTCGATGCCGCACAGCAGCTCCAGCCTGTCCGCCCATTCTTCCTTCGCCCGCTTCATTTCCGCCATGCGACGGGCGTGGCGGACGCCGTAGTGCCGTTCTCCGCCGCGGTCGTCATAATCATAGTGTTCCGTCAGCGCGAAGATCCGCACCCCCGCAGAAGCGGCGCCGCAGCACATCTCGTCAATGTTTCCTTTGGCGTCAAAGGAAAACCAGGAATGGTTGTGACAATCGCAAAGCATCATAATAGGGCCTCGATTCGGATCGTTTTCATTATACACTGTCAGTATAGCACATTTTTTTTGAAAAGTATATTTTCCCTGCATAATTTCCGCAGAAACGGGAAATTTACAGGTAAAATCACGTTTGGAGGATTCTTATGAACAAGATCGCTCTGGCCGTCACCATCATTGGCGGGATCAACTGGGGGCTCATCGCCCTGTTCCGCTTCGATCTGGTGGCGTGGATCTTCGGCGGCAGCGCCGCCGTAGGCAGCCGCATCGTTTATGGACTGGTCGGCCTAGCCGCGCTCTGGTGCATCGGGCTGCTGTTTCATCCCGAGGCGCACGCCGCCTGAAAAAGCCTCCGCCGCCGGGCTCTTGCCCGGCGGCGGCTTTTATGCTACAATAGGAAAAAATCTCCGCAGGGAGGGCTTTTCATGATGAAAACCGTTCTGATTACCGGCGCTTCCCGGGGCATTGGCCGCGCCTGCGCCCGCCGCTTTGCAAAAGAAGGCTGGCAGGTCGCCATTCATTACGGCAAAAGCGAAAGCGCCGCGCTTGCTCTGCGGGACGAGCTGCGAAAGGTCGGCTGCGACGCCGAAATATTTTGTGCCGACGTGTCCGACCCCGCGCAGGCCGAAGCCTGCGTCGCCGCCGTTTTGCGCCGTTATCCCCGCATCGACGCGCTTGTCTGCTGCGCCGGCATCGCCCAGCAAAAGCTCTTTTCTGACCTGACCGACGACGATTGGCGGAACATGATCGACACCGACCTGGGCGGCGTGTTTGCCTTTGACCGAGCCGTTCTGCCCGCCATGCTGCGGGAAAAAAGCGGCTCCATCGTCAACATTTCTTCGGTCTGGGGCGTTTGCGGCGCCGCCTGCGAGGTCCACTATTCCGCCGCAAAGGCGGGGGTCATCGGCCTGACGAAGGCGCTGGCCAAGGAGGTCGGTCCCTCCGGCATCCGGGTCAACTGCGTTGCCCCCGGCGTCATCGGCACCGACATGTGCGCCGGATTTTCCGCCGGGACCATGGCCGCCCTTGCTGCGGAAACGCCGCTGGGCCGCATTGGGTCGCCCGAGGATGCGGCCAACGCAGTCTGGTTCCTCTGCTCCGACGAAGCATCCTTCATCACTGGACAGGTGCTGGGGGTCGACGGCGGCTTTGGACAGTAACGCGCCTCCCTCAATGCAATAAAACGCCGGAGCGGCCTTTGCCGCTCCGGCTGATTTTTTTGCTCCGATCATTCCGCAGGCTTCTCCGGCGGGTCGGCGGGGGTTTCCTTCAAAGACGCCGCAGCCTCTGGCTCGTCGTTCAGGAGTCCGTTTTCCCGCTCGGCCCGAGCGATGGCCCGATCCAGATCCTCTTTGCGATACCGAGAAAACAGTTCCTGAAACTCCTTGGGACTCAGATCGTTGACCTGGCATACCGCGTTGACCCGCTCCCGGTCGACGCAGGACTCCCACTCGTCCACCAGACGGTAATTGTTTTCGCGGCATTCCTTCAAAACGTCGCTCTGAAACACGAGAATCTCTTCGCCCTTGCGCAGTACGCAGGGATAGCAGCGCATCTCGCCCCAGCGTCTGGTCTCGATCCACAGCAGATACAGATCCTTTTCCTCGTCCTGCGTCTCGTAATAAAACGCCTTGCGCTGGCTCCCGAAAAAAAACCGCAGGATCGCTTTTCCTCTGCTTTCCGCCTGACGCGGCCCCACCACGTATTTGCAATAATTCTTCTTTTTTTCCATGCTCTCGCTCCTTTGCACGGGTGCTTTTCTTATTGTAGCCTTTCCCGCGCCGCTTGTAAACCGCAAATGGAAAAAAAGTGAAAAATTTACATCCCGTCCGGCGGGCGTCATAACGGACCCCTTTTACCCGTAAAATGAAAAAGGAGCGGTTTCCCGCTCCGTGTGTGGCGCTTACAGACTGAGTTCCCGACGGCAGTTTTCGCAGATCGCCTTGTCCTTATAAAGCGTGACCTTTCTGGTGCTGCCACAGAAGACGCATCCGCTCTCGTGCTTCCGCAGGACCACGGAATTTCCCTCGGTATAGATTTCCAGCGCGTCGCCGCAATCCATATCCAGATTTTTACGCAGTTCGATGGGCAGGGTGATACGGCCCAGATTGTCAATCCGCCTGACGATACCGGTCGATTTCATATGTTTCTTCCTCCATAATACAGAATTCTTGCGTTATGTTTTTATTTATTATGCCTGTTTTCGACATGGCTGTCAATCTGAAAATTGCACAGCATTCATGTGATTTTTTCGGAAAAAACTGTTATTTTTATTGTTTGTTGGGGGTTTGTATTTTATGATGTCCCGCGTGTTGGTTTTTCTTTTGGCGGCGGCGCTGATTTTCGGCGCGGTCACAAACCGTATGGGCCAGGTGTCACAAGCCACCATCAGCGGCGCGCAGGAGGCCGTGCGCCTGCTGCTCTCCATCGGCGGCTCGCTCTGCCTGTGGAGCGGCCTGATGGAAGTGATGGACCGCAGCGGCCTTTCCCGCGGGGTCGCCCGCCTTTTGCAGCCGCTGATCCGCTTTTTGTTCCGGGAAGACGCAACCGACAAGGAAGCCAAGGCCGCCCTTTCCCAGAACATGTCCGCCAATCTTTTGGGTCTTGGCTCGGCCGCAACACCTGCCGGCCTGCGGGCCGCCGCCCGGCTGCACACCCTTGCCCGGCAGCAGGGACGGGGCGACGACGCCGTCTTTCTGCTCATCGTTCTCAACACGGCCTCGCTGCAGCTTCTGCCCACCACGGTGGCCGCCGTGCGGGCCTCCTACGGCGCTCGGTCGCCCTACGATATTCTGCCCGCCGTCTGGCTGGCCAGCGCCGTTTCGGTGGCGGTGGGGGTCCTTGCCGCCCGCCTGATGCGGAGGTGGTGCCGGTGACTGATTATCTTATCCCCGTGCTGATGGCGGGCATTTTGCTCTATGGGCTCGTCCGCGGCGTGGATCTTTACGACGCTCTGGTCTGCGGCATCCGGCAGGGACTTTCCACCTGCGGGCAGATCTTCCCGGCCATTTTGGTGATGCTGACCGCCGTCACCATGCTGCGGGCCAGCGGCGCGGTAGATCTTTTGGCCCATTTTCTGGCACCGCTGAGCGAGCCGCTGGGCATTCCGGCCCAATGCCTCCCGCTGGCGCTGCTGCGCCCCTTTTCCGGCAGCGGCGCTCTCTCGGTAGGCTCCGCCGTCATCGCCGAGACAGGTCCCGACAGCACGGCGGGCCGGGTGGCCGCCGTGATGCTTGGCAGCAGCGAGACCAGCTTCTACACCATCGCCGTCTATTCCGCCTATCTGGGACTGAAAAACACCCGCTACGCTCTCCCCGCCGCCCTGTGCGCCGATCTGGCCGCCTTTCTCATGTCGGGGATCGCCGTGCGTCTGTTGATGGGATAAGAAAAGGCCCCTGCCTTTTTAGCTACGGCCGAATAAGGAAGTAATCAAAAAACCTAATAACGGCGTTGCGAAGGCAAAGAACAGCCGCAGGAACCTTTGAAGTGAACCCCAAAAGTTAGACAAATATTTGAATTAAGCGACCTGAAGGGTCTGGTATCTGCGCTGAGCAGGTGTCAGGCCCTTTAGTTTTAGCTTGATCCTGCGGTTGTTGTAGTAGTCAAGGTAGTCGATGAGTTCAGCCTTGAAGTGCTCAAGAGAATCGAAGTCTTGCAGATAAAGCAGCTCGCTTTTGAGCAAGCCGAAAAAGTTTTCCATCACAGCGTTGTCCAGGCAGTTTCCTTTTCGGCTCATGCTCTGTCACAGACCTTTTGCCTCTAACATTCGTTGGTACTGTTTGTGCTGGTATTGCCAGCTCTGATCAGAGTGAAGGATTAGATTTGTCCTGTCTGGAATCGTTTTAAAGGCTTTCTCCAGCAAGGCATTCATTTTTTTAGGTATGCGTTTTCGGCTCTCAACC